>JACRFY010000085.1 GCA_016212565.1 Magnetospirillum sp. | reverse complement strand
GCCACCCAAGCCGTGCCGCCCTCGCGCCAGATCAAGGCCCCGGCGGTGAAGGCCAGCGGGCCGTCGGCGATCGGCCAGCCGGTCCCGGCGACCACCGCCGCCGCCGCCGCCTCGCCGGCAACGATGCCGGCGGGCAGCAGATAGAGGGTTTCGGGAACGACGTCTCCCCGCGGTGGGCGGGGAGAACGCCGGAATGCCGGTCGGGTCATCCTACTGCCCCGGCAGGGGCTCCGGCCCCAGGCCGCCGGGCTGCTCCTTCGGCCCCGACGACGGCACCGAACTGCGGCGGCCCGGTTCGCGCGGCTTGGGCGGCTCGTAGGTGCTGCCGTTGCGGACGATGGCCTCGCCGCGCAGCAGGGCGTCGATTTCGTCGCGCGACAGGGTCTCGTACTCCAGCAGCCCCTTGGCGATGATCTCCAGCTGGTCGAGATGCTCGGTGAGGATGTTCCGCGCCGTGGTCTCGCCTTCCTCGACGAAACGACGCACCTCGGTGTCGATGATGGTGGCGGTGGTCTCGGAGATGTTCTTGTGCTGGGTCACCGAGTGGCCGAGGAACACCTCTTCCGAATTGTCGTTGTAGCGCAACGGGCCGAGCTTGTCGGAGAAGCCGAACTCGGTGACCATTCGCCGCGACAGGTCGGTGGCGCGCTGGATATCGTTGGAGGCACCGGTGGTGACCGAATCGCCGCCGAACACCAGCTCTTCCGCCACCCGGCCGCCGAACAGGCTGGCGATCATCGCCTTCAACTGGCCGCGCGACAGCGACAGGCGGTCGCGCTCGGGCAGCGCCATGGTCAGGCCCAGGGCCCGGCCGCGGGGAATGATCGTCACCTTGTGCAGGGGCTCGTGCTGGGGCACGCGCAACATCACCAGGGCGTGGCCGGCCTCGTGATAGGCGGTGAGCTTCTTCTCTTCCTCGCTCATCACCATCGAGCGGCGCTCGGCGCCCATCATCACCTTGTCCTTGGCCGATTCGAACTCGGCCATCGTCACCACCCGCTTGCCGGCCCGCGCGGCGAGCAGAGCCGCCTCGTTGACCAGATTGGCGAGATCGGCGCCCGAGAAGCCGGGGGTGCCGCGAGCGATGATCCGCGGCTCGACGTCGGGGGCCAGCGGCACCTTGCGCATATGCACCTTGAGGATCTTCTCGCGGCCGAGGATGTCGGGATTGGGCACCACCACCTGACGGTCGAAGCGGCCGGGGCGCAGCAGGGCCGGATCGAGCACGTCGGGCCGGTTGGTGGCGGCGATCAGGATCACGCCCTCGTTGGACTCGAAGCCGTCCATCTCGACCAGCAACTGATTGAGGGTCTGCTCGCGCTCGTCGTTGCCGCCGCCCAGACCGGCACCGCGATGGCGGCCGACGGCGTCGATTTCATCGATGAAGATGATGCAGGGCGCGTTCTTCTTGCCCTGTTCGAACATATCGCGCACGCGGCTGGCGCCGACGCCGACGAACATCTCGACGAAGTCCGAGCCGGAGATGGTGAAGAACGGCACGTTGGCTTCACCGGCAATGGCGCGGGCCAGCAAGGTCTTGCCGGTGCCGGGCGGGCCGACCAGCAGCACGCCCTTGGGGATCTTGCCGCCGAGGCGCTGGAACTTCTGCGGGTCCTTGAGGAATTCGACGATCTCCTCCAACTCCTGCTTGGCCTCGTCGATGCCGGCGACGTCCTCGAAGGTGATGCGGCCGGTCTTCTCGGTCAGCAGGCGGGCGCGGCTCTTGCCGAAGCCCATCGCCTTGCCGCCGCCCGACTGCATCTGGCGCATGAAGAAGATCCACACCCCGATCAGCAGCAGCATCGGGAACCACGACACCAGCACCCCCCACAGGGTCGGCGAGTCCTCGACCGCCGGGCTGGCGGTGATGCGCACGCCCTGCTCGCGCAGCTTGGGCACCACATTGGCCTCGGGCGGCAGGTAGGTGGTGAAGGACCGCGAATCGGCGAAGTGACCGCTGACCTGCTGGCCCTGGATGATCACGTCGGTGACCTGGCCGCGCTCGACCTCGGCCATGAAATCGGAGAATGCGGTCTGGCCCGGCCCTCTTTGCGGCGACGATGCCTGGAACAGGTTGAACAGCATCACGAGCAACAGGGCTATGATGACCCACAGCGCCAGGTTCTTGCCGAAGTTCAAGGTGCAGGCCCTTCCTCGTTTGGCTGGCGGCGGCGCTTTGGTGGCGCCGGCCCCTTCGCCGGAATGCGTTCCCGTAGAGATAATGACGCCCCCGCCCTAGACAAGGCAACGTCCAGCCACCGTCAACGGAGAAGGCGGCTCGGCTACGATCCACTGCAGCACGTCGGGGGTCCCCGGGCGACGGTTATAGCGCAGGTGCGGAACGGCGCAAACACCCTGCTGGTCGTACACCGCCGCAAGGGTAGGACGAACCACCCCCGGAAGGGGCGGCGGCCGGAACCCGGAGCGCCGCAAATCCCCCCAGCCCCGCGGTCCCAGCGCCCCCAGGGTCAGGCCGGACGGCGCCCCAGCCGCCACCAGGGCGCGGAAACGGCCGTCCCAGTGCGCCTCGGCGCCGGGGACCAAGGCCACCGGCGGCCCCATGCGGCCGGCCTCGCGGGCCACCACCACCTCCTCCCCGTCGCGGACCAGCCGGCAGCCCCCCAGGGTGCGGCCGGCGGACAGACCGCGGCGCACGGCGTCGGCCAGGGCTTCCAGCCGCTCCAGGCGCGGCCCGTAGTCGCTGCCGGCGATTCCGGCCAGCAGGCGGGCCAACAGGCGCAGGCCGATTTCCTCCGGCACCGCCGCCAATGCCGCCGGCGACAGGCGGGCAAAGCCGGCGGGATGGAAGACCACCGCTTCGACCATCGCCGCCGCCACCTCCGCCTCCAGCGCCGCCCGCGCCCGGCCGAGACGGGCCGCGGTCGCCGCCAGCCGCGGCACGGTCAACCCCTCGGCGGCCAGGCTCGGCAGCAGGCGGCGCAGGCGCACCCGGGCATAGGCGTGATTGGCGTTGGAGGGATCCTCGACCCACGCCTGTCCCGCCGACCGGCAGGTGGCACGCAGGCGATCCGGATCGACCGGCAGCAGCGGCCGCAGCAGGCGGACGAAGCGACGCTCCTCGACCGCCGCCATCCCGGCCAGACCGTCGACGCCCGAGCCGCGCCCCAGACGCAGCAGCAGCGTCTCCGCCTGGTCGTGGCGGTGGTGGGCGAGCAGCAGATGAAGGATGCCGGCGCGGCGGCACCACGCCTCCAGCAGGGCGTAGCGGGCGGCCCGCGCCGCCGCCTGGATGTCGCCGCGGGGGGCGTCGCCGGTGCGGACCAGGATGGTATGGGACAGGCCGGCCGCCGTCGCCCAGGCGGCCACCTGCGCGGCCTCGGCCGACGAGTCGGGCCGCAGGCGATGATCGACGGTCAGCGCCGCCGCCGTACCGCCCCGGGCGACCGCCCACGTGTGGGAGAGCAAGGCCAGCGCCATGCTGTCGGCGCCACCCGATAGGGCGACCGCCACCCGCGGCGCCGGCTCGAACGGTTCCAGCGGCGCCATCAGCGCGGAAAATTCGTCGGCGGTGAGCGGCGCAGGCATGACCGACCTCGACCGAAATTCCTCCGCCGCATCCACCGTCCCCGCGAAAGCGGGAGCGGTGGTGGCGGTGGACTACTTGCAGCCGTCCTTCTGCTTCTCGGCCAGCGCCGCGCGGCGGACGCGCTCGGGCATGTTGGGCTGGTCGCGGAACAGCATATCGAGGGCCTTGCAGGCCTCGGGCTTCATGTTGAGCTGGCCGAACGAAGAGCCCAGCTTGAACAGCATGTCGGGCGCCTTGTTGTGCTTGGGGTTGTTCTTGTAGGCGTCGACGAACTGGGCGGCGGCGGCCTTGAAGTCCTTGCGGGCATAGGCGATGTCGCCCAGCCAATACTGGGCGTTGCCCGCCAGCTGGTGCTTGGAGTTCTTGGCCAGGAAGTCCTGGAAGCCCTTCTCGGCGGCGGCGTAATCGCCCCGCTGCGCCGCGGCCTAGGCCTCGTCGTACTGCACCTGGGGATCCTTGGGGCCGGCCGGAACGGCGGCGGGCTGCGGCGCGGCGGCCGGCGGCGCCAGCTTGCGCAGATCCTTCTCCGACAGCGTGCCCAGCGCGGTGGGCCCCGGCGCCATGCCCGGTCCCTCGGCGGAATTGGCCCCCGACAGCGCCAACGGCGCCCCGCCGGGAGCGGGCATCGACAGTTGGGGCTGGGGCTGGGGCTGCGCCTGGGGCGCGGCGGCGGCGGCCTGCATCTCCTTGAAGCGGAGTTCCATATCCGCCTGCAGGCGCTCCACCTGCTTGGCGACCTGGGCGGATTTCCAGTTGGTCTCTTCCAGCTTGCCGGTGAGCTGGCGGATCTGGTCCTCCAGCTGATCGACGCGGTCGTCGAGCCGGAGCGCCATGCCTCCGGGCGCGGAGGCGACGGGGGCCGACGAGATCACCGGGGCATTGCCGCCGCGGGCCCAGGCCTGCTGCAGCGTCTGCATGTCGCGCTCAAGGCGCTCGACCTTGTCGTTCAGCGCCCGGTTCTCGTATTGGGCGGCGGCCGGGTTGGCACTGGCGACGGCCAACAGCAGGGCGAACACGGGTAGCAGGGCGAAGCGTCTCACGGTGGACCTCGTGACGGACGAAGTTGGGTCGAAGCGACGGTGTGACGTACCGCCGGCGGATGGCAGAAATAAGGCGCCCGCCCGTTCCGAAGGTCCAGGGGACCGATCGGAAGGGCGGGCGCCCCAATCGAGACTGTAACCGCGTTAGGGCTTACTTGCCCAGAACGGTCACGCCACGGCGGTTCTGCGACCAGGCGGCCTCGTTCGAACCGACGGCGGCAGGACGCTCCTTGCCGTAGGAAACGGTCGCGACGCGGTCCTTGCCCAGGCCATTGGCAGAGAAGTATTCCTTGACGGCGTTGGCGCGCTTCTCACCCAGGGCGAGGTTGTACTCGCGGGTGCCGCGCTCGTCGCAATGACCTTCGACGGTCACCTTGTACGAGGGATACTTCTTCAGCCACGCAACCTGCTTGTCCAGGTTGCCCTTGGCATCGGTGCGCAGGGAGAACTTGTCGTAGTCGAAGAACACGCGATCGCCGACGTTGGCGACGAAGTCCTCGACCGAGCCGGCGACGACTTGACGCGCGGCCTGCGGGGCGGTCTGACCGCCGGTGGTGGTGGCACCCTTCTGTTCCGGAGCGGACTCGCACGCGGAGACCAGGGCGACGGCGGCAACGAGGCTGAGAATACGAAGCTTCATATTTGAGGACTCCCCCTCAATGGACGGCGGATGGACAATTCCGATGGGACGAGGGAGCGGGTGTGCCATGTTCCTTCCGGAACCTGCCCCCCACTCCCACGTGGACGACGACGGGCTGAACCCGTCATCGGGATAAACCCTAATCGGCGCGGACTATACTCACTTAGTTTTAGGGAATCAAGGGGGACCATGCCGGATCGGAGCCGTCCACCGGGGTCATCAACATCCGTTCGTTCACACCGGTCAGGTCAATAGTGTAGAGACGGCTGGAAAAGCCCTTGCCCCGTTCGTCGGATCGGGTCTCCTTCCAGAACGACAGAACGCGGCCGTTCGGGGCCCAGGTCGGGCCTTCGACCAGGAATCCGCTGGCCAAAAGGCGCTCGCCGGAGCCATCGGGACGCATCACGCCGATGAAGAACTCGCCGCCCTTCATCTTGGTAAAGGCGATGAGATCGCCGCGCGGCGACCATACCGGCGTTGCATAGCGGCCATCTCCAAACGAGATGCGCTGCACGTCGCCGCCGTCGGAATTCATCACGTAGATCTGCTGCGCGCCGCCGCGGTCGGAGTTGAAGACGATCTTGTTGCCGTCGGGCGCGTAGCTGGGCGACGTGTCGATGGCCGGGTGGTTGGTCAGACGCGCCTTATGCCGCGTCATCAGGTTCATGGTGTAGATCTCGGTATTGCCGTCCTGGGCCATCGACATGATGACGGTGTTGCCGTCGGGCGAGAAGCGCGGCGCGAAGGTCATGCCGGGGAAGTCGCCCAGCACCTCGCGGCGCGCGGTGTCGATGTTGAGGATGTAGACCCGCGGATTGCCGCGGAAATACGACATGTAGGTGATCTCGCGCTGGGTCGGCGAGAAGCGCGGCGTCAGCACCATGTCGGCGCCGTCGGTGAGGAAGCGATGGGTCTCGCCGTCCTGGTCCATGATCGCCAGCCGCTTGCGGCGGTTGCTCTTCGGGCCGTCCTCGGCGACATAGACGATCGAGGTATCGAAGTAGCCGTCCTCGCCGGTGATGCGCTTGTAGATGGCGTCGGCGATCAGATGGGCGACGCGGCGCCAACCGTTGGGCGCGACGGTGAAGGCGCTGCCGGCCATCTGCGACTCGGCGAACACGTCCCACAGGCGGAACTCGACGCGGATGCGGCCGTCGGGCTGGGCCTCGACACGGCCCTGGACCAGCGCCTCGGCGTTGATCTGCTTCCAGTCGGGGAAACGGACCGAGGCCTGGAGGCTGCCCACGCTCTGGATGAAGGCGCGACTGTCGATGGGCTTGAACAGCCCCGAGCGTTCGAGATCGGAGGCGATCACCCGGGCGATATCGCGCCCGGCCTGGGCCTCCTGGCCGGCGGAGCCGAAGAACTCGGGCAGGGCGATGGGCAGCGGCCGCATATGGCCGCGGGTGATGTCGATCACCAGCTCGGCGCGGGCGGGCACGGCGACCAGCGCCCCGGCAAACAAAGCGAGGGCGGCGAAGAGGAGACGGATGGTTTTCATGGTGGTCATGGTCCCAGCATGTCCTTCGGATTGAAGCGCAGCGTCAAGTCTTTCCATTGATCGTACTTGGACGGCGGCGCCTTCAGTGGGCTGCAGATCATTACCGCACGGCGCGCCGAATCGGCGGCGGCACGGTAGAACGAATCGGTGTTGTAGCGCAGCATGTCGCCGGCATGGTCGGCACTGATGACCGTGCCGTCCTGGGCCAGGCGGACGCGGATCGGCACGATCAGGTTCTGCGCGTCCTTGGCCCCGGCGGGAATGTTCCAGCAGCGATAGATCTGCGAGCGGATCATGTCGATCTCGGTCATCGACACCGGCTCCATGGGATTGTTCGACGCCGAGCCGCGCACGTTCTGCGGCTGCGACTGCGTTCCCTTGTCGGCGGCGGTCGGCTGCGGGGCCGGCTTGATCTTGTCCACCGACTTCAGCAACTGGTCGAGGTCGTCCTTCGGCTTGTCCTTGGGCTTGATCTTGTCGACCGATTTCATCAGGTCGGCAAGGTCGTCCTTCGGCTTGGGCTTGGCGGCCTCGGGCTTGGGCGGCGGCGCGGGCTCGGGCTTCGGCGGCGCCGGCTCGGGCTTGGGCGGTTCGGGCTTGGGCGGTTCGGGTTTCGGCGGCTCGGGCTTGGGCTCCGGCTTGGGCGGTTCGGGCTGCGGCTCCTTGGCCTGGAGCGGCGGCGGGTTGGTCTTTTCGCCCAGCGGCACGATGTCGACGACGATCGGCTGATCCTCGATGATCGGATCGCTGAAGAAATAGGGCAGGCCGAACACCGACAGCAGCGCTATCGCGATGTGAAAAGCCGCAGAAAAGATGAAAGCGTCGCGCCGCATCGACCGTTCCTAGCGCCCCTTCTTCGGCTTGACGTCCGTCCCGGCTTCGGTGACCAGGGCGACCTTGGTGAAGCCGGCCGAGCCCAACGTGCCCATCACCTCCATCACCCGGCCGTAATTGATCCCCTTGTCGGCACGGATGAAGATGCGGGTATCGGGCTTCTGGCCGATGATCGCCTGCATCTTCGGCACCAGGGCGTCGAGCTCGATGGCCGTCTCCTGGATCCACACCCCGCCCTTGGCGTCGACCGTCACCGAGATCGGCTGGTCGTCGCCCTTGATCGGCGCGGCATCGGTCTTGGGCAGGTCGACCTGGACGCCGGCGGTCAGCAGCGGTGCGGTCACCATGAAGATGACCAGCAGCACCAGCATGACGTCGACCATCGGGGTGACGTTGATCTCGGCCACCGGGCGGAAGCGGCGCGAATGAGCTTGGCGAAAACCGACCGAGGCGCCCATCAGCCCTTCTCCTCGAGCTGGCGCGACAGGATGGCGCCGAATTCGCCGACGAAGTTCTCCAGGCGCTTCTCGTAGCGGTCGAGGTCGTTGGAGATCTTGTTGTAGGCGATCACCGCCGGGATGGCAGCCACCAGACCCAGCGCGGTGGCGAACAGCGCCTCGGCGATGCCGGGGGCGACCACGGCGAGGCTGGTGTTCTTGGTCGCGGCGATCGACTGGAAGCTATTCATGATGCCCCACACGGTGCCGAACAGACCGATGAACGGCGCCGTCGAGCCGGTGCTGGCCAGGACGCCGAGATTGCGCTGCAACAGCTCCATCTCGCGACCCAGGGTGACGTGCATGACGCGGTCGATGCGCTGGGGCAGACTGAGCCGCACCTGCTCGCGGTCGGTGCCGCCCTTGGCCGCCGAGCGGCGCCATTCGCGCATGGCGGCGACGAAGATCGCCGACATCGGATCCAGCGGCCGGGCGCCGATGCGGTCGTAAAGCTCTTCCAGCGAGCCACCCGACCAGAACGCCTCCTCGAATTGTTCGGCGCGCTGATACAGCGCGCGCAGACGCATCAACTTGTCGAAGATGATCGCCCAACACCAGAACGAGGCCAGCATCAGGGCCACCCTCACCGCCTTGACGATGATGTCGGCGCGCAGGAAGAGCGCCCACATCGACAAGTCGTGGGTGGCCACCGAGCCGGCCAGCTGAACCGTTTGCACCGGATCCATATCAGTTCCGCCTTTCCTGCAATGACTGTCTCAAATTCGCCGGCAGTCGGGCCGGCCGTCCGTCGAGGCTGATGAACGCCAGCCGCACGTTCAGACGCACGAGTTCGGCCCCGTCGTCAAGTCGTCTGATGACCTGGGTCACCTCCATCGAGGCGCCGCCGACCGAATCCACCGTGCTTTCGACCTCGAGAAGATCGTCGAGGCGGGCCGGCTTGCGGAAGTCGACCTCCGCCCGGCGCACCGCGAAGGCGAAGCCCTCGGCGGCCAGGTCCGACTGGCGGATGCCCAGGCCGCGGACGAATTCGCTGCGCGCCCGCTCGGCGAAGTTCAGGTAGTTGGAATGATAGACGATGCCGCCGGCATCGGTGTCTTCCCAATAGACGCGGATCTGGTGGCGATGGGAGACGGTCATTCCTCGTCCTCCTCATGCCGCAGCAGATCGAGCTGCACCAGCACCTCGCGCGGCGGATTGAGGCCGATATGCTTGAATCCCAGGGCCGACAGCATGCGGCCGCGCGGGGTGCGCTGGATCAGCCCCTGTTGCAGCAGATAGGGCTCGACCACCTCTTCCAGAGTGTCGCGGCTTTCCGACAGCGCCGCGGCCATGGTGTCCACCCCCACCGGCCCGCCGCCGAAATTCTCGGCGATCAGGCGCAGGTAGCGACGGTCCATGGCGTCGAGGCCGATGGCGTCGACTTCGAGGCGGGTCAGGGCCGCGTCGGCCACCGCCCGATCCACCGGCGAGCGCCCGGCCACGGCGGCGAAGTCGCGCACCCGGCGCAGCAGCCGTCCCGCCACCCGCGGCGTTCCCCGCGCCCGGCGCGCCACCTCGGCGGCGCCGTCGGCGGTCAACGCGAAGCCGAGCACGCGGGCGCCGCGGGCGACGATCAGCTCCAGTTCGGCGGCGGTATAGAAGTTCATCCGGCAAGGAATGCCGAAGCGTTCGCGCAGTGGAGTCGTCAACAGCCCCGAGCGCGTCGTCGCCCCCACCAGGGTAAACGGAGGCAAGTCGATGCGCACCGACCGGGCGGCCGGGCCCTCGCCAATGATCAGGTCGAGTTGAAAGTCCTCCATCGCCGGATAGAGCACTTCCTCTATGGCGGGATTAAGGCGGTGGATTTCATCGATGAACAGGACATCGCGCGGTTCGAGGTTGGTCAGCAGCGCGGCCAGATCGCCGGCCCGCTGGATCACCGGCCCCGAGGTGGCGCGAAAGCCGACCCCCAGCTCGCGCGAGACGATCTGCGCCAGGGTGGTCTTGCCCAGGCCGGGGGGGCCATAGAACAGCACGTGGTCGAGCGCCTCGGCCCGCCCGCGGGCGGCGGTGATGAACACCTTGAGGTTCTCGCGCACGCTCTGCTGGCCGATGAACTCGTCAAGCACCTGGGGACGGAAATGGGTGTCGCCGTCGCTGGGCTTTGGCTCGGGCGAGATCAGGCGCTCATCGCTCACCGCGTCAGCTCCTTGCCCAGCGTCTTCAGCGCGGCGCGGATCAGGGCCGAGGCATCGGCGCCCTCGCCCAGCTCACGCCCGGCCACGCCCACCGCCTCGAACGCCTCCAGGCGCTTGTAGCCGAGATTGACCAGGGCGGAGATGGCATCCTCGCTGGCCCCGCCACCGCTCATCGCCACCGGGGCGGCGGTGCCGGGGGTGAAACTGCCCAGCGCCAGGCGGCCGGCCTTGTCCTTGAGCTCGGTGAGGATGCGCACCGCCAGCTTCGGCCCCACCCCGGAGGCGCGGTTGAGCAGCGCCTTGTCTCCTGCGGCGATGGTCTGCAACAATTGCTCGGGCGCCGCCACCGACAGGATCGCCAGCGCCACCTTGGCCCCCACCCCCTGGACGGTGGTCAGCAGGCGGAACCACTCGCGTTCGCCGGTGTCGAGGAAGCCGTAGAGCAGGATGGCGTCCTCGCGCACCACCGTCTCGACATGCAGTTGGG
The DNA here is from genome assembly GCA_016212565.1 of Magnetospirillum sp. Classification (GTDB taxonomy): domain Bacteria; phylum Pseudomonadota; class Alphaproteobacteria; order Rhodospirillales; family Magnetospirillaceae; genus JACRFY01. The sequence continues at coordinate 19,576 of JACRFY010000085.1, read as the reverse complement.
CGGCCGTGCCGGTCTCCAGCCGTGCCAGGGTGCGCGCCGAGCAGGAGACCAGATAGCCGACCCCGCCGACATCGACGACCGCGAAGTCCTCGCCGAGCGAATCGATCAGGCCCTTGAGCTTGGCGATCATCGCAGCATGTCCCCGGCCTTTTCCGTCATCCTCGCGAAAGCGGGGATCCATGCGTCGGCAAAGCATGCGCCCACGGAAAGCGCCATACCGGCCGAGCCATGGATTCCCGCTTTCGCGGGAATGACGGAAAAAAAGCGACTCATCGCCCCATCCCCACCCGCATTGCCGTCGTGCGGTGGTGGGCGTGGCAGATGGCCACCGCCAGGGCATCGGCGGCATCGGCGGCGGCCTGGCAGCCGGGCAGCAGCGTGCGCACCATCATCCCCACCTGCTCCTTGGCCGCCCGTCCGCTGCCGACCACCGACTGCTTGACGCGGGCCGGAGAGTACTCGGCCACCGGCAATCCCGCCAGGGCCGGAGCCAGCAGTACCGCGCCGCGGGCCTGGCCCAGCTTGAGGGTGCTTTCCGGGTTCTTGTTGACGAAGGTCTCCTCGACCGCCGCCTCGCCGGGAGTCCAGGCGGCGATCACCGCCAGGACCCCCTGGTGCAGTTGCGCCAGACGCTCGGCCAGGCTGCGGGTCTCGTCCGAGCGCACCACGCCGTCGCCGAGATAGGACAGCCGGTTGCCCGCCACCTCGATCATCCCCCAGCCGGTGACGCGCAAACCCGGGTCGAGCCCCAACACCCTCATAGCCTTACGCGCTCAGGCGCTCCATGACGTCGTCGGCGATTTCGTAATTGGCCTGGACGCGCTGGACGTCGTCGTTGTCCTCCAGCGCTTCCAGCAGCTTCATCAGCGTCTTGGCGGTGTCCTCGCTGGCCACCGGAACGGTGGTCTGGGCCCGCCAGTCGAGCCGCGCCGATTCCGGGGTGCCGAACGCCGTTTCCAGGGCATCGCGCACCGCGCCGAGATCGTCGGGGGCGCAGGTGATCTCGTGCCCCTCGTCCGACGAATCGACGTTGTCGGCCCCGGCCTCCAGCGCCGCCTCGAACACCGCCTCGGCGGTTCCGGCGGAGGCGGGGAAGCGGATCAGGCCGACGCGGTCGAACATGAACGACACCGAATTGGTCTCGCCCAGCGCCCCGCCGCTCTTGGCGAAGGCGGAACGGATTTCCGAGGCGGTGCGGTTGCGGTTGTCGGTCAGCGCCTCGACGATGATCGCCACCGAGCCGGGGCCATAGCCCTCGTAGCGCACTTCCTCGTAATTGGTATCGGCCTCGCCGCCGGCGCCGCGCTTGATGGCGCGCTCCATGGTGTCTTTCGACATGTTGGCCGCCCGCGCCGCCTGGATCGCCGCCCTCAGGCGCGGATTGGCCGCCGGGTCGGGCTGCCCGGACTTGGCGGAAACGGTCAACTCGCGGATCAGCTTGGTGAACACCTTGGCCCGCTTGGCATCCTGGGCGCCCTTGCGGTGCATGATGTTCTTGAATTGGGAATGGCCGGCCATAGGCGAAGAAACCCTGCGGTGGAAAGGCTGCGTCGGGGGGTGGCTATAGCATATCCGCGGGCGGGGGAACAGTCGGCAGCCGTCTCTTCACGCCGCCGTGCGTCGGCGCGCCAATTCGGCCCGCGCCGCCTCGGCGAGAAAGCCGGAGCGGTTGCGGCTGGTGGCGTCGATCTCCTCGATCAGGCTTTCGTCGAGGGTGATGTTGATGCGCTTGGCCTTGCCGGGAACGACCACCGGGATCAGGGTAACGAACGCCACCTGCTCGTCCGGCTCCCACGTCACTTCGGCCAAGGCCGTGGGCGCGGGAATGGGATCGCCATCCTGGGCCATCAGCGCGACATGACCGGCCAGGGCCTCGGTGCCCAGGACGATGGCCTCCTCCGGCGTCGCCCCGGCACTGATGCAGCCAGGGAAGTCGGGAAAGCTGATGCCGTAGTCGCTGTCCGTGTCCTTGTCGATCACGGCCGGATAATACCGCTTCATAGGGAGACTCCTTGGCTGCTGATCCTAACGGAGACGGACGCCAGTCTGCCCGACCTTGGTCCAGCCATCGGCCTCGATTGCCCGGATCGCCTCGCGACTGCTGATCGACACCACACTCTCCCCGTCCGCCCGATAATACACATCGATGTGTATTGCCGCAAGACCACCTACCGCGACTGCGCACAGCCCCGACAGCCGCCGCACGACGAGGCGCGGCCGGCGGCGATGCGGATGCGGCCGTGGCGGCGCAGGATCACCACCGCCACCGCCACCACCGCCAGCGCGCCGGCGATCCACGCCAGGCTTGCCCCCGGATGGCGCGGCAGCGGCGCCCCCTGATAGGCCAGGGTGGCGCCGGTGAAGCCCATCACCGTGGTCCAGCCGAGCACGAACAGCGTCCACCGCCCCCCGGCCTCGCGGCGGATGGCGGCGACGGTGGCGACGCATGGGGCGTAAAGCAGGACGAAGACCAGATAGGCGAAGGCCCCGGCGGTGCCGTCGAAGCCCTTCTCCAAGGCCCGCGCCGCCCCGGCATCCAGGCGTCCGGCGCCGGCTTGCACCTCCTTGGCCAGGCCGAGGGGATCGAGCAGCGATTGCCACAGCCCGCCGAGATTGGCGGGAATGGTGGCCAGGGCAGCGGCAACCAGGACGCTCACGCTCCTGGGGGCCTCCCCGGCCGCGCCCGGAGCGGTGGCGTAGAGGGCGGCCAGGGTGCCGACCACCGCCTCCTTGGCGAACAGGCCGGTGAACAGGCCGACGGTGGCCTGCCAGTTGTCGGGCGCCACACCGATGGGCGCCAGCAGCGGAGTCGCCAGCCGCGCCGCCTCGGCCAGCACCGTCTGCGGCTCGGCGCCCGAGCGCACCACCCGGCCGTCGAGGGTCACGGCGTTGAGCACCGTCAGCAGCATCACCACCGGCACCACCACCGTGCCGGCATCCTTGACGAACGACACCACCCGGTCCAGCGCCCGACGCACCACCGGGCCCAGGCGCGGCCAGTGATAGGGCGGCAGCTCGATCAGCAACGGCGGCGCCTCGCCGGAGAAGACGGTGCGCTTGAGGACGAAGCCGGTGAACACCGCCACGGCGATGCCGATCAGATAGAGGGCGAAGACCAGATCCTGGGCGTTGTCGGGAAAGAACACCGCCGCGAACAGGGCATAGACCGGCAGCCGCGCCCCGCAGGAGATGAACGGGGTCATGGCGATGGTCGCCTTGCGGTCCTCGATGTCGTCGAGCGTGCGCGCCGCCATCACCGCCGGCACGTTGCAGCCGAAGCCGACCACCAGCGGCACGAAGGCCTTTCCCGGCAGGCCGATGCGGCGCATGAAGCGGTCCATCACCACCGCGGCGCGGGCCATGTAGCCCGATTCCTCGAGGAAGGCGAGGAAGGCATAGAGGAAGGCGACCAGGGGAATGAAGGCCGCCATGGTGCGGGCGCCGCGCCCGGCGCCCTCGGCGAGCAGAACCAGCCAGGACGGCGCTCCGTGCCCCTCGACCACCGCCGCCAGCCCGGTCTCGAACAGCGCTCCCGCCACCCCGTCGAAGGCATCGACGAAAGCGCCGCCCAGGTTGATGGTCCACAGGAACATCAGATACATCGCCAGCAGGAAGCCCAGGACTCCCAAGGCCGGATGCAGCAGCACGGCATCGAGCCGATCGGTGACGTTGCGCCGGCTGGTCTGGGTGCGGGTCACCGCCCGGTGCGACGCGGCGGCGGCAAAGGCGTGGCGGGCCGCCCCCAGCGCCAGGGCGTCGACATGGGCGCCCTCGTCGCGTCCGTCTTCGACGGCGCGGATGGCGGCCCAGCGCCGGCGTGCCCCGCCCCCGCCCAGCAGCGCCAGCAATCCCTCGGGGTAGGCGGGAAAGGGCGGCGGCTGCCCGTCCGACAGGGCGAGCGCCACGGCCTGCTTCAGATTCTCGACGCCCTCGCCCCTGGCGACGCTCATCGCCACCACCGGGCAGCCGAGCGCCGCGGCCAGGGCGGCAATGTCGACGGTCACGCCGTCGGCAGCGGCCTTGTCCATGCGGTTCAGCGCCACGATCACCGGCACGCCCCCGGCGCCGCCTTGCGATTCCAGCACTTGGGCGGTGAGGTACAGGCTGCGTTCGAGCGTCGCCGCGTCGACGACGTTGATCACCACCCGCGCCCGACCGGCGGCCAGGAATTCGGCCGCCACCTCCTCGTCGAGCGAGCGGGTCCCGCTCAGGGTATAGGCGCCGGGCAGGTCGACCACCTGAAGGCAGCGCCCAAGGTGCTCGAAGGCGCCGTGGACGCCCTCGACGGTGACGCCGGGCCAGTTGCCCACCCATTGACGCTCGCCGGTCAGGGCATTGAACAGCGTGGTCTTGCCGCAATTGGGACGGCCGATCAGGGCCAGGGTGGCGTCGGCGTGCATCGGGGGATCTAGGCCAGCTTCGACGGCGTCACCGCGATCCCCGCGGCCATCGCCGCACCGATCACCAGCCGCGTCCCGTGGGCGGAGACGATCACCGCACCGTTGGCGCCCATGCGTCCGACCACGGTGACCTCGGCGCCGCGCGGCAGCCCCATCTCGCACAGCCGCCGCTCCACCGCCGGCCCGGCGGGAACCGCGGCCACCAGCAGCCGCTCCCCCTTGTGGGCCTCGGCCAGCGACTTCGGAACCGTGGCATGCGTGTGCGGCATCGAAAAGCCAATTCAGCAAATTCTTATGTGCAAGATTGACTGAAATCCATTCTCACTGTCAACCGGAACGCTACCATCGCCGTCAAATCCCGCTCCCCGAAGTCTCCGCCGCCGCCGCGGGCGGAATCAGCATCACGCGGTCGACGCGACGGCCGTCCATGTCCACGACCTCGAACACCCAGCCGCGCCACACCACCCGCTCGCCGGTGCTCGGCAAGTGGGCGAGGCGGGCGAGAAGGAAGCCGGCCAGGGTATGGTACGCCCCCTCGGCCCCCATTCCGGCCAGGCCGGTCAGGGCCTCGACCTCGGCGATGGCGACGCCGCCGTCCACCAGCCACGAGCCGTCGTCGCGGCGCACCGCCGCCGGCTCGTCGCTGGCCAGATTGGGCATTTCGCCGGCGATGGCCTCGAAGATGTCGCTGACGGTGACGATGCCTTCGACGCCGCCATACTCGTCGAGCACGATGGCCATCGCCGCCCGGCTGGCGCGGAAGATGTCGAGCAGGCGCGGAACCGGCGTGCCCTCGTGCACCGCCGGGGCCTCGACCACCGCCGCCGCGACGTCGAACGCCCGTCCGGCCAACAGGTCGTCGAGCACCAGACGGGTATCCAGCACCCCGACCACGTTGTCGATGGTGCCGCGGCCGACGGGAAAGCGGCTGTGGCGCGAACCGGCGATGCGCTGGCGGATATCCTCGGCCGGCAGAGTGGCGTCGAGCCACACCACGTCCGGCCGCGGCGTCATCACCGAGCCGGTACGCCGGTCGGCGAGACGCATCACCCGGTCGATCATTTCCTTCTCGGCCGGCTCGAACACCCCGGTCGAAGCCCCCTCGGCAATCAGCTCGCGGACCTCCTCCTCGGTGACGTTGCGGCCGATGGCGTCGGCCTGACCGAGCAGGCGCAGAATCGCCTCGGTGGAATAGCGGAGCACGCCGACCACCGGAGCCCCGGCGGCGGCCACCATGCGCATGGCCGGCGCCACCCGCATGGCGATGCCCTCGGCATGGCGCAACGCCAGACGCTTGGGCACCAGTTCGCCGATGACCAGGGACAGGTAGGTGATGGCGCCGATGACCAGCACCATCGCCAGTTCGACGGCATGCTCGCCCAGGACCGGCACCGCCTCGGTCAGAAAGACGCCCAGTTCGCGGCCCAAGGTGGTGCCGGAATAGGCGCCGGCGACGATGCCCACCAGGGTGATGCCCACCTGCACCGCCGACAGCAGCCGGCTGGGATCGGCGAGCAGTTCCAGGGCGGTGGCGGCGCCGCGGTGTCCGGCGGCGGCCCGGCGCTTGAGCTCGCCGGGCCGCGACGACACCAGGGCGAGCTCCGACATGGCGAAGATGCCGTTGACCAGCACCAACATCACCACCACCAGGATCTCCGACCACATCAGGGCGTCCACGCGAAATTGAGGATCGGCCATGCTAACCGGATGACGGCGGTGCGCAAAGGCCTAACGTTGCCAGAGCGGCTTGCCCAGGTTGAGGTCCTCGGGCTTGGTCAGGGCACCGGCCGCGCCGCCGGCCGCGCCGCCGATGGCCGCGCCGCCAAGAATATTGCCGCCGGTGATGGCACTGGTTCCGGCCCCGGCGGCGGCGCCGATTCCGGCTCCCGAGAGGGCGCGCTCGCCGCGGGTTTCGCCACAGGCGGACACGACGAGGATGATCGAGGCGAGAACGGCAAGGCGATGCGACATGCGCATGGCACGGTCTCCGGCCGACGTGGGTCCCATGCGGTCAACGCCACCGCCGCCACCGTGGTTCCACGGCGCCGTTGGTGGCGCTCCGCCACGACGTCGGTACGGCCCGGGAACCACCCGTCCCCCTCCCGGTTGATGCCGGTAGCGTTAACGAGCAAGAACGGAGGGCGTCATGGCTCAGGGTGGATCGTCGGGCTTTCAGGGCTCCGCCGCCAATGTCACCCATTCGCTGAAGGGCATCGACTTCCCCTGCTCGAAGCAGGACCTGATCAAGCACGCCCAGAAGCAGAATGCCGACCAGACGGTGATGCAGGAACTGGAGGGACTGCCGGAGCAGCAGTACACCAGCATGGCCGACGTGATGAAGGGCTTCGGCCAGACCCACTGACCACCCCCGGCAGGGCTGGCCAGTGGATCGCAAGCGGGCGGCGGCGGCGACGCTGCCGCCTACTTTGCCGCCGGGACCAGCACGTCGCCCTTGCAGCTGTCCTTCACCCGGCCGCCGCAGGCGCGGAACTTCAGGTCCTTGTCGAAGCACAGCCGCACTTCGGACAGGCTGGCCTTGTCGGGCGTCGCCGCCGGCTTGCCGGCCGCCGCCGGAGCGGTACGGGGACGACGGCAGGTGACGGCGACACCCTCGGCGCTCAGGCCGGGATTGGCGTCGAGGAACGCCTTCTCGATCTGCCCCGCGGCCATGGTCGCCGCCTTGTCCGGCGCCTTGAGGGCGGCGGGGACCTTCACCTTGTCGTAGGCCGCCTTGGTGCGGGCGAAATAGGCGGCGGGATCGCCGGCATAGCAGGTGCCGTGCTTGTTCCACTGGCCGCGAATCAAGCGGTGCGAGGGCATCAGCGGCAGGATCTGCTCGGCGACCTTGCCCGGAACCTCGGAGGACGCGGCGCAATTGGCGGGATAGCCGCCCTTTTGGAACTGCGGCCACAGCCCATGGACGACGAAGCCGGCCGGACGCTTGGCGCCGCATTGCTCGCCGTCGTCCTTGCCGGTCTTGGTGGCGCAGAAGCTGGGCGACCATGACAGCGCCAACACCAGATAGTCGTACTCCCCCGCCTTGGCGGCATCCTGGGAACGGGCGGCGGTAGCGGCGATAATCGCTGAAAACGCGATAGCGGCAAGCAAACTCCTACGCATGGCCTTACCCCTGTCGAAGTTCGAGACCGCGATGGTGGCATGTTCACCGTGCCATTGCCAAGAGGTTGCATGCAAACGATCCGCTCCGGGGCGTAGGTACAAACTGGAATTGCTATAATTACAGTTTTGATCCACATCAACGCCGACGCGCTCGGGGCGGGGTATTCTTTAATTAGAAGAGTTCGAATCGATGCCGTAGGCGGTTGATCCCGTTTCCGGTAGCGGGACAGCTCATCGCCTCTCGGCCGGATCGTGATGGGCCATCGAGGGGGAATTGTCCATCACGGGGGAACCAAAATGCTGAAAGCTGCAACCCTGTCCCTGGCGGTCCTGGCCGCCGCCATCGGCACCGCCTCGGCCGCCATGCCCGCCGACGAGCCGATCCAGCCGATCGCGGCACCCAAGGTCAAGGACGCCAATCTGGTCGAGCTGGGCAAGAAGCTCTATTTCGATACCCGCCTGTCCAAGTCGGGCTTCATTTCGTGCAATTCCTGCCACAACCTGTCGATGGGCGGCACCGACAACCTGAAGACCTCGATCGGCCACAATTGGCAGAAGGGTCCGATCAACGCCCCGACGGTGCTGAATTCCAGCATGAACCTGGCCCAGTTCTGGGACGGGCGCGCCAAGGATCTCAAGGCCCAGGCCGGCGGCCCGATCGCCAATCCCGGCGAGATGGCCTTCACCCATGAGCTGGCGGTCGACGTGCTGTCGTCGATCCCCGGCTATGTCGCCGACTTCAAGAAGGCGTTCGGCTCCGACAAGGTGACCATCGACGGCGTCACCAAGGCCATCGCCGCCTTCGAAGAAACCCTGGTCACCCCGAACTCGCGCTTCGACAAGTGGCTGAAGGGCGACGCCAAGGCGCTGTCCGCAGACGAACTGGCCGGCTATCAACTGTTCAAGGAATCCGGCTGCACCGCGTGCCATAACGGCGCCGCGGTGGGCGGCAACTCGTTCCAGAAGATGGGCGTGGTCGAGGCCTACAAGGCCACCAGCCCGGCCGAGGGCCGCGTCGGCGTCACCAAGGACGAAGCCGACCGCTTCAACTTCAAGGTCCCGACGCTGCGCAACGTCGAACTGACCTACCCCTACTTCCACGACGGCGAAGCGGCGACGCTGAAGCAGGCGGTGGAAACCATGGGCCGCGTTCAGCTGGGCAAGGCGTTCACCGACGTCGAGAACGCCAAGATCGTCGCCTTCCTCAAGACCCTGACCGGCGATCAGCCGAGCTTCAAGATGCCGATCCTGCCGCCGTCGTCGGATTCGACTCCCCGTCCGACGCCGTTCGACAAGTAAGGCAAGGTATCGAGGACGGACCGGCCGCTGCGGGAAACCGTGGCGGCCGGCTTTGCCCGCGAAACCCCTCTTGCCCCCGGCGCGGCGATCCCTATAATCCGCGCTTTCCGCATCCCGGGGCGACACCGTCATGCAGGCGAACGTACCAGGTCCGGCGCCGCTGGTTGGCATCATCATGGGCAGCCAGTCCTACTGGGACACCATGCGCCACTCCGCCGCGGTGCTGGCGGAGTTGGACATCCCCTTCGAAACCCGCATCGTTTCCGCCCACCGCACCCCGAAGCGGCTGTTCGAGTACGCCACCGCCGCCAAGGGCCGCGGGCTGAAGGTGATCGTCGCCGGAGCCGGCGGCGCCGCCCATCTGCCCGGCATGGCGGCGGCGCTGACCCCGCTGCCGGTGTTCGGCGTTCCGGTGGAAAGCCGCACCCTGAAGGGCGTCGATTCCCTGCATTCCATCGTCCAGATGCCGGGGGGGATTCCGGTCGGCACCCTGGCGATCGGCAAGGCGGGAGCGACCAATGCCGGCCTGCTGGCCGCGGCGGTGCTGGCGCTGATGGACGAGCGACTGGCCGAACGCCTCGATTCCTGGCGCGCCCGCCAGACCGCCGGAGTCGCCGAGTGCCCGGTCGACCCCGAGAATACCGCCCTCATCCGCCCGTGAACGATTCCCCTCCCCCTCCGCTGCCGCCGGGCAGCACCATCGGCATCATCGGCGGCGGCCAGCTCGGGCGCATGGCGGCGCTGGCCGCGGCGCGGCTGGGCTATCGCGTCCACGTCTTCACCCCCGAGCCCGACAGCCCCACCGCCCAGGTGGCGGCGGCGGCGACGGTGGCCGCCTACACCGACGCCGCGGCGCTCGGCCGCTTCGCCGCCGCGGTCGACGTCGTCACCTTCGAGTTCGAGAACGTCCCCGCCGACAGCGTCCGCCTGCTCGCCGCCGCCAAGCCGGTGCGGCCGTCCTGGCGGGTGCTGGAGGTGGCGCAGGACCGTCTGCACGACAAGCGCTTCTTCAACGACGGCGGCATCGCCACCCCACCATGGTGCGAGGTGCGCTCGCTGGCCGACCTGCAGGTGGCGGTGGCCGCCATCGGCCGCCCGGCGGTGCTGAAGACCACCCGGTTGGGCTATGACGGCAAGGGCCAGGTCAAGATCCTCGCCGACACCGACCTCGCCGAGGCGTGGCGCTCGATGGGCGCCGCCGCCGACGGCTCGGCCCCGGTCGGCGTGCTCGAGGGCTTCGTCGACTTCGCCGGGGAAGTCTCGGTGATCGTCGCCCGCGGCGTCGACGGCGTGTGGGCCGCCTTCGATCCGGCGTGGAACGTCCACACCAGCCACATCCTCGACACCACCACCATTCCCGCCCCGCTGTCGCCGCACCTGGCCGCCGACGCCGTGGCCATCGCCGTGCGCTGCGCCGAGACTCTCGGCCTGGTCGGCCTGCTGGCGGTGGAGATGTTCGTCACCAGGGACGGGCGCATCCTCGCCAACGAGATGGCACCGCGGCCGCACAATTCCGGCCACTGGACCATCGACGCCTGCCTGACCGACCAGTTCGAGCAATTCATTCGTGCCGTCTGCGCCCTGCCCTTGGGCAGTACCGGGCGCCATTCCGATGCGGTGATGAAGAACCTGATCGGCGAAGACGCCAATAGCTGGAAGGCGATCCTTGCCGATCCCTCCGCCAAGTTGCATCTTTACGGCAAGGCCGAAGCGCACGCCGGGCGCAAGATGGGTCACGTCACCCGGCTGACGCCGCGCAAGGACGGCGGGTGGGGCCACGGGTCGGCAACATGACGCTTTCGTAACGCCCGCATTTCCTCGTTGACGCCCAGCCACCCGCTGCGGGTAATTAGCAGCAACCACGAAAAAGCACGGGTACCTCCTTGGAAGACTTCGTCCAGACCGTCCTGACCCAGTACAGCTACCTGCTGTATCCGGTCATTCTCGTCTGGACCTTCGTCGAAGGCGAAACGGTGGTGATCATCACCGGCGCCATCGCCGCCGAAGGCAGCACCCACATCAACGTCGAGTTGCTGGCCCTGTTCGCCTTTGCCGGAAGTTTCTGCGGCGACCAGCTCTACTATTACATCGGCCGCAAGTACGGCACGCCGCTGCTGGCCCGCTGGCCGACGCTGGGAGCCAAGGTCGACTGGGCCTTCAGGCTGGTCAAGACCCACCCCAAGCTGTTCATCCTCTCGTTCCGCTTCATCTACGGCATCCGCAACGTGGCGCCGTTCGTGATCGGCATCTCGGGCGTGCCGCGGCTGACCTACTTTGCGCTCAACTTCATTGCCGCCCAGGTGTGGGCGCATACCTTCGCCTGGGGCGGCTACCTGCTCGGCACCGCGCTGGAGGATTGGCTGGGCAGCAACAAATGGCTGTTGCTGGGCGGATTCGTCGCCGTGGCCTCCGGCGTCGCCCTGTTCGGCTGGTGGCGGCAGAAGCGCCGGCTGCGGGCGCTCGACGCCGCCGAAGCGGTGGCCAGCGAGTAGACGGCCTCACCCCCCGCGTTTCAGCCCCCGCCGCACCCGCCCCAACTGCGCCACCTCGTCGAGACGCCGGTCGAGAAACGCCCAGGTGTCGACGCAGCCCTCCGACGGATCGTCCAGCCAATAGAACAGCGTCGCCGTGTAGACCGCCGCCAGGGTGCTCCGCCGGGCCAGCCGCGACAGGTCGTCGCCGGCATCGCCGGCCGCCCGCCACATGGCATCGGCGGTCTCCCAGCCCAGCCGGGCCGCCAGGGGCAGGTTGGATGGCAGGGCCAGCACCGCCACCGCGCGCCGCACCGCCTCGCGATGCCCGCTCCAGCGATCCAGGCGCAGAACCACCGCGCGGCGGATGCGCGCCGGCACCCGCAGCCCCGACAGCTCCGCCGCCGCCATGTCCGCCTCCATCCGCCGGTCGGCAAGGCGGACGAACTGGGCGACCATCGTCGCGGCGCCGCCCGGGAAGGCCTGGCGCGCCGCCGCGGCCTCCAGGCCCAGATCGTCGGCCGCGGCGGCCAGACTCCGCTGCGACCAGCCATCGAAGGCAACGTGCGGCAACGCCGCCTCGATCAGCCGATCCTGCAATTCTTCGCGCTCCACCATCGCCTCCGTCCCGATTGCACCAAACCGCCCTCTTCCCAACCCAGTAAGGTTGTGTTATGAAGCCTCTCCCGGACGGTATCCCTGCCGTGCGACGGGGACTATTTCAGCGTAGAGGAGCGGTGACGAAACGTGCAAGTTCTCGTTCGTGACAACAACGTCGACCAGGCACTGAAGGCGCTCAAGAAGAAGATGCAGCGCGAGGGTGTCTTCCGCGAAATGAAGCTCCGCCGTAATTACGAGAAGCCGTCTGAGCGTCGTGCCCGTGAAAAGGCCGAAGCCGTTCGCCGCGCTCGCAAGCTCGAGCGCAAGCGTTTGGAGCGCGAAGGTTTCTGACCCGGGTGCTGCCGCCGGCTGTTCGGCCGGCGGCCCGTATCCCGGCGAGTCCCGGATCCCGGCGAGTCTGTGCATCGAGCGTCCGATTCGGTTTTTTCGCCGGCGGCGCGGTCAAATGACCAAAATCAAAGTTTCCCTTCTCCCGCCCGGCCAAGATGCCCTTGCTCTTGGCGCTGCCATGAGGCGGTCGGGTTTCTCCCCCCTGTCCCCCGTCCCCCGTCAGCCTCGGCTGGCGTCAAGAGCTCCTCCGCGTCCCGCGCGAATGGACTCTGCGGCCGCTTTCTTGGGCAGGCGGCGAACCCATCGATGCGTCCCCCTGTTTGGCAGGTGACGACGTCCATTGGGAAAAGGAGGCCGAGATGCCCCTCGCCAAGCAGTCCATGCCGCACGATGCCGCCCAGACCCTGGCCGGGATCGACTTCCCCTGCAACAAGGCCAAGATCGTCGAATACGCCCGCTCGAAGAACGCCAATCAGGACCTGATCAAGGCGCTCGACGGCATGCCCGACGACCAGTACACCAGCATGGCCGACGTCTTCAAAGGGCTGGGATCGGAATAGGCTTCGGGCCCCTCTCCTGCCCCGTCCGGCGGGAGAGGGGATTTGCACCGCCGCCGCCCTTCGCGTAGCATCCCCTCGCCGCTGTCTGTGGGGGAGCCATGCTGCGCGTCCTGCTTCCGCTTCTGCTGTTGACCACCGCCGCCATCGCCGACGAGCGGGTGACCGCCACGCCGGTGCCGATGATGGCCTCGGCACGCAATCCCGGCGATGTGTTCCGCGACTGTCCCACCTGCCCGGAGATGGTGGTCATCCCCGCCGGCAGCTTCGTCATGGGATCGAACGACGGCGACAGCGACGAAAAGCCGGTCCATCAGGCCAGCGTCCGCCGCCCCTTCGCCGCCGCGCGCCATGAAATCACCGTCGCCGACTATTCCGCCTTCGTGCAAGAGACGGGACGCAGCCACAGCGGCGGCTGCAAGGCCTGGACCGGCGCCAAATGGGAGGTCGATGGCGGGCTCAATTGGCTCGCTCCCGGCTTTTCTCAAACGCCCCGCGACCCGGTGGTGTGCGTGACCTGGGACGATGCCCAGGCCTATGTGGCGTGGCTGAACGGCAAGATCGCCAATGCCCCCTACCGCCTGCTGACCGAGACCGAGTGGGAACATGCGGCCCGCGCCGGCAGCAGCGGCGCCTGGTTCTGCGGCGCCGAGAGTTGCGTGTCCGGCGTCGCCTGGATCCGGGACAATGCCGGCGGACGTACCCACCCGGTCGGCGGCAAGGCGCCCAACCCCTTCGGTCTCTTCGACATCTACGGCAATGTGTGGGAGATGCTGCAGGACTGCTACGCCGAGACCTATGCCGCCGCCCCGACCGACGGCAGCGCGGCGACGGGGGGCTCGACCTGCTCCCGCTCCCAGCGCGGCGGCTCGTTCACCAATGGCAGCGATGTGACCCGCTCGGCCTATCGCGACAAGGGCATTCGCGACTCCCGGTACGTCAACGTCGGCTTCCGCGTCGGCCGCACGTTGCCGTAGAGCGCCGCACCTTAAATGTGCAACGCGGCGCTTTTGCGAGCATTGAGCGAGCGGCCAAGCGGCCGGAGGGCCGCGCCCGGCGAGGGCGGAACCATAATGCCTGAAGCGTGATGCACATTTTTGGCATCACGCTTCAACCTACCCGTTCCCCAGCACCGCCAGGACGTCGCCCTCGGCCGGCCGGCCGAGGATGTGGCGCTGATGCCACAGGGCATAGAACAGCAGCGTCCAGGCGGCAAAGCCGGTCTTCTTGTCGACACCGGCGAAGAGGCGTTCGACCGCCTCGGGCCTGGCCAGTTCGGCCACGCCGGCCTGACGGGCAACCAGTGCCCCCACCTGCGGGCGGACGGCGATCCACTCGGCGACCGGAACGGTGAAGCCGCGCTTGCGGTCGAAGGGCCGCGCCGCCGGCAGGGCCTTGGCCAGCCATTGGCGCAGCATCCACTTGCCCAGGCCCTTGCGCACCTTGAGGTGATCGGGCAGGCGGAAGGCGAAGGCGGCCACCACCGGATCGAGGACCGGCACCCGTCCCTCGACGCCGTTGGCCATCAGGCAGCGGTCGGCCTTGGTCAGCAGGTCGTAGGGCAGCCAGTCGGCGCAGTCCACCGCCTGGGCCGTCTGCAACCGCGTCCGCCCGGGAAGAGCCTGCTCGCGCTCGGCGCGGGCCATGCCGTCGCGCCAGTCGCTGGGGGCCTCGCGCAGGATATCGAGGCCGTCGAAGGTGCCATGCCGGCGCATGCGCCGGCCGAACGGCCACGGCCGCATGGCGCTGCGATAGCGGCCATAACCGCCGAACAATTCGTCGCCGCCCTCGCCGGAGAGGATCACCTTGACCTCGCGGCGGGCCTCGCGGGCCAGCTTGAAGGTGGGCTGGCAGGCATAGTCGGCGGCCGGGTCGTCCATCGCCGCCGCCACCTGCGGCAGCAGCGCCCAGAAGTCGGCTTCGGTGACCTCGACCTCGACATGGCGGGCGCCGACGGCAGCGGCCAGGGTGCGGGCATGCTCGCGTTCGTCGTGGACGCCGGTACCGGGAAAGCCGGCGGTGAAGGCCAGCACCGGCCGCGGGTTGAGCCGGGCCATCATCGCCAGCACCACCGACGAATCGATGCCGCCCGACAGGAACATGCCGTAGGGGACGTCGGAGCGCTGATGCAACTCGACCGTCTCCATCAACACCTCGTCGAGGCGATACAGCAGGGTGTCGAGATCGCCGGGCAACGGTCCGTCCGCCGGCAAGGCGGCGAGGCGGCGCTCCTCGACCACCCGGCCCTTCTCCACCACCACCGTCGCTCCGGCGGCAAGGCGGCGGATGCCGGCGAAGGCGGTGGCGGGGCCGGTGGTGAACTGCAACTGCATCAACTCGCCGACCGCCCGGGCATCGACGCGCGCCGCGGCCAGCCCGGCGGCGACCAATGCCTGCGGCTCGGAAGCGAAGGCCAGCCCCCACGGCCCCTCGGCGAGGTACAGCGGCTTGATGCCGAACGGGTCGCGGGCCAGCACCAGCCGGCCGGCCGGCCGGTCGTGGATGGCCAGCGCGTACATGCCGCGCAGGCGGGCGGCGAAGCCCGGTCCCTCGGCGGCATAAAGGTGCAGCGGCGGTTCGCAATCCGAGCCGGTGGCGAAGCCCACCCCGGGCAGGTCGGCCTTCAGTTCCAGGTAATTGTAGACCTCGCCGTTGGCGACGATGGCGCGGCCGGCGGCATCGAAGATCGGCTGGCGCCCGCCCTCCAGGTCGATGATGGCCAGGCGCGTCTGCACCAGCCCGATGCCGTCGGCAACATGGCGCCCCTGCCCGTCCGGCCCGCGATGGGCCAAGGCGGCGGCGAGGCGGTCGAGGACCTCCGTCCCGGGGGCCGAACCATCGGCGGTGGCGATGCCGGCGATGCCGCACATCAGCCGGCCACCTTGGCGAAGAAGTCGAGGTAGCGGGCGACCACCGCCGCCTCGGTGAAGCGGGCCTCGTAGGCGGCGCGACCGGCGGCTCCCAGCGATGCGGCCAGGCCCGGTTGGTTCAGCATCCGGGTCAGCGCCGCGCCCAGGGCGGCGGCATCGTCGACCGGCGCCAACAGCCCGTCGACGCCGTCGGCGATCAGCTGCGTCGGACCCTCGGCGGCGGCGGCGACCACCGGCACGCCTTGCGCCCATGATTCGATCACCACGTTGCCGAGCGGCTCGTGGCGCGACGGGCAGCAGAACAGGTCGGCGGTGGCGAACAGCGCGGCGACGTCCTCGCGCCAGCCGAGGAAGCGCACCCGCTCGGCCACCCCGAGGGCCGCGGCCTGCTGCTCCAGCTGGCCGCGCAACGGCCCCTCGCCGGCAATCCACAGATGGGCGCCCGGCACCGCCGGCAAGGCGGCGATCAGCACGTCGAAGGCCTTGTTGGGATGCAGGCGGCCAAGGGCGAGGATCAGCGGCACCCCCTCGGGGGTGGCGAAGTCGGCGCGCGGCAACGGCTCGGCCTGCTCCTCGCCGACGAAATTGGGGACGTAGTGGACGCGCTCCTCCGGCCACCCCTGCCGCGCCACCCAGGCGCAGATGTCCGGGGTGTTGCCGATCAGATGGTCGCACTGGCGGTAGTACTTGAGGTCGTAATAGCCGCCCAGGCGGCCGACATGGACGAAGGGGGTGGCGGGCGTATGCGGGGGGCAGAAGCGGGTGGCACGGTTCATCCACGTCAGCACCACCTGGGGCCGGAACCGCTCCACCGCACGGCGGAAGCCGTAGCCGGTGAACAGGTCGAGCGCACCGCCGAACGGCAATTCCGTCACGGCGACGCCCCCCGCCTTGAGCAACCCGGCCCGGCGCCGGTCGCGGCGGATCAGCACCTGCTGCGCCACCCCGGCGCGCTCCAGGGCCAAAGCGAGGCGCTCGAAGAAGGCCTCGGCCCCGCCGTGCGGCGCGCCGGCCATGGCCTGAAGCAGGCGGGTCATGCCAGCAGCGCCTCCAGTTGCTCCGCCGCCGCGTCCCAGGTGCGGCCGAGCATCGCCGCCTTGGCCTCGGCGGCCATCGCCTTTTGCACCGCGTCGTCGGACAACAGCAGGATGGCCAGGTTGGCGAAGGCGTCGTCGTCGGGGGCGACGTAGCCGCTGCTTCCGTCGGCGATCCGCTCCGGCGCCGCCCCCAGCGGCCGCACCACCGCCGGCACGCCGGCGGCTTGGCTCTCCATCAGGGTGAAGGCGGTGACGTCGTCGCCATGGCCGGGATAGAGGTGGACGCGGGCGGCGCGGACGCTGTCGGACATCCAGGCGTCCCCCTCGGGCCGCGCCACCACCACGCCGTGGGCGCGGGCGGCCTCGACCTTGGCCGCCAAGGGGGCCAGGGCCTCGTCGACGGCCCCGCCCTCGGCGGCCGCGGCCAGCGACATCGAGGTGACGTGCAGCTCGGCATCGGGCACCGCGGGTCGGATGCGCTCCACCCACAGGTCGAGCAGGCGGTCGAGGCCGTGGGCGGGATGGGTGGTGACCAGGGCGCGCGGCGGCAGCGCCGGCTCGGGCCGGGCGGCGAGGTACTCCGAGCGCACCGCCGCCGGCATCGCCACCAGCCGCAGCCCCTTGGCCGCAAAGCCCTCCGCCGCCGCCAGCGAGGGCAGCAGCAGCAACGGCTTGTGCTCGTCGAGATACAGGCGGGCAGCCTTGCGCTCCAGCAGGCGGGCGGGACCGGCGGTCCACAGCACCCGCCGCCTTGCCTGGCGCACCGCTTCGAGCAGCGCCGGCTTGCGATAGGCGATCAGGATATCGGTCGACAGCGGCCGGCGGGCCTCGAAGGTCTCCCACTGGGCGCCCTCGACCATCATCCCCCAGCGGCAGCGGTTGTAGGCGACCACGGTATGGCCGCGCCGCGCCAGCGCCCCCGGCAACGAGGCGAACGCCTTCTCCGCCCCACCCAGCGGGCGGTTGGAGGGCGCATAGCCGTCGAAGGGAATCGAGTCGTCAACCAAGGTAATGTGCATCCCCGCGGTTATACGGGGGTAGAGCGGGGTTGCCAAGGTGACTTGGGTGGGTGACTTGGGTGCCCCTTCGCCCGCGCGGGAGTGGGGATGGGATCGGGGATCGCCGGTGGGGGGAGTCGATGGATCATTCGCTCCTCCACCACTCGGGGAACGCGATCGAACCACCAAGCCGACAGTGAGACAATCATGGATAATTTGGCGCACTCCAGTCGCTTTTCTTTGCGAAAAAAGCCCCAGCGGTTCGGCCAATTCCACGGCGATGCGGTGCTGGGTGCCCAAGGTGCTCAGGACATGGCCGCGCTCGATGTTGGAAACGGTTTCCGTCGTCTTGTCGATCTTCTTGGCAAGCTGCTGGGAATTGAACGCACGCTGACCCCGTTTTACTGACGGCGGGAGTTATCGGCAGGCGGAAATGGGTTGGTGGCAGTGTCATGGGGGAACTGTCACCGGAATTCCCGTAATTTTGCCTGTGCCACTGGATTGCGCCGTCCGTCCGTGCTCCTCTGCGGCGCAAGACCAACGCGAGGCCGACCATGCTCCAGTTCGATACCATCGTCATCGGCGCCGGGGCCGCCGGGCTGATGTGCGCCCAGGTGGCCGGCGGCCGCGGGCGGCGGGTGGTGGTGCTCGACCATGCCGAGCAGGCCGGGGCCAAGATCCTGATTTCCGGCGGCGGGCGCTGCAACTTCACCAACCTGCGGGCCGGGCCCGAGAACTATCTGTCCGCCAACCCCCATTTCGCCAAATCGGCGCTGACGCGGTTCGGCCCGACGGATTTCATCGCCATGGTCAGGCGCCACGGCATCGCCTTCCACGAGCGCAAATGGGGTCAGTTGTTCTGCGACGACAGTGCGCGGCAGATCGTCGCCATGCTGCTCGACGAATGCCGGGCGGCAGAGGTCGAGATCCGTCTCGGCCATCGCATCGCCGAGATCGCCAAGGCCGACCAGTTTCGCGTCGACACCGACCGCGGCAGCTTCTTCGCCCCCACGCTGGTCTTGGCCACCGGCGGGCTGTCGATTCCCAAGATGGGCGCCACCGGCTTCACCCTCGACGCGGCGCAACGCTTCGGCCTGGCGGTGACCGAGACGCGGCCGGCGCTGGTGCCGCTACGCTTCGCCGCCGCCGAGCTGGCCTGGATGCGCGACCTGAGCGGCATTTCCCTCGACGCCGAGGTGAGCCTCGGCAAGCGCCGCTTCCGCGAGGCGCTGCTGTTCACCCATCGCGGCCTGTCGGGCCCGGCGATTCTGCAAATCTCCTCCTACTGGCGCGAGGGCGCGGCGATCGTCGTCGACCTGCTGCCCGACCGCGACGCCGCGGCGATGCTGGCCGAGCGCCGGAGCGGGCGGCCCAAGGCCGAATTGAAGACCGTGCTCGGCGAGGTGCTGCCCAACCGTCTCGCCCAGGCGCTCGGCGAGGCCTATCTGCCCAATCCGGTGATGGCCAACCTGTCCAACGCCGGTCTGGCGCAGGCGGCGGCGCTGCTCAAATCCTGGCGGCTGGTGCCGAGCGGCAGCGAGGGCTATGCCACCGCCGAGGCGATGCTGGGCGGCGTCGACACCGCCGGATTGTCGTCGAAGACCCTGGAGGCGCGGGCGGTGCCCGGTCTCTACGTGATCGGCGAGGCGGTCGACGTCACCGGCTGGCTGGGCGGCTACAAGGTCAAATGGGCGTGGTCGAGCGGCTGGTGCGCCGGGCAGGCGGTCTCGACGTAAGGATCTACGCCAAAACAACCGCACGATCCGGCTTTCGGGGTGAGATGGTGTAGTTCCACTCTGGATGGAAGTCGCAGCCGTTGATGGCGATTGCGTCCATCTCGGCGTCGGTGACCTTGAGGCCCTTGGGATAGTCG
>JACRFY010000088.1 GCA_016212565.1 Magnetospirillum sp. | reverse complement strand
CGGGCAGGTGTGCCAGTCGTTGATGGTGGTGTCGAACTGGATGCCCGGGTCGGCACAGGCCCAGGCGGCCTCGCCGATCTTCTCCCACAGGTCGCGGGCCTTGAGCGTCTTCTTGACCCCCGGCCGGGTGCGCCACGGCAGATCCCAGTCGGCGTCGTCGGCCACCGCGCCCAGGAAGGAATCGGTGACGCGGACGGTGTTGTTGGAGTTCTGCCCCGAGACGGTCAGATAGGCCTCGGAATCCCAGTCGGTATCGTAGACCGGGAAGTCGATGTGCTGGTAGCCCTGGCGGGCGAACTGGATCACCCGCTGGACGTAGTTCTCGGGCAGCATGGCGGCGCGCGAGGCGAGGATCGCCGCCTTGAGGCGCTTGTTGATCTTGGGGTCGAAGCGGGCGTCGCCATCGCCAAGACCGCGGGACGCGGCTTCGCCGCTGAGGCCATCCCACTCGCGGCAGGCGGCCATCACCTCGGTGAGGTGCTTGGCGGCGAGGCGCGAGCCGGCGACCAGGGCGGCGACCTTCTGCTCCTCGATCACCTTCCAGTCGATGAAGGTCTCGATGTCGGGATGGTCGACGTCGACCACCACCATCTTGGCGGCGCGCCGGGTGGTGCCGCCGGACTTGATCGCCCCGGCGGCGCGGTCGCCGATCTTGAGGAAGCTCATCAGCCCCGACGACTTGCCGCCGCCCGACAGGCGCTCGCCTTCGCCGCGCAGCTTGGAGAAGTTGGTGCCGGTGCCCGAGCCGTACTTGAACAGGCGCGCCTCGCGCACCCACAGGTCCATGATGCCGCCTTCGTTGACCAGATCGTCCTCGATGCCCTGGATGAAGCAGGCATGGGGCTGGGGATGCTCGTAGGCGGATTTCGAGCGCACCATCTTGCCGGTCTTGGGATCGACGTAGAAGTGGCCCTGGCTGGGGCCGTCGATGCCATAGGCCCAATGCAGGCCGGTGTTGAACCATTGCGGCGAGTTGGGGGCGCCCATCTGGCGGGCCAGCATTACCCGCATCTCGTCGTGGAAGGCGCTGGCATCGGCCTCGGCGGCGAAATAGCCGCCCTTCCACCCCCAGTAGGTCCAGGTGCCGGCCAGACGGTCGAACACCTCGCGGGCGCTCTTTTCGCCGCGGCTGCGCTCTTTCTCGGGCAGGGCGGCCAGCGCCTCGGTGTCGGGCTCGTGGCGCTGCAACCACACCGGCACGCCCTTCTCGGCCACCGGCCTGGTGGCGGCGGGGATGCCGGCCTTGCGGAAATACTTCTGCGCCAGGACGTCGCAGGCCACCTGCGACCACGCGGCGGGGACCTCCATGTCCGACAGCGAGAACACCACCGAGCCATCGGGATTGCGGATCTCGCTGGCGGTGGTGCGGAACGCGATACCGGCATAGGCCGGCTCCCCTGCCTTGGTGAAGTGACGCGATACGCGCATGGTCCCCTCGTAGTCGTCAGTTGTCGGCCGGAACGGGGCGAGGGGAGCTGCGCCCCCGTTCCCCCACTCACAAGATGTTGTGCACATGTCTCTCGATGTGGCGACAAGCTATGCCAGAGTCCGGCCCGCATCAACAAGATTTTGTCCCTGATGAGCCATTCCGACACATCATATATGATTGGTGTTTGTCGGGTTTTGTCGCTATCGAGCGTTGGCGCGGATCTCGCGGCATCCGACCGCAGAGGCTCTGGACGCTTGGCCTCGCATTTGCCATAGTCCCGGCCGGGTTTCCAAATTGCGCCGGGGGCGAGATGACCACTGTGGGCACCATCCTCTACACCTGGATCAAGGGTCGTCGTGTCGGCACCGATTCCGCCGGCAACAGCTATTACGCCGAGCGCGGCGCGCCGGCCGGCCGGCGCGCCAAGCGCTGGGTGATCTACCGCGGTGCCCCCGAGGGCTCGAAGGTGCCGGCCGAGTGGCATGCCTGGCTGCACTACACCGCCGACGAGCCGCTGACCGCCGCCAAGCGCCAGCCATGGCAGAAGGGCCACGAGGCCAACGCCACCGGCACCGGCGAGGCCTATCTTCCCCCCGGGCACGACCTGAGGGGCGGGCGGCGCGAACGGGCGGCCGGGGACTACGAACCGTGGCGGCCGTGAGCGCCGTGGGCCGGGCGCCGATGGTGACCAAGGGCGGCGATCGCGACACGATGACCGGTGCGGCGGTGGTGCTGGTGGGCGCGCTGCTGCTGGGGATCGTCTATGCCCGCGACAACGCCCCCAGCACCGAGGACGGCTATACCCTGACCGCTCGCTTCCAGCGCGCCGAGGGAATTACCGTCGGCAGTCAGGTGCGGATGGCCGGGTTGCCGGTCGGCAAGGTGGTGGCGGCGGAGCTGGATCCGCAGTTCCGGGCCAGGACGACGCTGAAGGTGGCCAACAACGTGCTGTTGACCACCGACACCGCCGCCCTGATCCATACCGACGGCCTGCTGGGCGGCAAGTACATCGAATTGCGCCCCGGCGGCGACGAGGCGGTGCTCAAGCCGGGCGGCGAGATCGCCTATACCCAGGATGCGATCGTGATCGAAGAGCTGTTGGAAATGATCATCGCCCAGGGCAAGGCCAAGCGGGGTTACCTCGACAAACCGATCCCCAGCATGACGAAGTGAGAGAGCGACCATGGGACGCAACCTGATCGAAACCATCATGGGGGCCGTGGTCCTGTTGGTGGCCGGATTTTTTCTGGTGTTCGCCTACAACCACTCCAGCATGAAGGAAATCAAGGGCTACGAGATCACCGCCCAGTTCACCTCGGTGGGCGGGGTCGAGGACGGCTCGGACGTGCGCATCAACGGCATCAAGGTCGGCACCGTCGCCGGCCACGCCCTCGATCCGCAGACCTTCAACGCCGTGGTGCGGCTGTCGATCAGCCCCGACATCAAGCTGCCCAAGGACACCGTGGCCTCGGTGGCCTCGGAAGGCCTGTTGGGCGGCAAATACATCAAGCTCGATCCCGGCCGCTCCCAGGAGCTGATCGCCGTCGGCGGCGCCATCGGCAAGACCAAGGAGTTCAAGTCCATCGAGGAGATGGTCGGCGAACTGATCTTCCTTGCCACCGCCGACAATTCCGCCGAGGCGGCGCCGGGCGCCCAAGCCGCGCCGGGCGGCGACTCGCTCGGGATCGGCGGCAGCCTGAAATGAGGATTGCCGCGGCTGCCGCGCTGCTGTTGGCCTTGGTTTCGCTGGGTGCTTCGGCCCAGGAGGCCGAGGACCTGTCGCTGCGGACCGTGGTCCTGGGCGGGCTCGACAAGGTCACCGCCAAGGTGGTGACCAAGGAGGCGCCGGTGGGGCAGCCGGTGCGTTTCGGCACCCTGGAGATCGTCGCCCGGGCGTGCAAGAAGCATCGCCCCGAGGAAAATCCCGAGAGCGCCGCCTTCCTCGACATCTGGGAGCTGCGCCCCGACCAGCCGGCCGCCGGCGTATTCCGCGGTTGGATGTTCGCCTCCTCGCCGGCCCTGTCGGCGATGGAGCACCCGGTCTACGACGTCTGGGTCCTCGACTGCGTCAAGTAGGGGGAGATGCCCTTACGCCTGCATCTTCTTGATCGTGGCTATGATGCCGACTGCAATTGCGACGCAGTGGAGAATCTCCTTGGCTACGCCCGCCCACTCCTTGGCGCGGCTCGCGCGTCCTTTGGGAGCTGCGTAGCGAGCGCGATCATCAGGGGGCATAGCCGGTCTCCTGGAAATCATTCACGGCGGCTGCAACACGCCGCAGGGCTGCATCCTGCGCGAGCACCGCCTGGGACAGGAAAATAATCGTGTCGCGATAGCGGCGCTCGGTGGGCGCCAATGGGAATGCCGCTCCTTGATTGTCGCCAACAAGGTCGCCGTCGCCGACTTTTCCGTCCTTCGCTACCATGGCCCGAGCATGCTCCGCTGGGCTCAACTTTATCGGGCCCGGAATTCGGCCGGTAACCGCTTCCTCAATTGCCTTGCGCAAATGCGCAGACGCCGTCGTGCCGGCCTCGCGCATTGCTCTGGCAAACTCATCGCGCATGCTGGCAGGCAGTCTAATGGTCAGAGCCGCAGTCTCGCTTTCACGCATGTCGTCCTCCGCTTCTGTATGATGTATAATACTGCATTATTGCAGTATGTGCAATCAGATTCGGAGGCCTTGGTGAGGCTGTCCGCCTGCGGCGGTAACAGCAATTCGTGCCGGGGTAATCGTTCCGCCCCGGCTGGGGTCATCTCAGAATTGGTCCGAGAAGCCGGCTAATCCCAATGCGGTTCAGTTAAGGGGTAAATGCATTCGTCCCAACGAGTTAGTGTCATGCCCGGACGTGTTCCGGGCATCCACGCCGATCCCAAATTTTCGCCGTTAATGGGAATTACGGCTTATTCCGTTGTCCCAGGCGGCTCTCGGTTTCACCGCCAAGGCGCCAAGAAAAACTCAAGACCGCCAAGGCGATATGGCATCCCTCCGTCCGCAGGGCGTCCTTGGCGTGTCGCCGAAGGCGACTTTGGCGTCTTGGCGGTGAGATGGTCGCTCGTCGCCTGGGACCACGGCAAAAGCCGCCGGGAATGGCACCGCGTGGATGGCCGTGACTAGCACGGCCATGACGACACCCATTTGATACATAACGGTTATTTGCTTAACTGAACTGTATTGCGTTTAATCCAGCGCCCGCTCCCACGCCACCGGCCCGCGGTCGAAGGCGGCGGGGGTGTCGACGGCGCGCGACAGGCGGCGCAGGTAGTCGTGGCGGGAGATCTCGCGGGCACCGAACCGGGCCAGGTGCTCGGTGACGAACTGGGTGTCGAGAAGGGTATAGCCGCCGGCCTTCAGCCGCGCCACCAGATGCACCAGCGCCACCTTGGAGGCGTCGGTGCGGTGGCTGAACATGCTTTCGCCGAAGAACGCCGCGCCCAGCGACAGGCCATACAGCCCGCCGGCCAGTTCGCCGTCCTGCCAGGTCTCCACCGAATGGGCCAGCCCGAGGTGGTGGAGGTCGACGAACAGGCGCACGATCTCGTCGTTGATCCAGGTGTCGGGGCGCCCGGGCCGCGGCTCGGCGCAGCCCTGCATCACCGCGGCAAAGGCGGTGTCGATGCGGATCTCGAAGGCGCTGCGGGCCACCACCTTCTTCAGCGAGCGGGGAAGATGGAACTCTTCGAGCGGCAGGATGCCGCGCTGGTCGGGGTCGATCCAATACAGCCGGGGATCGTGCCGCGAGCGCGCCATGGGGAAGATCCCCATCGCGTAGGCGCGCACCAGCAAATCGGACGTCAAGGGCCGCATGGCCGGTCCATCCCCGCAACGGGCCATCCGGCCCGATTCCGCCCCACATATGGTGTGCGGATTCCATCCCGCATCATTCAGGTATTACGCTGAACGGAGATTTCCAGCCACCTCAATCTTCGCGTGGCAGCAGGCGGTCGGCGGGGAAGGACAGGGTGACCATGGTTCCCTGGGTGGGGTTGGAACTCAGGCGGATGCTGCCGCCGTGCAAGGTCATCAGCGAATTGGCGATCGGCAGTCCGAGACCGACCCCCTCCTGGCGAATGGCGGGATTGGTGCGCGCCTGCTCGAACGGCTCCATGATGCGGGCGAGATCTTCGGCGGCGATACCGATGCCGGTGTCCGCGATCACCAATTGAAGGCCGTCGTCGCTCCAGCGGCCTTGGACGTCGATGCGTCCGCCCGGTGGGGTGAACTTGACCGCATTGCCGACGATGTTGATCAGCACCCGGCGGATGGCGGTCTCGTCGCCGCGGATGCGCGGCAGCCGGTCGGGCAGGGCGACGGCCAGCGCCACCCCTCCCGCCGCCGCACGTTGCCCCAGGACCTCCATGGCGAAGCCGATGGTGGTGCCGAGGTCGACGGGGATCTCGTGAAGCTTCACCCCTCCCGCCTCGATGCGCGAGATGTCCAGGAGGTCCTCGATCAGACTGAGCAGATGGATGCCGCTTTCCTGCACGGCGTGGAGGTACTCCACCTGCTTGGGCCGCGGCAGGCTGCCGTGGGGCTCGTCGACCAGCAGTTCGGTGAAGCCGAGGACCGCGTTCATCGGCGTGCGCAACTCGTGGCTCATGCGGGCCAGGAAGGCCGATTTGGCGCGGCTGGCGTGCTCGGCGGCCTCCTTGGCGGTGCGCAGCGCTTCTTCCGAGGCGCGCAGGATCGCCACCATGTCCTCCAGCTCGCGCCGGGCGCGGCGGACCTCGGTTTCGTCGACGAAGGTCAAGGCCGCGCCATTGACGCGCCCGATCTGGTCGCGGCACGGCACGATGCGCATGTGCAGGATGCGCTCGTGGTAATGGATCTCGTCCTCGCAGGGCTCGGCGGAGAAGATGACATTGCGCAGGCGTTCGCGCAGCGAGGCGATCTGCAGGTGGTTGGGCAGGGCGGTGATCGGCTGGCCGATGTCGCTATGCAGCATTCCGAACAGGCGCACGGCCTGCGGCGAGTAGCGGGTCAGGCGCAACTCGTGGTCGACCACCACCAGCGGGAAGCCGATATTGTCCTGGATATTGATCAGGTCGGCATTGGCCTCGGCCAACTCGGAACTGCGTACCTGGAGTTCCTGGTTGACGGTGGTCAGCTCCTCGTTGGTCGCCTGAAGCTCTTCGTTCGAGGTCTCCAGCTCTTCGTTGGAGGATTGCAGTTCCTCGTTGGCAGCCTGAAGCTCTTCGTTGACCGCTTGCAGTTCCTCGTTCGAGGTCTCCAGCTCCTCGACCACCGTTTGCAGGTGTTCGCGGGTGGCGGTGAGTTCCTGCTCCAGTTCGGCGGTGCGGGCCTCGCTGTCCACATTGGGCTGGGAATAGGGCAGCGGTTCGCGCGGCTCGGCCTTCTCCCACGACACCAGCATCAACTGCTCGCGGGCCTGGATGGGCAACGAGCGGACCACCAGGCGGACGTTGAGATCGCTCTCGGGCCCGCGCTGCACGCACCGCAGGGGACCGAGGCAGGCGCCGGTGTGGCCCTTGGCGCGATAGGCCAGGGCGCGCAGATCGGCGCGGAAGACGTCGTCGATGACCTTGACCAGACTGTGGGTCGGCGCGCCCTCGGGGATTTTGAGGAACTGCTTGACGTCGCCATGGACATACTGGATGTCGAGATCGTCGTTGACGGCGACGCTGGGCGGCATGCAGGCGGCGATGAAGGCATCGCGGACCAGATCGCCCATGGCCGGGGCGCGCTTCTGCGCCTGCTGATCGCGCGCGGCATCGCTGGGCAGCAGGCGGCCGAGGCCGAGCAGGGCGGCGCCGTTGGTGCGGCCGGCGGCCAGACGGCGCTGGAACACTTTGGAGCTGATGCGGATCGAGCGGAACAGGTCGGTGTTGCGCCCCACCGATTCCGATTTGCCGAGGAACAGATAGCCGTCGGCATTGAGGGCGTAGTGGAACAGCCGCAGCACCCGATCCTGGAGCTCGGCATTGAAGTAGATGAGAATGTTGCGGCAGCTGATCAGGTCGATCTTGAGGAACGGCGGGTCCTTGGCAAGATCCTGGCGCGCGAACACCATCATCTCGCGGATCTCCTTGCGCACCTGGAAGGAGTGGCCGATGCGGTCGAGATAGCGGGCGAGGAACGGGCGCGGCAGACCGACCAGCGCCGTCTCGGGATAGAGGCCGCGCCGGGCGCACACCATCGCTTCGGTATCGATATCGGTGGCGAAGATCTGCACCTTGTACTCGGGCAGACGGTCGCCGAGCAGGTCGTGGAGCATGAAGGCGAAGGAGTAGGCCTCCTCGCCGGTGGCACAGCCGGTCACCCACAGGCGGATGCCGTCGCCGGGGTGCTTGGTGGCGATCACCTCGGACAGCGCCTGGCGCACATCCTCGAACGCCTTGGGATCGCGGAAGAACGAGGTCACCGAGATCAGGATGTCCTTGCACAGGAGATCGAGTTCGGCGGGATTGGCGCGGACGTATTCGAGATAGGCCTGGATGGTCTCGATGCGGTTGGCCGCCAGGCGGCGCTCCAGCCGGCGGTTGATGGTGTTGGTCTTGTACTGCGAGAAGTCGATGCCGTTGTGGGTGCGCACCAGGGTGAACAGGCGGCGCAGGGTGTCGCTGTCGGTACCGTCGCCCTGGTCGAGCATGGTGGGACGGGGAAAGTGGGCGATGGCCTCCAACTCGCGGCCCATCTCGTCGGGCTTGAGGATGCGGTCGACGCAGCCGGTGTCGATGGCCGCCTTGGGCATGCCGTCGTACTTGGCGCTGTCGGGCTCCTGCGAGACGGTGAAGCCTTCGTGGGCCTTGAGCGCGCGGATGCCGTGCGAGCCGTCGGTGCCGGTGCCCGAGAGGATGACGCCGATGGCGTTGAAGCCGCACTCTTCGGCCAGGCTGGTGAAGAAGCGGTCGATGGATGGCTTGGGACCGAGCGGCATCGACGGTTCGGACAGATGCAGGATCCCGCCCTTGATGCGCACGTCCTTGTTGGGGGCGTCAGGTAGATGGTGTTGGCGGCGATCGCCATGCCCTCGGAGATCTCGATCACCGGCAGTTCCGTCTCGCGCGACAGCAACTGGACCATCATGCTGCGATACTGCGGCGACAGGTGCTGGACGATGACATAGCCCATGTTGGCCGCGTGGGGCAGATTGGCGACGAAGGGTCGCAGCGCCTCCAGACCGCCGGCCGACGCGCCGATGCCGACCACGAACAGCCGCTTGGCGGCGGGAGCCTTCCGCTTGCGCCGCCGAGGGGCGGATTCCGCGGGCGCGACGGTGACGGTGCTGGCGTCCTTCATGGCCCCTTAACCCCAAAGTATAAGAAAACCTATACCATGAGGGAACGAGGGGCGCAACCTGAGGATGGGTTGTGGATCGGCGGCAAGCAGCGCAGGCGAAATTGCCGCGGCACCGCTATTGTGCCAGGCCGGAGCGAATGTCCTCGGCCTTGTGGCGTAAGCGGTCGATGGCGGGGACGCGGATCGTGCGGCCGTCGAAGGTCAACAGTCCCTCGCCGACGATGCGTGCCAGTCCGCGGGAAAACGATTCCCGGGCGATGCCGAGCAAGGCCGCCATATCGCCGCGCAGCAGGGGAATCTCGGCCTGCCAGGTGCCGTCGGGCGTGGCGGCGCCGAAGCGCAGGGCGAACTGTTCGAACAGCAGCAGCAGCCGTTGATGGACCGACAGGCCGGCCTGGGCGAGCAGGGCGTCCTCGGCATAGTCCAACTCGTGGGCGACATGTTGGGCAAAGACCCGCTCCAGCGAGCGGTTGTTGGCAAAGGCGAGTTCGGCGACATCGGCGGGAATGCAGCACAGGGACACGTCGGTGGCGCACTGGGCGGTCACCGAATGGCATTCGCGGGCAATGAAGGCGCCGAAGCCGAAGGTGGCGGTGGGAACGACCATCCGGGTGACGATGCTGTTGCCGTCGTGGTTGCCTTTGCGCAGCAGGACCACCCCGCTCAACAGGCGGTACAGGGCCGAGACCGCATCGCCGTCGTGGAAGATGATGCTGCCCTTGGCGAAGGCACGGATGGTCTTGCGCGAGCTGAGGGCCGACAGCACCGGCGGCGGGACGCCGTCCCAGGTCTCGGTGGTGACGATGCCGCAGGTTCGGCAGGTGATCGGGCGTCCCGGCCCGGGAGCGGTCGGCGTGGCAGGGAAATCAATGGCCATGGAGACGGCCGTCCTGCCCCTGGAGAAGCGCCAGTTCGGCCAGGAACCGCTCCCGCGATGGAATCACCACCTGGCGGCGGGTGAAGTGGGCGAGGTTCTCGGCCTGGAGATTGCGGATGCACCGGGAGACGGTCTCGGAGGTCATGCCGGTCAGGGATCCCATGTCGATGCGGCTGATGGGAATGGCGATGTGAAGGGCGCCGCCGCCGACGGTGCGGCCGAAGTGGCGGGTCAGTTCGCCCAGGAACATCAGCATGCGGTCGCGGACGCACAGGGTGGCGTTGTGCAGCATGCGCGTCTCGGCGCAGCCCAACTCCAGGGCCATGTGACGAAAGAAGATCCCTTCCAGGGCTCGATTGGCCTGCATCGCCGCCTCGGCGGCGGCGCGGGGAAGGCGGCAGACCACGCAGTCGGTGCTGCATCGCGCCGAAACCGGATGCCGGCCGCCCATGATCAGTCCGCGATAGCCGATGGTCATGCCCGGTGTCGCCAGGTAGACCGCGAAATCCTCGCCGCACGGGGTGGAGCGGCGGATGGTGATCGCTCCGGTCATCAGCGCAAACAGGCAGTCGACCGCCTCGCCTTCATGGAACAGCCATGCCGACCGGCTCATCCGGCGCACGTCGTTGGCCGCTTCGACCAAGGCGACCAGTTCGGCGGGCACCTTTGCCCACGTGGCAGAGCCGCCGGGTGCGGCGGCGTCGTGCTGAACGGGAATGAAACGGTTCAAATCGGCCATCAATGTCCGCACCAGGGAGGGGCGGATTATAGCGGGGCGGGGCATCGCCTCCGTGATCCCGGTCAAGAACGCCCCACGCCGGCGTCGACGGCGGGGACCGGTTCGACAACCGGAACCGTCACCGCGAACGCCGAACCCCGGCCCACCACCGAGCGGACGGTGACCGGATGCCGGAGCAGGTGCGACAGCCGGCGCACGATGGCCAGGCCCAATCCCAGGCCCTGGCGGCGGTCGCGCTCGGAGTTGCCGACCTGGAAGAACTCCTCGAACACTTCGCCGAGATGCTCGGGCGAGATGCCCGCCCCGGTATCGGCGACGACGATCGTCAGGGAATCGCCGTGGTGGCGGCAGCCGATCAACACCCCGCCGGCTTCGGTGTATTTCAGCGCGTTTTCCAGCAGATTGCGCAGCATGCGGCTGAGCAGGACCGGATCGGTGCGCACATGGTGGCGACAGGGAACGACGCGGAAGCGCAGCCCCTTGTCGGCGGCACGGCCGGCCAGCTCGCGCCCGACCTGGTCGAGGATTTCGCCGACGGCGACGTCGCTGAACGTCACCGTGACCTGGCCGGCATCCAGCCGCGAGACGTCGAGCAGCGAGTCGAGCAGCGATTTCAACACGCCGAGGGTGGAGTCGAGATCCGCGACCGCGGCGGCGGCGGGATGGCCGCCCAGCAGCGATTGCAGCACGCCGCTGAAGCACAGCAGCGCCTGCACCGGCTGGCGCAAATCGTGGCTGGCGGCGGCGAGGAAGCGGGTCTTGGCGGCGAGGGCCTGCTGGGCCAGGTCGCGGGCCCGGCGCATCTCCTCGACCGCCTCGCGATAGGCGGTGGTATCGGTCAGCGAGCCGACCAGCCGCAGCGGTCCGCCGGGACCATAGACGGCCAGCCCGCGCACCAGCGCCCAGCGCCAGCCGCCGCCGCAGTGGCGGATGCGGTGCTCGACGGACAGGTGCTCGTCGCTGCCGGAGAGGATTCGGGAGAGGGCGTTCTCGACCGCGGGCAGATCGTCGGGGTGGACCCGGTTCAGCCATCCGCCCAGCGAAGGCTCGATGGTGTCGTCGCTGCAGCCGATCATCTCGCGCCAGCGTGTCGAATAGTAGACCCGCCCGGCGACGACGTCCCAATCCCACAGCCCGTCGTTGGCCCCCCGGGCCGCCAGGGCATAGCGCTCCTCGCTGCGCCGCAGGGCCTCTTCGGCGGCGATGCGGGCGCGGCGGGTTTCGGACTCGCGCATTTCCCGCTCCAGCGCCGGCACCAGACGGGCGAGGTTGTCCTTGAGCAGGAAATCGTGGGCGCCGGCCTTCAGCAGCGACGCCGCGGTCTCCTCGCCGATCACCCCCGACACCACCAGGAACGGGCAGGTGCCGCCCGACAGTTGATACAGCCGCAGGGCCGCCGCGGCGCTGAAGTTGGGCATGCTGACGTCGCTGACGATGGCGTCCCAGCTCTGGTCGCGCAACGCCTCGGCCATCGCCTCGGCGGTATCGATGCACAGATGGCGGACCTGATAGCCGGCCTGGCGGACCCGGCGCACCAGCAACAGGCAGTCGTCCACGCAGTCGTCGACGATCAGCAGCTTGAGAGCCGTCGTCATCAGTGCGGCGGCGGTTCGTTGATGATCAGCCAGTAGAGGCCAAGATGGCGCACCGCCTCGGTGAACTGGACGAAGTCGACCGGCTTGCGGATGTAGCTGTTGGCGCCCAGTTCGTAGCTGGCGATCAGATCCTGTTCCTCGCGCGACGAGGTCAGGACCACCACCGGAGTCAGCCTGGTCTTCGGATCGGCGCGGATCCGGCGCAGGATTTCGATGCCGTCGATCTTGGGCAGCTTGAGGTCCAGCAACACGATCGCCGGGGTGATGGCCTGGGGGCCGAACAGATGGTCCAGCGCCTCGGGGCCGTCGCGGGCGACCACCACGTCGTTCTGGATGTTGTGCTTTTGCAGGGCCCGGATGGTCAGCTTCTCGTCATCCGGATTGTCCTCGACGAGGAGGATCGGCAGCAGAGTCATGGTGCCATCCGCTAGTGAAGGGTGAAGAAGAACGACGCCCCCTTGTCGATGGCCGCCTCCGCCCACACCTCGCCGCCGTGCTTGTGGACGATGCGTTGGACGGTGGCCAGGCCCACCCCGGTTCCCGGGTATTCGTCGGCACCGTGGAGGCGCTGGAAGGCGCCGAACAGCTTGTCGGCATAGGTCATGTCGAAGCCGACGCCGTCATCCTGGACGAAGTAGATCCGCGGCCCATCCGCTTGGCTGCGTGCGCCGAAGACGATGTTGGCGCTGGGACGCTTCGACGTGTACTTCCAGGCGTTTCCCAACAGATTGGCCAGCACCGAGCGCACCAGATGCGGATCGCCTTCGTCGATCAGGTCGGGGGCAATGTGGAAGGCGACGTCGCGCTCGGGCGCCGAACGGGAGAATTCGTCGGCCACCTGGCGGGCCAAGGCGGACAGGTCGACGCGGTCGCGGTGCATCTCGCCGCGGGTCAGTCGCGACAGGTTGAGGATATCGTCGATCAACTGGGCCATGCGTTGGCTGGCGGCACGGATGCGGTTGAGGCTGTCCTTGGCCTCGCCGTCGAGGCGGTCGCCGTAGTCTTCCAGCAGCACCTGGGAGAAGCCGTCGATGCTGCGCAGCGGCTGGCGCAGGTCGTGGGACACCGAATACGAGAAGGCCTCCAACTCGCGATTGGCAACCTCCAGCTGTGCGGCGCGGTGGAGGAGATCGCCGTTGAGGCGCTGGATCGAGGCTTCGGCTTCGCGCTGCGGGGTGATATCGCGCAGGATGGCGGTGAAGATGGTCCGTCCCTCGATCTCGATGCGCGAAATCGACGCCTCGGCGGGGAAGACGCTGCCGTCCTTGCGGCGCCCGTAGATGGCACCGCGCTCGCCCATCTGCCGGGCATGGCTGGGCGAACGGCGGAAATGGGCGATGTGGTGATGGTGGCTGTCGCCGACATGGGGCGGCAGCAGAACCGACAGCGGCTGCCCGATCAATTCGGCGGCCTGATAGCCGAAGATGCGCTCGGCGCCCTGATTGAACAGGACGATGCTCTCGCGCTCGTCGATGGACACCACGGCGTCGGCGGCGATGTCGAGGATGCCCTTGAACAGCGCCCGCGACGCCAGCAGATCCTCGTCGGAGGCCGGAAGCGGGTGCATCGATGTCGCATTGTATCCCGACTGGTCCGCCATGGCTGCCCCTTCGTATGACCACCCTCCGGATATTGGTTGGCGGGGGGACGAGGGGCAGTGGGCGGAGGGCGTACCTCCGCCGGGGGAGGGAAGCCTAGAACGACGCGCCTTAAATGTGCAGCGCGGTGCTTTTGCAAGCATTGAGCGAGCTGCCAAGCGGCCGGAGAGCCGCGCCCGGCGAGGGGCAAAACCATAATGCTAAAGCGTGATGCCCATTTTTGGCGTCACGCTTTAGTTGCGCCGCTCCGCCTGCCAGGAGGCCTTGATCTGCCGCACCCGCTCGGCGTTGGCGATCATCCAGGCGTCGAAGCGGGCGATGATCTCCGGGTGCCGGGGCGTCGACAGCATATAGGCACCGATATCGTGGGGCAGCGCCGGGTCGAAGACCACCGCGCCGCCGCGCCCCTGGCGTTCGAGCTTGCTCAGGGCCACGGCGACGTTGGCATAGATGGCATCGAGACGTCCGCCCTCCAGCGATGCCAGCAGGTTGTCGAGCCGCGCGCCTTCGCGCAGTTGCGGGCGGCCGGCGGCCAGGCGTTGAGCCCAGGCGAAGGGGGTGAAGCCGCGCACGGTGCCGAGCTGGGCGACTCTCTCGATGCCGCGGCCGGCGGCCGCCTTGGGGACCAGGGTGCCGTCGATATAGGCGATCATCGGACGGCTGTAGGCGATGGTCGTCCCGGCCTTGGCCGCCACCTGCCAGTGGGGATTGTCGGGGAACTTGAAGTCGATGCCGTTGCGGATCAACTCGGCGAACAGGCGGCGGACCGGCAGCGGGCGATAGATGAAGCGAAAGCCCTGATCGGCGGCGAAGGCGTCGAGGATGTCGCGTCCGGCGCCGACATAGACGCCGTTCTCGACCGCATAGACCGGGCTGTAGTCGAGGTCCTCGACGCCGACGACGTAGGTCTGCTCGCCGGCCATGGCGACGCCGGCTGCCATCAGGACCGCGAACAGCCCGCCGACGAATCTCGCGACGATCGCTCCGGCGATGGTCATGGGGCAATCTGGCCCCCGCCGCCGACGTCGTGAGCGGCGCTGGTGACGTAGACCGAAACCTGGGCTGCGGCGTTGGTGTAGACGCTGTAGCTGTCCTGGTGGCCGTCGACGGTGAGTTGCTGGTTTGCGCCCTGAGTCCATCCGCTGTCGGCGAAATTGACCGCGCTGTTGCCGCTGGCGCCCATCACCACCAGCGATGCCTTGGCGTCGTTGGTGAAGCCGTTGACGCCGGTGTTCATCGCCAGGACGTCGGCGGCGGTCAGGGTCAGGGTCTGGTCGGTGCCGGCCATGTCGATCGCTTCGAACCCTTTCAGGGTCTCGTCGCGCAACGCCGACAGGTCGAGGGCGACCTGGTCGAAGGACAGGATATCGTTGCCCTCGCCGCCGTCGAGGTAATGGAAGGCGCCGTCGCCGATCTTGACCCGGTCGTTGCCGGCGCCGCCGAAGATCATGTCGCCGCCGCCGCCGCCGGTCAGAGTGTCGTTGCCGGCGCCGCCGGAGACGTAGTCGGCGAGGGCGGTGCCGGTATAGGTCTCGGCGGCACTGGTGCCGCTGAAGTTCAGCGTGCGCTGCATCACGCTCAGGTCGTTGGTGCCGATGGTGAAGTCGAGGACCTTGTTGTTGCTGTCGAGCAGTCCGTCGATGGCGCTGAAGCTGCCTTCGGCCGAGTCCCTGGTCATCAGGGTCCGCGACACGGCCAAGGCGGCGCCGTCGCCATCCAGGGTCAGGGTGCCGCCGAGGGTGAGGTCGCCATCGATCTCGATGCGGTCGAAGCCATTGGTGGAGAGGCTGAACATCAGGTCCGAGCCGGCGTCGAAGATCGCGTCGCCGCTGATGTCCACCGCCCCCTGGACATCGTCGGCGGAGATGGTGCCGGCATTGTGGAAGCTGCCGTGGCCGATGTCGATGGTACCGGCGCCGTCGATCACGCCTTCGTTGGTGAAGGTCGCACCGTGGCGGATGAAGTCGAGGGTCCGCCCGCTGCCGACGTCGAGGCTGCCATGGTTGGTGAGGGTGCGGCCGGTGAAGTCGACGTTGCCGGCGACCTCGAAGGCCCCATAGTTGGTCAGCGTGTCGCTGTCGATGGTCGCCGCCGCACCGGCGGCCTCGCCGGTAACCGAGAGGCTGCCGTAATTGTCCAGGGCTCCACCGGGCGCCAGGGCCAGTTCGCTGCCCACCGTCGCGCCGACCGCCGCATTCAAGGCGATCATGCCGCCGTTGACGAAATGGCCGGCGGTCAGCGTGCCGATCTCCAGCCTGGCGACGGCAGCGGCCGAGGAATTGACGTCGATGCGGGCGGTGCCGGCAAGGTCCAGGTGGGTGTCGATTGCCGCCGTACTGCCATTGACGGCCATCGTCGCAGCGTCGAGCAGGCTCAACGTGCCGGTGGGAGCGGCGAAGGTGGCGCCGCCATTGCCGACGGTCACGCTGCCGCGAACGTCGATGGCCCCCTGGGACGCCAGCGTTCCGCCGGTGACCACCAGGCTGCCGCCACTGGCGAGGTAGGTGGCATCGGTGACCGTCAGCGTGGCGCCGTCGTCGACGGTCAGGCTGCCGTCGACCCGCAGGCGTTCGAGGGACAGCGATTCGTTGGCGGCGAACAGCAGGGTCGAGCCGCTGCCGACGACGACCGTTTCCCCAGCAACGGGGATGCTGCCGTCCGTCCACTGGCCGGTGCTGGTCCAGGCCCCGCTGCCGGCCACCGTGGTGTCGAGGGTGGCGGCGGTGACGGTGATGCGCAGGGCGTTGCCGAGCACCGCACTGGTCACGGTGGAACTGGTCACGGTGTAATTGTCGCTGAGGTCGGTGGTCACGCTGGTGAAGCTGCCGGTCTGGGCGCCGGTCCAGGTCAGCACGTCGTAGGTCCCCGACAGCGGCGAGAAGCCGCCGAACGACAGCGCCAGGGTGCCGGCGAAATCGACGTCGCCGTTGACGACGATCCGCTCGGCGGTGCCGGTGGTCGCGGACGGCATCACCTCAAGAGCGATTGCCGCGGTGGCGCCGAGGTCGAGGTTGCCGCCGATGGTCAGCGTCCCGCCCTCGTCGGCACCGGAACCGACGCTGAGTGTGCCGTTGTTGACCAGGGTACCGCCGCCGGTGAAGGCGATGGTGGCGTCGGCGCCGAGGATGGTCGCCCCGGCGGCGTTGGTGAAGGTCGAACCCGCCGCCAAGGTCAGCGTGCCGGCGTGGTTGAGGTCGACGGTGCCGGCGTTGGCGAGGATGCCGGCGATCTCGGCATGGGTGCCGGAGACCTCGATCCGGCCGGTGCCGGCATTGCTGAGGACGTCGCCGCTGCCCAGGCTGAGTCTGGCGGCGTCGGTGGTGCCGGTCAATTCGATGGTGTCGCTGTTGGTAAGGCCGCCGTCGAACAGCACGTTGGCAGCGCTGCCGTCGTCGATCACGCGCAGCCCCCCGGTGTTGACCACCGCGGCCTGGAAGACGTCGTCGGCGCCCGACAGCGACAGCGTGCGGTCGTTGGTCAGCGTTCCGCCGGTGACGGTGATGGCGCCGGAGAACAGGATCCGGCCGGCATCCGCCGGGGTGGCATGCAAAGTGACGCCGCCGGTGGCGAGGTGCAGGGTGTGGCTGCCGCTGAGGTCGACATCGCCCTCGTCGGCCCAGGCGATATCGCCCGACAGGTTGACGGTGCCCGCGCCGGCAACGGTCAGGGTCTTGCCCAGGGCCACATCGACGGTGCCGCCGGTCAGGGATAGAGCCTCCCCGGCGGCGACGGTGATGGTGGCGTCGCTGTCGACGACCAGATCGCCGCTGCTGGCCACCGAGCCGGCGAGGGTCTCGATGTTGCCGCCGCTCAGGCGCAGTTCGGCACCGGTGCCGACGGTGAGATCGCCGCCGCCGATGCGCAGGGTTCCGGCCGAGATCTGCACCGCGCCGTTGGTGCCGGACACGGCCAGACCGGCAATCCCGGTTCCCTGGGTGAGGGCGGCGGCGGTGTTGACGACGGTGACCAGCGTGTCCTCGCCCGGAGCCCCATTGCTCCAGTTGGCGGACGTGCTCCAGGTGGAGTCGACGGCCCCCGTCCAGGTCGAGGCGGTCGCCCCGTTGGTCGGCTGCACGGTGACGGTGATGGTCCTGGTGGTGTCGGTCGCCGTGGTGCCCAGCTCGTGGGCGGCGACGGTGAAGCTGTCGTTGCCGTAATAATTGGCCGCCGGGGTGTAGGCGAAGGTGCCGTCGCTGTTGACCACCACGCTGCCGCCGTGGGCCGAGGTGGCCGAGCCCGCCGACCAGATCAAAGCCTGGTCCTCGTCGTCGCTGCCGACCAGCGTGCCGCGGATGGTGGTGTCTTCGTTGACGCTCAAGGCCTTGTCGACCGCGACCGGCTTCAGCATCACCACGGTGGCGCCGCTGATGGTGGCGGTGGTGCTGGTGCCGGCGGGCGGAGTCTCGGCGGCATTGGCGGCGCTGGTGCCGCTGACGTCGTCGAGGCGCCAGTTGCCGACCAGGCTTTGCTCGTCGCCGGCCAGGCGCTGGTTCATGGCGGTGGCGATTTCCGACACCGAGCGGGTGCGATCCCACAGCCGCACGTCGGCGATCATGCCGTCGAGGTAGCCGGAGGCGGTTGCGTCGTCCTTGCCCAGGGTGGCGCTCCAGGTGCCCTCGGCCGGCATCGGCACGGTCTCGCCGAGGCTCATCGCGCCGCCGTCCTTGGTGGCGGTGAAGGCCGCGGTCTGGCCATTGACGACCAGGATGGGAGTGCCGCTGGCGTCGAGCGAGCCGGCCACGTGCACCCACTGGTTTGCGTTCACCGCGGCGGTGCCGGTCAGGGCGTAGGTATGGCCGCCGGCGACCAGGACCAACGTCGGCTTGCCGGCGACGAAGCCGAGGGTCATGGCGTCGCCGCCGTTGGTCAGCGAGGCGACGACCGGGCTGCCGGTCGCGCTGTCGAGGGAAACCCACGCCTCGACCGCCCAGGCGCCGCCGAACGCCACCGTGCCGAGGTCGACGCTGTCGTCGACGCCGTCGAAGGACAGGGCGGCATGCGGCGGATTGATCACCACCGGGTCGCCGGCCTCCGGCGCATATGCGGCGCCCAGGATCAGGTTGTTGCCGTGGCCGTCGCTGGCGTAACCGTCGACGGCGCCGGTGGTGCCGAAGTCCCAGTTGGCCAGCAGGTGATCGGTCGCCGCCGGTGTGGCCCGGTTGTAGCCGTCGGCGATTTCCTCGGCGCTGCGGACGTCGCCCCACAGGCGGATGTTGTCGAGCGTGCCGTTGAGCCAGCCCTGATTGATGTCGCCGCCGGTGGTCAGGCGTTGGCCCAGCACCCACTCGTCGAGCGCCGCGATGGGGATTTGCAGGGTGGTGGTGGTGCTGGCGACCTGGGTCCCGTCGGCATACAGGGTCAACAGGGTCTGAGTGCCGCTCTGCTGCCACGAGAGGGCGACGTGGTGCCACGATTGCGGCGCCCAGGTCAGTGCGTCGCTATAGGCGTAGGATTGCTGCCCCGTTTGCGTCTGGCCGCCGTAGCGGAAGTGCAGGCCGGCCGGGTTCATGCTGAGGTAGAGGGGATCGTCGCTCTGCCAATGGAGGCCGTTGCCGATGATCAATTCGTCGGTGGCCGGGCTCCAATCCGCCTTCTGCACCCAAATCTCGATGGTGCCGGCGGTGCCCATGGCCACGGTGGTCTTGGCGCTGTCGTCGATTCCGTCGAACTGCAAGCCGGCGCCGGCGGTGTTGGCGCCGAGGATCTCGGTCGAATCCTCGACGGTCACCGACACGGTGCGGGTGGTGGTGACGCCGCCGGCCACGGCGGAGAGGGTGAAGGTGTCGGTGCCGACCTTGCCCGCGGTCGGAGTGTAGCTGAGCGTGCCGTCGGCCGACACCTGATAGGTCCCATAGGTGCCGGTGCCGCTGGTCGCGGTCCAGGCCACGGTGCCGCTGCGGCCGTCGACGGTCTCGTCGGCCGCCAGCGTGGCGCGGAGGACGGTGTTCTCGCGCGTGGTCAGGGTGAGGTCGTAGATGCCGGGCTTCTCGGCTTCGACCACCGTCGGATCGATGCCGGCGTTGCCGCTCAACGTGCCCGACTGGTCGCCGCCGTGAGCGGCGGCCGAGGCCACGTCGACCGCGCCGGAACCGGCGGGGCCGTCGAGACGCCAGCAGGCGAGCAGGTTCGCTTCGCCGCCGCTCATCCGCTCGCTCATCAGCTCGCGCACCCGGTCGGCGGAGAAGTCGGTGGTCCACACCCGGGCCTCGGCGATCTGGCCGACGAAGGTGTCGCCCAACACGGCGGCAGCGGTGCTGTCGAAGGCATAGCCGGCCATGGCGCCGGCACTGCCGACCGCGTCGAGCTTGCCGTCGACATACAGGGACACCGTGCCGGCGCTGCTCAGGACCGCCGCCACATGGTGCCAGGCCCCGTCGGCGACATTGGTCGCGCCGGTCGGCCCGCTGGTGCCGGTGAGGTCGAAGTGCAGCAGGCCGTTGTCGACGGTGAACGCCAGGCCCTTCTTGGCCACGGCATCGTCGCCCGCCGTCAGGATCTCCATGCGGCCGGTGGCCTGGTCGGTGTGGATCCAGGCGTCGTAGGTCATGGCGCTGGTGCCGGTGGTCAGGGCGCCGACGGTCAACAGCTCGCCGCCGTCGAAGGCGGTCGCCCGATCCGGCGGGGCGATGATCCTGGCGCGGCCATCGGCGCCCGCCAGCGTCAGGTCGTGGTTGTTGGCGCTGCGGTCCTCGATCCACGCCCCCTCGTGCACATCGTCGAAGGTCCAGTTGGCCAGCAGGCCGGTGGAATTGGCGGCCACCGTGTTGTCGAGGTTGGCGGCGA
Organism: Magnetospirillum sp.; assembly: GCA_016212565.1. GTDB lineage: Bacteria > Pseudomonadota > Alphaproteobacteria > Rhodospirillales > Magnetospirillaceae > JACRFY01. Next base: position 29,530 of record JACRFY010000088.1, on the reverse strand, counting down.
TTTCGGCGCCGCTGCGCACGCCGCTCCAGATGCGGACATCGTCGAGCTGGCCGCCGAAATTGCCGCCGGAGAAGCCGGCGCCCAGCGTCAGCGCACCGCCGCCGACATAATCGCCGTTGGCCACGTTCTCGGCCACCAACGCGCCGTTCAGGTACAGCTTGCGGACGTTGGAGGCGGCATCGAAGGTGCCGGCCCAATGCTGCCAGGTGTCGGTGGTGTCGCCGGCCACGGTGTAATCGAGGTCGTCGTTGTAGAAACCGAAGCGGAAGGTCTGGGCGCCGACGAAGCCGATCTGCAATCCGCCGTCGATGGCGGCGGTGCCCTGCTTGAGGACGATGTCGTCGCCGGCGGCCGAGTCGCGGCGAGCCCAGAACTCCCAGCTGAACGACTTGCCGCACACATCGAGCGAGGCATCGGCGGTGGCGGCGGCATCGTCGACGCCGTCGAGGCGCAACTGCCCGCCGGAATGGCTGGCGCCGATGTCCGCCAGCGGGTTCTCCACCGCGACGGCGATGGTCTTGCTGCGGGTGATGCCGTCGCTGGTGGCGATGGCGGTGAAGCTGTCGGCGCCGACATAGGCGTCGGCGGCGGTGTAGGTGAAGCTGCCGTCGGCGGCGATGGCGACGCTGCCATGGGCGGTGGCGGTGGTGCCGACGTTCCAGCTCACCGGCCGGCCGTCGTCCTCGGCCACCAATTGGCCGCCGACCGGGACATTGCCGCTGGCGGCAATCGGCGCGTCGTTTCCGACGCCGGAATTGGTCAGGGCGCTCTCGACGGTGACGGTGATGACCTTGCTGGTGGTGGCGTCGCCGTCGGAGGCGATGACGGTGAAGCTGTCGGTGCCGACGAAGCCGGCGGCCGGCTTGTAGACGAACACGCCGCCGGAACCGACGTCGAGCGTTCCGCCCTGCGCCGAGGTGGCCGCACCGGCGCTCCACGCCAGGGTGGCGCCGTCGGCGTCGAGCCCGCCGAGATGGCCGTTGAAGGCGGTGCCGGCGTGAACGGTGATGGACTCGTCGTAGACCGCGGCGGTGGTGTCGACGAAGCCCGGACCGCCGGTCACGGTGCCGGCCCCCAGGGTCTTGATATCGACGGCATCGTTGGCCAGCGGCCAGTTGCCGAGCAGGTTCGGCTCGCTGCCCGACAGGGTCTCGTTCATCGTCGCACGCAGGTCTTCGGCGCTGCGCGCGACCGACCAGACGCGGACGTCGGCGATCTGGCCGTCGAAGGGGCGGTTGGTGAACCAATTGCCGATCATTACCCCAGTCGTTTCACCGATGCTCGACGGCACCATGGCGGTACCCATTTCGACGCCGTCGACATACAGCCGCAGGATGCTGTTGGGGCCATCGTGGGTGGCGGCAATATGGTGCCACTGTCTGGTCCCCAGCGCGGAGGCAGGTATGTGCGCCATGCCGGTGCCGCCGCCGTAGTCGGCGTTGTCGACGTAGACGCGCAGTTCCCCGTTCATGAGGACGATCTCGAATCCGGCTCCGGCGCCGAGCTTGCTGACGATGGTTCGGGTGTCGGACAGGCTGTCGAACGAGGCCCAACACTCCAGGGTCTTGATGGCGGCCGATCCACTGGCGAGCGTTGCCGTCACCTTGTCGTCGACGCCGTCGAAGTTCAGCGCCCGGGCCGGCGGGACGATGGCGACGGGGCCGTCGTTGAGGACGTGCACCCAGGTCCCGCCGGTCAGCGTGCCGGCATTGTCGGCGTTGTCGGTGTTGGTGGCGTCGGCGACGGTGGTGCCGGACAGTTCCGACAGGTGCCAGTTGCCGACCAGGTGGCCGTTGCTCGCCGGGTCGAGGATGGTGTCCTTGGTGGCGGCGATCTCGGCGGTGGTGCGGGCGGTATCCCACACCCGAACGTCGGCGATGTCGCCGACGAAATAGGCGCTCGATGTCAGGTTGGTGCCGATGCGGGCGACGCCGGAGACGATGGCGGCGGCCGTGGTCGAGGCGACGTTGGTGAAGGAGCCGCTGGCGATGCCGTCGACGGTGAAGGACAGCGTCTGGCTGCCATTGCCGCCGTAGGACACCGCGACATGGTGCCAGGTGCCGTCGGCAATGGCGGCCGGGACGCTGTAAACGCTGTTGCCGTCGATCTGCGCCCGCAGGCTGCCATCCACGGAGAGCCACAATGCGGCGGCCCCGCCGTTCCCGTTGGCGCCAACGGCGAGAATGGGATTCTCGGCGCCGGTGGCGGCCGTCCGCACCCAGGCCTCGTAGGTGAAGGCGCCGCCGCCGGTGCTCAGGCCGGTCAGGTTGGTGATGGAGACGTAATCGTTGCCGTCCATCCGCAGCGCCGCGCCGTCCAGGTGGTCGGGCATGCGCACCGCCGTGGCGGTGTTGTTGCCGCCGGCCAGGTCGGCGATGGTGTCGGCGCTGCCGTCCTCGGGGCGCAGCCAGGTGACCAGGCCGGTCTCGCTACCGCTCAACGGGGAATGCATCGCGGCGGCGATGTCGTCGGGGCTGCGGGCGACGTTCCACAGCCGCACCTCTTCCATCTCGCCGACGAAGTTGTAGGTGCCGGTCCATTTGGCCCCGCCGACGGTGGCGAAGTCGCTGGCCAGGTCGGGGTTGATCCGCACCGCACTGCCTTCGGCGACGCCGTCGACCACCAGTTGCGCTTCGCCGGTGGCCTTGGCGTAGGTCACCGCCACATGGTGCCACAGGCCGTCGGCGATGTTGCTCTCGCCGGTCAGGGCCGACTGGTCGCGAACCGCGAACGACGCCTTGCCGTCCTGGACCATCAGCGTCGCCATGCGGTTTGCGCCCGCGGTGACGCTGCCGATGTCGATCAGGTCCATGCGCCCGCCGGTCTGGCCGGTGCGGATCACCGCCTCCCAGGTGAAGTCGCCGGTGCCGGTGGCGACGGTCGCGGGGCTGGCCAGCGACAGGGTGGTGGCGCCGTCGAAGCGCATCCGCGCGCCGCCGGTGGTGACGCCGAGCACCTCGGTGGTGTCGGCGACCTTGACGGTGATGGTCTGGGTGCTCGACGCCCCCTGGGCGTCGACGACCGCGACGTTGAAGCTGGCGGTACCGGCATAGCCGGCGGTCGGCGTGTAGACGAAGCTGCCGTCGGCGGCGACGCTGACCGTGCCGTGCGGGGTCCCGCCGGCGGCCAGCGACCAGGTCAGCGCGCCGCTCAGTTGCGGATCGGTGGCGGCGAGGGTGCCGTGGATCGCGGTGTCCTCGCTGGTGGCGATGCTGAGGCTGTGGACGTCGGTGGCGATATCCGCGACGGTCGCCCCGGTCAGGGTGGCCGCTGGGCCGACGAGGGCCGGAACCGTGCTGCCGCTGACGTCGTCGAGGACCCAGTTGGCGACCAGTCCGCTCTCGTCGCCCGACAGCCGCTGGTTCATGGTCTCGGCGATCTGGTCGGCGCTGCGGACGCCGTTCCAGATGCGCACGTCGGCGAGGGTACCGTCGATGGTGTGAGCGCCGTCGCCTTCCGAATCGCCGATCACCACCGACGAGGCGATGGCGGTGGGGGCGGTGGTCATGTCGCCGATGGTGGTGATGCCGAGAGCCGTCTCGACGCCATCGACATACAGGGTGACGCGGTCGGCGACCGCGGCGGTGGGATCGTAGCCGTAGGCGATGTGGTGCCAGACGCCATCGAGGATGATGTCGCTGGTGATGTAATCGGTGTAATTGCCGCCACCGCCATCCACCTGGATGCGAAGGCGACCATAGTCGGACGACAGTGAAACGAATTTGCCGACGATACCACCCCAAGAACGAGAATGGTCCTCGCTCCTGATCCACAACTCGGTGGTATGGGCACCCAGAGTCAGGGAGGCGGCGGTGGCGATGAAATCGCCGCTGCCGTCGAAATGAATGCCCTGCTGCGGCGGCTCGATGATGGTGACGTTGGCGTGCAGCGGCGGGCCATCGGTCATGGCGCGCGTGCCGGCCAGGGTCATGTTGCTGGTGCCGCCGGCGCTGGCCAGATCGGGCGCCACCGAGCCGCTGAGGTCGTCGAGGCGCCAGTAGCCGGCCAGTCCGGTCTCGTTCCCCGACAGCCGCGTGTCCATGGTCTCGCGGATCTCGTCGGCGGTGCGGGCTACCGTCCACAGCCGGGCGTCCGCCAGGGCGCCGTTGAAGCCGGTCGTGGACACGCCGCCGACGCCGGTGACGCCGGTCACCGCGGTGCTGACGGGGGCGGTTGACGCGCCGTCGACGGCGATCTCGCTGCCGTCGAGATACATGTGCCAAGTGCCGCCCGAGCGGGTGGCGGCGATGTGGTGCCAGTCGCCGACCGCGATGGTGGCGCTGGTGGCGGTGACGTAGCCGGAGCCGCCGCACAGGATCTTCGGCTGGCCGGAGGTCGTGTCGACCAGGATGCCGTAGCCGTTAAAGCCGGAATTTCCATTATAGATCACCATCTGCGCGCCGCCGGTGCCGTCGCGGCGCAGCCAGGCCTCCATGGTGATGTTGTCGAGCTGTTGGGTCACCGGCGTGGCGGTGGCGAGGCTCCGGCCATCGGTGAGCAGGCCCTGGCTGGCGGCCTGGGTCTCGACGGTCAGATCCTGGCGTCCGCCCGCCGCGGCCAGATCGTGGGCGACGGAGCCGCCGGCCTCGCCGTCGAAGGTCCAGGAACCGATCAGGCCGCTTTCGTCGCCGTCCAGCGTGGTGTGGGCGGTCGCGGCGATCTCGGCCGGAGTCCGGGCGACGTTCCACAGCCGGGTGTTGTCCAGCGCGAAGGCGGCGCCGTGGGCGTCGCCCAGCGGATTGGCGTCGATCAGCCGCATCACCTGCTGGGCGACGGTGATCGCGCCCAGCGACCCGCTGGCGGCGATCTCGCCGTCGACGGTGATCACCGCCGTGCTGCCGTCGTAGCTGACGCCGAGATGGTGCCAGGTGTCGGCGTCCAGGGCGCCGCTGGCGGAGGACACCATCGCCCCGGTGGTGCCGGCGAGATGGATGACGCCGTCGAGGTCGAAGCCGAGGGTGAAGCCGCCGGTGCCGGCATCGTCGCCGAGGCGGAAGAACGGATGGCCGCTGAAGGACTGCGAGACGACGCCGAAATCGCTGACGTTGATGTCGGTCTCGAAGGTGAAGGCGCGCGCGAAGGTGCCGGCGGTAAAGGTCTGCTGGCTGATCGGCAACCCGCCCGGGGTGACCTGGAGGAAGGCCCCGCCGTCCTGGACGCCGAGGAAATCGGTGGAGTCTTCGACGGTGACGGCGATGGTCTGCGTCGTCCATGCGCTGCCGTCCCAGGCCTTGACCTGGAAGCTGTCGGCGCCGCTGTAATTGGCGGCGGGGACGTAGGTGAAGCGGCCGTCGCTTTCGACGGTGACCGTGCCGCCGTGGACGCTGTTGGCGACCTTGGCCCACAGCAGGGTGTCGCCCTGCACCGGGTCCCAGCCGTCGAGCTGGCCGGCAAAGGCGGTGTCCTCGGGCGTGGTGATGGTCAGCGACGAGACGTCGGTGGCGATGGCCTCGACGGTGGCGGTGCCGGTCAAGGTCGCCGCCGGGCCGCGCTGGGCCGGGACCGTGGTGCCGGACAGATCGTCGAGGCGCCAGTTGGCGATCAGGCCGCTCTCGTCGCCGGACAGCCGCTCGTTCATGGTGGCGGCAATCTGGTCGGCGGTTCGGATTCCGGCCCAGATGCGCACGTCGGCAAGGGTGCCGTCGATGGTGTGGGTCCCATCGCCATCTCTATCGCCGATGATCACCGGCAATTCCACGTCGGTGAGGGCGGTGGTTAAGGCGCCGGCGGCGGAGACAGCCAAGCTGGCTGCCACGCCGTCGACATACAGGACGATGCGGTCGTCGATCGCGGCGGTGGGATCGCAGCTGTAGGCGATGTGGTGCCAGGCGCCGTCGAGGATCACGCCCTCGGAGACGTAATCGGTGTGATTGCCGCCGCCGCCATCTACCCGGATGTGGAGATGACCGTAGTCGGAGGACAGCGAGGCGAACTTGCCGAGGATTCCGCTCCACGCATCGAAGTGGTCGTCGCTCTTGATCCACAGCTCGGTGGTGTGGGCGCCGAGGGTCAGCGTGCTGTCGGAGCGGATATAGTCGCCGGTGCCGTCGAAGTGGGTACCCTGGCTGGGCGGTTCGATGACCGCAACGCCGTCGGTGATCGGCGGCGGGGCGGTGGTGACGACCGTCGGAGAGCCCATCACCGTGGCGCTCTGGGCGCCGTTGGCCAGCGAACTGTCCGGGGCGATGCCGGCGGCGACGTTGTCGAGCTTCCAATAGCTGAGCAGTCCGCCTTCGGTGCCGCTGAGCCGTTGGTTCATGGTGTCAGCGATTTCGGTGGCGGTCCGCGTCTGGTTCCACACCCGCACTTCCGCGATCTCGCCGGCAAAGTGGTTGCCGCCCAGCAGGATGTCCTGGCCGATGACTGCGGCGCCTTCGGTGATGTCGTAGAAGCCGAAGCTGCCGGAGCCGTCGAAGACGCCGTCGACATAGAGCTGCACGGTGGCATCGATCTGCATGGTGGCGGCGACGTGGTGCCACTGGCCGTCGGCGACGTTGGTAAACGAGATCGCCTCGCCGGCCTGGGACAGTTCGAAGTGCAGCGTGCCGCCGCTGACGTAGATGGAGGCCTTCGCTCGCGCCGTGTTGTTGTCGCCGATGGCGATGATTTCCTGGCGGTTGGTCGCATCGCTGGTGCGGATCCATGCCTCGTAGGTGAAGGCGCCGGCGCCGGTCGCCAGGGCAGCATGGTCGGCAATGGTCAGGCCGTCGTTGCCGTCGAAATGCATTGCCCCGACCGGGGCCGCGGCCAGAACCAGGTCCTGCTGCCCGCCGGCCGCGGCCAGGTCCTCGACCACCACGGCGCCGGCCTCGTCGAAGGTCCAATAGCCGACCAGGCCGGTCTCGTTGCCGTTCGACACGGCGGTCGAGCCGGCCTCGATTTCGGACGGAGTCCGGGCGATGTTCCACAGCTTGACGTTGTCGAGGCCGAAGCTGCTGTCATGCAGCGAGCCGTTGGTGGCGTCGTCGCTGACCAGACGCATGGTCTGCTGTCCGCCGGCGAGCGGCGTGTAGGCGATGGTGCCGCTCTTGACCACCTCGCCATCGATGCTGATCAGCGCCTCGCCGCCGGCGAAGGTCACCGCCACCTTGTTCCAATCCCCGAGGTTGAGGATGTCGCTGGTGGTCAGGGTGCCGGAACTGCTGGTCAATTGAACATGGCCGCCTTCGTCGAAGCCGACCGTGAAGAACGGGGCGGCATCGCCGCCGAGGCGGAACAGCCTGTGGCCGATGCCGAAATCGCTCGGGTTGAGGTCGAATTCGACGGTGAAGGCGTTGGTGAAGGTGTTGGCGGCAAAGCTCTGCTGGTAATGGGGCGCCACGGCGCCGGTCGCCTGCAGGAAGCTGCCGCCGACATTGGCGCCGTCGATTTCGGTGGTGTCGGCGACGGTGACGGTGAAGGTCTTGTCGACCGCCGTTCCGGCGGCATCGGTGACCGACACGGTGAAGCTGTCGCTGCCGGCATAGCCGGCCTTCGGCGTATAGCGGAAGGTGCCGTCGGCGTTGAGCTCCACGGCACCGTTGCCGGGGGCGGTCTTGCACGTATAGGTGAGGGCGGCGCTTTCGACGTCGGCGGCGATCACCTTGCCGATCACCGGCGTGTCCTCGGCGGTGGCCAGAGCGGTGACGGCGACGACGCCGCTGTCGGTCCACGTGCCCGAGGCATCGCTGGCAATCGCCGTCGTGCCGGCGGCCTCGTCGAGACGCCAATAACCGAGCAGGCCGTCTTCGCTGCCGGAGAGGCGCTGGTTGTAGTTGGCGGCGATCTCGGCGGCGGAGCGGACGTCGCTCCACAGCCGGGTATCGGCCATTTCGCCGGCGAGGAAGGGGGTGCCGGTTTCGGTGTTGCGCGAGGCGCCGATCTGGAACGGGCCGCTGGCGGTGAAGCCGGTGGGAATGCTGGTCACGGTGACGGTGTTGCAGAACTGGCCGTCGATGTAGAAGCTGAACACCTTGGCGGTGGCGTCGTAGGAATAGGCGACGTGGTGCCAGGCGCCGTCCTTGACGCTGATTCCGGTGGCGGTCGGCCACTCCCAAGCGCCGCCATTGTCGGCGATCTCGACCTTGGGATGGCCGTTGTCGTCGATGACCAACTGCACCCAGCCGCCGCTGCCGCTGAGGCCGGTGTTGGAGTCGCGGATCGAGGTCAGGCCGGCGAACCAGCGGCCGTCGGTGGTCTTGACCCAGGTCTCGACCGTGTGCGAGCCCAGCTCGACCACCGCATCCGAGCGCAGCATGTCGTCGGTGCCGTCGAGCTTGAGCACCGCGGTGGCGCCCAGCGGCATGGTGCCTGAGGGGGCGCCGAACGCCGCGCCGCCGACGGCGTACAGGGTGACGTCGTCGGCGGTCGGATGGGCAAAGTCCGCGACGGTGGAGCCGACACCCTCGTTCAATTGGTAGTAGGCGAGCAGGCCGCTTTCGCCGCCGCCGAGGCGGACATCCTTGTGGCCCTGGATGACCGCTTGGGTCAGCGCGCTGTCCCACACCCGGACGTCGGTGATCTGCGCGTTGGCCGGCGAGCCGTAATTGGCGCGGTTGAAGCCGAACGCCAGCGGGCCTTCCAGGGTGAACGCGGTGCTGAGGTCGGTATTGGACAGCGTGGCCGACAGCGTGCCGTCCACGTACAAGGTCAGGAGCCGGCCTGTCACATCGTAGCTGTAGGCCAGGTGGTGCCAGGTGCCATCGTTGATGGCGGTTGATGTCTCGGTGGCCGTGGGGACGCCGGCCGTGTCGTAGATGCCTACCCGCATCCGGCCGTCGGCGGTCAGTGTCATCTGCACCGAGCCGTCTTGCTGCGGATTCAGCAGCGAGACGATGCCCTGACCGGCGGTATTGTCGGTCGTACGGAACCACGTCTCCACCGTGTGCGAGCCAAATCGCACGGTGCCGGAGGTGGTGACGTGGGCGCCGGCATCGTTCAGCGTCAACACGCTGGCCTTGTCGACCATGCCGGCGGGCAGGCCGGCGCTTGGCGCCGACCACGTCGCCCCGAGCACCTGCGCTTCGCCGCGCTCGATGGCGTCGCCGACCCGGTTGGCGGCGACAACGCCGCTGGTCTCGTCGAAGCGCCAATAGCCGGCCAGATCCGGCTCGCTGCCGGCCAGGCGGACATTTCCGGCGTCGTCCGTGTTGGCCGGAACGACGTTCCAGATCCGCAGGTCGGTCATCTGGCCGTCGAAGAAGCGCTCGGCGGTGCCGTTATGACTCCAGGCGCCGACGTCGATGACCGGCTCGGCCGAGGTGCGCAGCGGCGTGGTGGCGGCGATCGCCACCGCAGTGCCGTCGATGGAGAGTTTCTGCTGGCCGCCGGCCGAGTAGGACGCCACCAGATGGTGCCAGCTGTCGAGCGAAACGGCGGTGCTGGTGACGGTGTGCTCGGCGTTCGCCGTGTCGGAGGTGGAGAACTCGACGGTGCGGTCGGCGTTGAGATTGAGATGGAAGCCCCAGTCGTCGAGATTGCCATCGGCAAACAGCGTCGTCATGTCGACCGGTGCGGTATCCGGCTTGAACCAGAACTCGACGGTGCGGACATCGGGATCGAGGCCCAGCCCCTCGGTGCCGATCTCCACCCGGCCGCTGGTGCCGTTGAAATCGAGCACCTTGGCCGCATCCAAGGGCAGGCCGGTGCCGGTGGGCGCCGCCCAGGCGACGCCGCCGACCAGGTGGGCGTCGCCGACGCTGTCGCGGCCGGCGCCGTCGACCAGCGACCACGCGCCGACCAGGCCGCTCTCGGTGCCCGAGACGGTGCCGTTCATGGTCTCGACGATCTCGGTCTGGGTGCGGGCGGTGCTCCACAGCCGGGCATCGGCCATCTGGCCGGTGAAGGGGATCGGATCGCTGTCGGTATGCCAGCCGAGGGTTATCGGCCCGTCGACGGCGGCGATGGGGGTCGGGGTGCCGACGGTCTGCGCCGCCAGGACGCCGTTGATGTAGATGCGCGCGGTGCCGGTGGCGGCCTCGTAGCTGGTCGCCACATGGGCCCACTCGCCGACCGTCAGGGCCGCAGTCGTTGTCGCGGTGCCGCCGCCGGCTGCGAAATGGAGCAGGCCGGTGGCGTCCAGGCCCAGGTGCCAGGCGGGGAGGGGGCTGCCAGTCAAGGCTTGCTGGCCGGCAATCTGGCAGTTCAACGCTTCGGGCCGGATCCAGGTCTCGAAGGTCATGGCGGCGGACACCGCTTGGCCCTCGCCGGTGTTGATGGTCAGGCCGCCGGATCCGTCGAAGTCCATCGCCGCCACCGGCGGCGCCAGGACCGCGGGAGCGATGCCGTTGCCGTTGATCTGCAACGCGTTGTCGGTGCCGGCGAGGTCGGCGACGGTGCGCAGATTGGCGGCATCGGGGTCGAAGGTCCACAGGCCGACCAGACCGCTCTCCGACCCGGACGGCAACACATGGGTGCCGGCGATCAGCTCGGAATCCGAGCGCTCGACGCTCCACACCCGCAGATTGTCGAGCAGCACGTCGATATTGGTCCCGCCCAGCGTCAGGGTCGGCACCGCGGCGGGGAGGGCGAAGGTGGGACTGCTGGCGGTCGACGCCAGCGACCCGTCTTCGCCCATCAGGGTCAGGCCGCGATGGCCGGTGGTCGGATCGGTGGTGGTGCGCAGGGCGAGGTGGGTCCATTCCCCGGCGGTCAGATGCGGGCCGATGGCGAAGAGGTTGCCGGCCGTGCAGGTCAGGTTGCCGGCGGCATCGATGCCGACGCTGAGGCCGCCCAGTTGCACCAGGGTCTGCGCCAGGGCGTTGTTGGCCTCCAGCTTGACGTCGAGTTCGATGGTGACGCCGTTGGCAAAGGTGTTGTCGGCGAACACCGTCGACGCGGTGACGCCGTTTTCGAGCGACACTACCCCTTGGCGCACCCCGGCGCCGGCCACTTGCGGGGCGTCGTTGACGGCGGTGACGTCGACGCTGATCGTCTTGGTGGTGCTGTGGTTCGCAGCGTCGGTGGCGATGACGGTGAAGGAATCGCTTCCGTTCCACTCGGCGCTGGGACGGTAGGTGAAGGCGCCGTTGGCCGCGACCGCGACGGTGCCGTGGCTGGGGGTGCCGGTGGTGGCGAAGGTGACGGCGTCGTTCTGGGGATCGGTGGCCGTCAGGGTGCCGGTCAGCGTTCCGTCCTCGGCGACGGTGTACGACGAACTGGTGATGGTCGGGGCGCCATCGTCGGTGACGGTGACGGTGGCGGTGGCCTGGTTGGCGCTGAACGGGCTGTTCGCGCCGCCGGTCAACGGAACGCCGGTTTCGCCGTTGTAATAGTCGCCGCCGGTATCCCAGGCGCGGTAGGTCAGCGCGGCGGTGCCGCTGAAATCGGCGTTGGGAAGGAAGCGGATCCGGGCGGATCCGAACAGCAGGGTCGCCGAGGAGGCATCGAGGGTGCCGAACTGGATCCAATAACTGCCGCCGTCGACGCTGTATTGCCACTGCCCATGGGCGGTGTCGGCGTCGGTGACGGCGATGCCGAACGGGCCGGCGAAGTCGGCGTCGGACACTCCGGTGGCGACCAGGGCGGAGACCAGGGTCGAGCCGTCGGTGGTGAAGCCGACCGGCGGCTGCCAGTCCTCGGCGACGGCGGTCAGGGTCACGGTGTGGCCGCCGGCCACCACCGGCCTGTCGTTGACGGCGGCGACGTTGATGGTGATGGTCTTGGTCACCGGCGCGTCGTCGGGCGAGCGGCCGCCCAGGGTGAAGCTGTCCACCACCGGCGTGCCGCTGCCGCTGTTCCAATTGGCGGCGGGGACGTAGGTCCAGGTGTAGGTCGCCCACGGCGTGCCGTCGATGGTCTCCACGCCCCCGGTGCGCTCGATGCTCACCGCGCCGTGCGTGGCCTGGGTGGCGACATAGGCCACCTCGTCGCCGTCGGTGTCGGAGACCCGGATGGTGCCGGTCAGCACCTGGTCTTCGGCCACCGAACGCTCGGTGCCGTCGTAGGTGGTGGCGGAGAAGGTCGCATTCGTCAGGGTCAGGCCGTGGCCGCCGGTCGACAGGTCGGCGGTGGAGGTGCCGCTGCCCTCTTCGAAGCGCCAATAGCCCTTGAGGCTGGTATCCGACGGATCGGCCAACTGGCCGAACATGTTGGCTTCGATCTCCTGCGGCGTGCGCACGTCCGACCACAGCCGCACTTCGTCGACCAGTCCGGGGAAGCCGTCGGCGGTCCCGCCGACCCGGGTCGTGCCGGTGGGCGTGTAGATCGCCGCACCGGCATTGGACGTCGTCGTTTCCGTGCCGTTGACGAACAGGGCCCAGGTGCTGCCGTCATAGGTGGCCGCCACGTGCTGCCAGGTGTTCTTCAACACCGCGGCATCGCCCTGGAGGACGATCTCGCCCACCTTGATGGCGAAGCACCCGCCGTCGACGATCAGGCCGAAGCCGTCGAAGTTGTAGGTGCCGTTGTAGAAGATGGTGCCGTCGCCGGGGCCATCCCAGCGCACCAGCATTTCCATCGTCACCGCGCCGGTGCCGGCGATGGCCACGGTGGCGGTCTCGGCGACGCCGGTGCCGGTGAAGCGACCGGAATTGCTGCCGCCGACCGTGGCGAGGGGGCGGAGGGAAACCGGGTCGTTGGTCGGCAGGATGTCGACCGAGACGGTCTTCGACACCGAGTTGGTGCCGTCGGTGGCCGAGACCGCCACCGTGCCGGTGCCGTTGAAGTCGGTGGAGGCCTGGTAGTGCGCGGTGCCACTGGTCATCGAGACGGTGGCGCCGGACGGCGTCGCGGCGCTCACCGACACGGTGGGGGTGGTGCCGTCGGGATCGACCGCGCGCGGCTGGAAGCTGGGGTCCACACCCTCGGTGCCGCTGGCCATGCCGGCCGGGGCGAGGTCGCCGAACAGCGACAGCCCGTTGTCGTGGGCGGTGCTGGTGTCGGCGGCGGTGCTGCCGCTGAGGTCGTCGAGGCTCCAATCGGCGATCAGCCCGGTCGAGCTGGTCAGCGTGCCGTCCATGCCGTCGCGGATGCCGGCGATCGAGCGGGCGGTGTTCCAGATCCTCACCGTGTCCAGCGCGCCGCCAAAGGCGGTGTCTTCGGTGAAGCCGCCGCCGGGGACGGTCTGGTCCTGGCCGACCACCAGGGTGCCGCCCTCGGCGAAGGTGACGCCGCTGGCGAGGCCGCTGGTGACCAGGACCGGCGAGCCGTCCTTCACCACCATCAGGGTGCCGTGGGTCGAGTTCCACACCACCGCGACGTGGTGCCAGGCGCCGACGTCGAACTCGGCGCCGGTGGGGGTGGTCGCCTGCTGGCCGTCGATGGTGACGCCGAGATCGCCGGTGCCGTCGCACCACACCGCCAGCTTGTGGCCCTGGGGGTCGATGTAGGACAGCACGGTGTTGTGGTCGGAGGTCGGCACCTTGGCGGCGAAATTGGCCCAGAATTCGACCGTCAGCGCCCCGGCGCTCGAGCCGAGGCCGTGGAAGTCGTCGCTTTTGAGGTAGGTGTCGGTGGTGTAGTTCGGGAACCCGGCCCCGGTGCCGTTGGGGGCGAGGATCAGCGGCGCATCGTCGGTGCCGGTGACGGTGACGGTCGCCGTGGCCGTGGCGGTGCCGCCGTGGCCGTCGGAGACGGAGTAGGTGAAGTGGACATCCTGGCTGGCGCCCGCCGCCAGGGCATCGAACGAGGCGTCGGGGGTGAAGGTGACGGTGCCGGCGTTGAGGCTGACCGTGCCCTTGTCCTCGTCGCCGCTGGCCATCGCCACCGCGGTGACGCTCAACGTGTCGCCGTCGGCGTCGCTGTCGTTGCGCAGCAGATCGGCGACCGGGACGGCGAGCGGAGAATCTTCGTCGGTGGCAAAGGTGTTGATCAGGCTGGCGCCGGCCAGGGTCAGCGGCAAGGTGCCGGCGACCACGCCGCCGGTGACCGAATCGAACATCCACTGGGTGGCGAGGGTGGCGCCGGGGTCGGTGAGGACGGTGTCGTAGTTGGCGGCGATCTCGGCGCCGCTGCGGGCCTCGGTCCACAGGCGGATCTCGCCGATGGCGCCGCCGAACGCGCCGGTTACCCCGCTGCCGGTCCAACTGCCGCCGACCACCAGCGGGTAGCTGTTGGCGGTGTCGATGACCTGGGCCGAGGTGAAGGTGTCGACCGCCACACCGTTAACGTAAAGGGTGAACAGCGTCCCCGCGCGGGTGGCGGCGACATGGGTCCAGGTGCCGGCGACAACCGCGGCCGGCGCCTGGAGGTCGTAGCCCGACTCCGTCCACAATGCGCCGCCGGTGCCGGCCATCATGAAGGCCGGCTTGCCGTCGGCGAGCTGAAGGCGGAACTGCGCCGCGCCCTGGTTGGTCATCTCCTTGCCGAGGATCACCGCGTGGGCGGCCGCGGTGGCGGCGTTGGGATTGATCCACGCCTCGACGGTGAAGTCGCCGGATCCGACGTTGAAGACGTTGCCTGCCGAGGCGTAGTCGCCGACGCCATCGAAGAGGGCCGCACTGTCCGGGGTGGGGGCATGGTTGGTCGCCGCACTGACGGTGATGGCGACGGTATCGGTATCGGTGAACGTTCCGTCCGAGGTGGCAACGCTCAGCGTGTCGGACCCGCTGTAGTTCGTCGCCCCCTGGTAGGTGAGGCTGGCCAGGGCGGCATTGAGGGCCGTGGGCGTTCCGCTGAGCGTCACCGATCCGGTGCCGGCGCCGGTGACCGTCAGGTTGGTGGTGGTGCCGAGGGCCAGGATGCCATGATTGACCCCCAGCGACACCGACAGGGACGCGGAATCGATATCGGCGACCGACAGGCCGGTGATCGCCGTCGCCAGGTGATGGGGCACCGTGACCGGAGCCGGCATGGTGTTGGCGGGGGCGTCGTCGACCGCCCCGACCGAGACCGAGAACGCCTTGTCGACCGTGCCGCCGTGACCGTCGCTGACCCGCAGGGTGAAGGTGTCGGCGCCGGTGTAGTTGGCCGCCGGGGTATAGGTCCACTGCTTGGTGGTGTTGTCCCAACTGACCGCACCGTGGCCGGGAGCGACCTGGGTGGTGACGGTGAGGGTGTCGCCGTCGATGTCGCTGACCTGCAGCGATCCGGTGATGGCGGTGTCTTCCTTGGCGGGCACCGTCCAGGCGGTGGTGCCGGCGGTGACGGCGGTGGCGAGGTTGATGGCGCCGCTGACGCCGGACGCATCGGCGACCGTGGTCCCCTGGCCCTCGTCGAAGCGCCAATCGGCGGCGAGGCCGGTGGCGACGGTGCCGCCGGCGGCCAGGGTGGTGGCGTCACCACTGCTCAGCGCGGTGGTGTAGATCTTGAGGGTGCTGATTTCGCCGGTATAGCGGGCGGCGCCATCTTCGCCGAACGACAGCGGGTTGCCCTGGGGGTTATCGATGGCGCTCAACTGCGCCGCGCCGATGGGGTCGGACAACACCTCGGTGCCGTCGACGTAGATCTTGGCGGTGCCGCCGGTCTTGACGAAGGTGACCTGTGCCCACTCGCCAAAACTCAACGTGTTGGCCGGCGAACCCGCCCAGTCCCAGCCGCCGGTGGTCTGCTTGTCGAGGCCGAAGGTCAACGAGCCGTCGGCATTGACCGCGGTGTAGATTTGCAGCCCGGAATTGTAGGCGGTCTGGGTATACAGTCGGCCGGCGCCGGACGGCTTGATATCCATGACGATGGTGAAATCGTCGGCACCGGTGAAGGTGGTGGCGTTGGTGGAGGGCAGGATCACCCCGGCACCGGTGAGGCTGAGGGCGCCGTTGACCGTCGACACCACACTCGGCGTGTCATTGGTGCCGGTGACGGCGATGGCCGCGGTGGCCGTGGCGGTGCCGCCATGGCCGTCGGAGACGGTGTAGATGACGTGGACGTCCTGGGTGGCGCCTGCGCTCAGAGAATCGAGCCCGTCGCCGGGGGTGAAGGTCACCGTGCCGGCGGACAGGCTGACCGTGCCCTTGTTCTCGTCGCCCTCGGCCATCGCCACCGCGGTCACGCTCAGGGTGTCGCCGTCGGCATCGCTGTCGTTGCCGAGCAGGCTGGCGGCGCTGAAGCTGACCGCCTTGTCCTCGCTGGTGCCGAGGTTGAGGGTGACGTTGGTCGCCGCGACGAACTGGCCGCTGGCGGTGTCGAGGCGGTAGAGCGGCGACGTCTCGCTGAAGCTCGCCCCGTTGTAGCGGTTGGCCACCGCCAGATAGGTCTGGCCGTCGACCTGGACGCTCTCCCAGTCCGTGGCGCAGTGGGTGAGGATCGCCTGGGTCTGGGCGAACTGGGTCCCGTTCCACTTGTAGATGTAGGAATTGGTGTTGAAGTCTCCCGCTTCCCAATTGACCGCCTGGGCCAGATAGGTGTCGCTGCCGGCGGTGAAGACCTCCCAGTCGGCGGCGTCGTGGCTGAAGGTCTGGTACGACTGGAACTGGGTGCCGTTCCACTTGTAGATCGCCGGCGTGGCGCCGGACAGGGCGAGGTAGCTGTCGCTGCCGATGGTGAAGGCGCTGGCGTGGGTGCTCAGGGCGAAACTCTGCACGCTGGCGAACTGACTGGTGGCGGTGTTCCACTTGTAGAGGTCGGACTGGCTTCCGCTCAGGCCGGTGCCCATCAGGTAGGTGTCGCCATTGATGGCGAAGCTCTCCCACCCGGTGGCGGTGTGGGTGGCGATCTGCTGGATACTGGTGAAGCTGCTGCCGGTCCACTTGTAGACGGTCGAGTCGATGTCGACGGTCGAGGATCCGCTGCGATTGTTGGCGGCGGCGAGATAGGTCTCGCCGTTGATCCGGAAGCTCTCGAAGTCCTGGGTTCCGGTGGTGTTCAGCGAGGTCGTCGACACGAAGGTCGAGCCGTCCCACTTGTAGACCGGAGAACTGAGGGTGTAGCTGGAGCCGTCGAACGAGTTGGCCGCCGCCAGATAGCGGGTGCCGTCGATCTCGAAGCTCTCGAGGTCGTAGCCGCCATGGGTGGCGATGGTCTGGAACTGGGCGAACTGGCTGCCATCCCACTTGTAGATCACCGAATCGAGGTTTTGCGATCCGCCGGTGGTCTCGTTGGCCACCGCCAGGTAGGTGTCGCTGCCGATGGTGAAGCTTTCCCAATGGCTGGCGCCGTTGGTCGCGAACTGAAGCGGGGCCGCACCGAAGGTGGTCTGGTCGGCGGTGGCCACCGGGCCGTCGTTGGTGCCGGTGACGGTGATGGTCAGCGTTTCGTTGCCGGTCGCGCTCGACTGGTTCTCGCGGGTGGCGACGGTGAAGACGTCGGTGGCGGTGGCCCCGGCGGCCAGCGCCTTGGTCGCCGTCCGGTCCTGGTCGAGGGTGTAGGTGTAGCTGCCGTCGGTGTTGAGCGTCAGCTCGCCGAACTCGCCGTTGAGCGTCGTCGGCCCGTCGAGGGTGGCGCCCATCGCCACGATGCTCGGCGTGGTGCCCGACACCGTCGCGGTGTGGCCGTTGCCCGAGCTGTCGACCAGCAGGGCCCCGGAATTGAACTCGTACTGCGCCACCAGCCCGCTGGCGACGACGGTGCCCTCGGCGACCTGGGCCGCTTCGGCGGCGGTCAGCGCCCGGTCGTGCAGTTGCACGTTGGCGAGGTCGCCGGAGAAGCGGTAGCCATCGGGGATGGTCGGATGCGCCCAGCCCGCCAGGTTGAGGGTATCGGTGATGATGGCATTGGCGTTGTTGGCCGAGCCGTTGATCTGCCCCAGGGTTTGCTCGACGCCATCGATATAAAGCTTGCTGGCGCCGACGTTTCCTTGGGTGAACACCGCAGTGATGCTGTGCCAGTCGCCGGCCAGGGCGCTGCCGTTGGCAATGCCGAAGATATCGTCGCTGTTCCCGGTGTTGAAGCCGAAGCCGCCGTTAGACACATAGAGAGAGTAGGTAGTGAAGCCGACGGGCATGACCAACTGCGTCCCGTCCCACTTCATGTCGAAGGACACCGACACCTGCTGCCCGGTGGTGGCGCTGGCGACGATCGGGGTGGTGGTCAGCTTGCCGACGCCGGTGAAGTGGGCGGCCGAGTCCTCGGAGGTGATTCCGGTGACGGTGAAGCTGCTGCCGGTGTCGACGTCGACGTCGTTGGTCAGCAGGTTGCCGGTGGCGGTCCCGCCGACGGTCACCGACGCCGTGTCGGCGACCAGGGCGGCCGCGTCGTCGGCGCCGTTGACGGTGACGACGATGTTCTGGCTGGTGCCGTCGGTGGCGGTGATGGCGAAGGTCTCGGTGGCGGTCTGGCCGGCCACCAGCGGGGCATAGGCGCTGCTATCGAGGGTGTAGGTCCACTTGCCGGCGGCGGTGATCGAGAAGCTGCCATAGGTGCCGGCGGTCGCCGCCTGGGCAGTAAACGCGGTGGCGCCGTCGACGTCGCTTGCCGTCGCCGTGCCGGTGATGGTGGAGGCGAAGGGCAGGGTCTTGATGAACAGGTCGTAGGCGTTGTTGGTGTCGCCGGCAACCAAGCTGGTAGAGCTGCTGATGAAAATCACCCGGTTGCTGTCGGGCAGGACGCTGATCGGGGTGAAAGCATTCGCCTGGGTGCCGTCGGTGGCGGTGGACGCCCGTGTTATGGCCCCGGTGACGAGATCCTTGACGAAAACATCGGTGCTGGCGTTGGTGTCGCCGGTCACCAGATTGGTGGCGCTGCTGAGGAAGGCCACCTTGGTGCCGTCAGGCGAAATCGCCGCGCCAATGGACAGCGCGTTGCCGACCGTGCCGTCGGCGGCGGCGCTGACCAGGGTCATGCTGCCGGTGGTCAGATCCTTGACGTAGATGTCGGTGAGTCCGTTGGTGTCGGCGGCCGAGAATCCGGTGCCGTAGTAGCGGAACGCCACCTTGGTGCCGTCGGCCGACAGGGTGGGCGATTCCAGGTTGCCATTGGCCTGGGACCCGTCCGCCAGCACGCTGGCCCGGGTGACGGTTCCGGTGGTCAGATCCTTGACGAAAATGTCGCCCAGCCCGTTGGTGTCGCCCGCCACCAGGTTGCTGGCAGCGCTGGTGAACACCACCTTGGTGCCGTCCGCCGAGAACCCGCCAAGACCGGTATTGCTGGTGCCGGCGGTGCCGTCCGCATAGGGGCTGAACTTGGTGACCGCTCCCGTGGTCAGGTTCTTGAGGAAGATGTCGCGGACCGCCGTATCTCCCGCCGTCAGGGTGGTGGCGGTGGTGTCGAAGGCGATGTTGCCGTCGGGGGTGAAGGTGAAGGCGCCCACGGTGGCGTTGGCTTCGCTCCCGTCGGCGGCGGTGTTGACCCGGGTCAGCGCTCCGGTGGTCAGATCCTTGACGAAGAGGTCGGCCACGCCGTTGGTATCGCCGGCCACCAGGTCGGTGGCGGAGCTGAGGAAGGCGACCTTGGTGCCGTCGGGCGAGATGGCGATGCTCGTCGGCGAGACGCCGGTCACGCCGGCGGGCTGGCTGCCGTCGGCCAGGGTGTTGACGCGGATCACCTGGCCGGGCGCCAGGCCGTTGACGGTGCTGGTGCCGATGTTCTTGACGAAGATGTCGTAGTCGGCGTTGGTGTCGCCACTCACCAGGTTGGTGGCGGAACTGGTGAAGGCCATCAGCCGCCCGTCGGCCGAGAAGGATGCTGCGGAATTGGTGTTGCCGCCGGTGGCCTGGGCGCCGGCCAAGTCGGTGTTGACCCGGATGGTGGTCGGCGTCACCGCGCCGGCGGTTGCGCTCAGGTTGCCGCCGAACGTCGCCGGGTCGGCGACTGCGGAAATGGTGATGGCGACGCTGTCGGTGTCCGACAGTGTCCCGTCCGAGGTGGTGACGGTCAGGCTGTCGGCGCCGTTGTAGTTGCCGGTCCCCAGATAGGACAGGGTGCCCAGCGCGCTGTTGAGAGCGGCCCCCGAGCCGCTGAGCGTCACCGCCCCGGTGCCGGCGCCGGTGACGGTCAGTCCGGTGGTCGAGCCCAGGCTCAGGGTGCCGTGGCCGACCGCCAGCGTGGTGGTCAGGTTGCCGCCGTCGACGTCGGCCACCGTGAGCCCGGTGATCGCCTGGCTGGCATCCTCGGCGGCGGTGATCGTCGTCGCCGGCAGGATGTTGACCGGGGCATCGTTGGTGCCCTTGACGGTGACGACCACATTCTGGGTGGTGCCGTCGGTGGCGGTGACGGCGAAGGTCTCGGTGGCGGTCTGGCCGGCCGCCAGCGGGGCGTAGGCGCCGCTATCGAGGGTGTAGGTCCACCTGCCGGCGGCGGTGATCGAGAAGCTGCCATAGGTGCCGGCGGTGGCCGTCTGGGCAGTAAACGCGGTGGCGCCGTCGACGTCGCTCGCCGTCGCCGTGCCGGACACCGAGCCGGTCTGCGGCAGGGTCTTCAAGAAGATGTCGTAGGTGGCGTTGGTGTCGCCGGCGACCAGGTTGGTGGCGCCACTGATGAATTCGACGTGGGTGCCGTCGGGGGTGAACAGTGGCACGTTGGAAACAGCGTTGCCCACGGTACCGTCGGCGGCGGCGCTGATGACCGAGATGGCTCCGGTAACCAGATCCTTGAGGTAGAGCTGCGAGACGCCGCTGGTCACCCCCGGCACCAGGTTGGTGGCGGTGCTGGTGAACACCACCTTGGTGCCGTCGGGCGAGATCGCCGGCAGCGTGCACAGCGCGTTGGCGGCCGTGCCGTCGGCGGCGGTGCTGACCAGGGTCATCGCCCCGCTGGTCAGGTCCTTGACGTAGATGTCGCCGGTACCATTGGTGTCGGCGGCGGCCGAGAAGCCGGTGCCGTCGTAACGGAAGGCGACCTTGGTGCCGTCGGCCGAGATGCTGGTCGAAGTACTGGAGACGTTGCCCCCAGTGCCGTTGGAAAGTTGGCTGACCTTGGTGACGCTTCCGGTGGCCAAATCCTTGACGAAAATATCGGTGGTTCCGGTGTCGCCGGACACGAGATTGGTGGCAACGCTCACAAACGACACCTTGGTGCCGTCCGCCGAGAACGCCACCTCGGTACTGTTGCCATTGCCGGCGGTGCCGCTCGCACTGGTGCTGAGCTTGGTGATCGTCGACGCCAGATTCCCGTCGACATTCGTCCCCGTGAGGCTCTTGAGGAAAATGTCCCAGACCGTGGTGTCGCCGGCCGTCAGGTTGGAGGCGCCGGTGTCGAACGCCAGATTGTTGCCGTCGGGGGTGAAGGCGAGAAGGCTTGGAGCGCTGTTGGCCGCCGTACCGTCGGCGGCGGTGTTGACCCGCACCAGCGCTCCGGTGACCAGATCCTTGACGAAGATGTCGACCACGCCGTTGGTATCGCTGCCCACCAGATCGGTGGCCTCGCTCATGAAGGCTACCTTGGTGCCGTCGGGCGAGAGCGCCACTCTCTGGAAGGTGGCATTGCCGGTGGTCTGGCTACCGTCGGCCAGGGTGTTGACCCGGGTGACCGCGCCGGTGGTCAGGTTCTTGACGAAGACGTCCCACTTGCCGTTGCTGTCGCCGTCGACCAGGTTGGTGGCGGCGCTGGTGAAAGCGACGAGATTGCCGTCGGCCGAGAAGGACGCGTAAGAATTGGTATTGCCATTGGCCTGGGCGCCGGCGCTGGTGGTGTCGAGGCGGATGATGTCCGGCGTCTGGGCGCCGACGGTTGCGGTCAGGTTGCCGCCGAACGTCGCCGCGTCGGCGACCGCGGAAATGGTGATGGCGACGCTGTCGGTGTCCGACAGCGTCCCGTCCGAGGTGGTGACGGTCAGGCTGTCGGCGCCGTTGTAGTTCGCCGTGCCCGTGTAGGACAGGGTGGCCCGCGCGCTGTGGAGATCGGCGCCCGAGCCGCTCAGGGCCACCGCCCCGGTGCCGGCACCGCTGACGGTCAGCCCGGTGGTCGAGCCCAGGCTCAGGGTGCCGTGGGCGACATTCAGTGTCGTGGTGAGGCTGTCCGAGTCGACGTCGGCAACCGTCAGAGTAAGGGATGTGGGCGTGTCCTCGATGGCGGACACGCTGGCCGGCAGCGTGACGGCCGGCGCGTCGTTGACGCCGACCACCCGCACGGTCGCCGTCGCGGTTGCGGTGCCGCCGTGGCCGTCGGAGACGGTATAAGTGAAGCCGACGTTGGACACCTCGCCGCCATTCAGGGCATCGCCGGCGGCGGAGGGGGTGAAGGTGACGGTGCCGCCGCTGAGGCTCACCGTCCCCTTGCCCTCGTCACCCGGCGCCATGGCGACCGTGGTGATGGTCAGCGTGTCGCCGTCGACGTCGCTATCATTGGCCACCAGGCTGGAGGCGGCGATGGCGAGCGGCGCGTTCTCGGCGGTGGTGAGGTCCGGGGTGGCCTCGAATGCCTGGATGAAGCTGCCCGTTTCGGGGTTGAAGCGGTAGAGGCGGGAACTGGCGGCACCATACTCGGCGACGGCAAGATAGGTCTCGCCGTCGATGGTGACGCCTTCCCAGTCCCTGGCGGAACTGGCCGTAACGGTGTCCCACGCGGTGAACTGGCTGCCGTTCCACTTGTAGATGACCGAGCCGGTGGTATAGGACGCCTGGGCAAGATAGGTGTCGGTGCCGATCTGCACCGCCTCGACGTCGCGGACCGCGGCGGTCACGAGCGTCTGCACCGGGGCGAACTGCGCCGTACCGGCGTTCCACTTGTAGATCTTAGAGGTGTTCAAACTCGCATCATAGGTGAATCCTGCGAGGTAGGTCTCGCCGGCGATCTTGCAGCTGGTCCAGTCCGAGGGGGTGGAGTCGGAGAAGCTCTGGATGGAGTCGAGCTGACTGGTGTCGGTGTTCCACTTGTAGACGACAGGTGTATCGCTAATGTTGGCCGAGGCCAGGTAGACCTGTCCGTCGATCTCGAAGCTTTCCCAGTCCTGGATGTAGGACGTGGCGATGGATGCCACCTGGGCGAACTGGGTGCCGTTCCACTGGTAGATGCACGAGGTAATGTTGGCGCTGGTGCCGTCATAGCTGTTGGCGACCGCCAGATAGCTGTTGCCGCCGGCCGTGAAGGCTTCCCAGTCCGTGGCGCCGCTGGTGGCAATCGACTGGACCTGGGCAAACTGGGTGCCGTTCCAGCGGTAGATGATCGAGCCGATGGTGTAGTCGCCGCTGGCGACGCTGTTGGCTACCGCAAGATAGGTCTCGCCGCCGATGGTGAAGCTGTCCAGGCCCTTGGCCAACGCGGTCTGGGGCAGGGTCTGGACCGTGGTGAACCGGGTGCCGTCCCAGCGGTGGATGGCCAGGTCGCCGCCGGCGGCGGCGAGGTAGGTCTGGCCGCCGATTGTGAAGGACTCGGTGTCAAAGGCGGTGGTGGTGGCGATGGCCAGCGGGGTCGCCCCATAGGTGTTGGCATCGGCCGCCGCCACTGGGGCATCGTTGACCGGCGCGACGCTCAACGAAATGGTCCGCGCGGCGGTGGTGTTGCTGCCGTCGCCAAGGGTGACGGCGAAGCTGTCGGCGGTGGTCTCGCCGCCGTCATGGACGAAGGTCACCTTGCCGGCGGCCAGATCGGCCGGGGTGAAGGTGGCGTTGACGGTGAGCAGGCTGCCGTCGAGGCGAAGCTGGCCATGGGCGGGCAGGGTGGCGACGCGGAAGGTCAGGTTCGCCGCCGCGGTATCGACGTCGTCGGCGCCGAGCAAGGCCGCGCTCACCGTCAACGTGCCGCCCTCGGCCAAATTGCCGGCGCCCGAGCCGGTGATCAGCGGCGCCATGGCGCTGTCGAAGCTCATCGCCACGTCGGAATCGACCTTCAGGACCTCGCCGTTGCTGCCGGTGAAGACGCGGTAGGTGTTGCCGGAGGTCTCGTTGGCGGTGTGAGTCCAGGTGCCGTGGGCGACCACCGAATCGCCGGCACTGCCCTCGACGGTCAGCGCGTTGCCGCTGGTGGTGGCGGCGATGGCGCTTTGGCTGACGGTCAGGGCGACGTTCTGGCCCTTCCAGTCGAGGTTGATGCGCTCGATGCCGTCGATGGTGCCGGCATGGCCGGTGAGATCGTAGGCGGTGGCTCCGTTGCCGTTCTCGTCGATGTACAGGGTGTCGGTGCCGCCGCCGCCGTCGACGGTGTCGCTGTCGGCATTGCGCACGCCGAGCATGTCGCTGCCGGCGCCGCCGTGGAGGTCGTCGTTGCCGGCGCCGCCGCTCAGGGTGTCGCCGTCGTTGCCGGCATACAGGGTGTCGGCGAAGCCGGAGCCCTGGACGGCGCGAATGCCACTCAGGGTGTCGTCGCCGCCGAAGCCGTCGCTGGCATGCATCGATGTCACGCCGGCCTGGGTGGCGAGCGACAGGTTGACCACCACCTTGCTCGGCGAACTGTCGTACACCGCCCAGGTATTCGCCGCTCCGGCGGTCAGGCTGTCGTTGCCGGCGCGGCCTTCGAGGTCGCCGCCATGGCTGCTGCCGGTCAGCGCATCGGCGAAGGCCGAGCCCTCCACCCGGGTGATGGCGACGAAGGTCTGCGTCGCGCCGCCCAGAACGCCGGTGCCGGTGGTCAGGTTGGCCGTCACCCCCGACGCCGCCACGGCATAGCTGACCGAGCCGCCCTCGATCCCGCCCCAGGCGGTGGCGGTGGCATCGCCGACGAAGGTATCCGCGCCGCCGCCGCCGAAGAACTCGTCGTCGCCGCCGCCGCCGGTCAGGGTTTCGCCGGCACCGGTGCCGACGATGATGTCGTCGCCGCCGGTGCCGGTCAGGCCGGTGGCGAAGTGCATCGTGCCGCTGCCGTCGGTGGCGTTCTCGATGGTGCCGGCGCCGAAGTGATCCTTGATCACGGTGTCGATCTGGGAGGTCCCGTTCCACAGCGTGATCACCAGATCGCTGCCCGACCGGCTCATGCCGACGAACGCGCTTTCGGGCATCGCCGTGACATCGAGCACATCGGTGCCGCCGGCATCGGCGATCACCATCGCCGAGACCGCGCTGACGACATAGGTGTCGTTGCCCAGGCCGCCGCGGAACACCGCCCCCTGGTTGAGGGTCAGGGTGTCGTCGCCGCTGGTGCCGACATACAGGTCCCCGTCGACGCCCTCGACGGCTGCCATCGTCGGCCGCGCCTTGAGGCCGGTGACGGCGATCAGGGTGCCGTCGAAATCGGCGCCGATGCCGTCGCCGTCGCCCTTGACGTAGAGCCAGCCGTCGGTGCCGTTGCTCAACGCCACCACAGAATCGTCGTAATTGGAATCGAGGCCGGCGATGGCGGTGGTGACGGCGTTGCCGGAAACGGCAACCACCTGGGTGAGGAAGTGATAGCCGGCGGCACCGCTCAGGCGGATGACGTCGGTGCCGGGGCTGAAGTCGGCGATGGTGTCGACGCCGCCCACCGCCGAATCGCCGGCCGCATAGACGAACAGATCGGTGCCGGCGCCCCCGGTCAGCACGTCGGCGCCGCCGCCGCCGGTCAGGGTATCGTCGGCGGCGCCGAATACCAAATAGGCGGCGCCGGCGTTTGTGCGGCCGGCAGGATCGGCATATTCGGCACCGACGCGGATATCGGCCCGGCCGTCGCCATTGACGTCGCCGGCTCCGCGCGCGGTGTAGCCGAGCTTCGAGCCGGCGACTCCGTCGATGCGGAAGCCGTCGGCGACGGTCAGTGCGCCCAGCGACAGGGTGCCGCCGGAGCCGATTCCGCCCGCCTTGCCGTAAAGCACGTAGGCGGAACCGCCGTCCGAGGCCCCAGGGGAATCGGCATACGGGGCGCCGATCACGACGTCGTCGACGCCGTCGCCGTTGACGTCGCCGAGGAACGACACGCCCCTGCCGGCCAGATCGTTGTTATTGGCGCCTTCGATCACCACCCCATCGGTGGCGGTGAACGCGGACAGGGACAGCGTCGGCGCGACCGTGCCGGCTTTGCCGTAGATGACATAAGCGGCGCCGCCGTCGGCGGTGCCGGCAAGGTCGGCATGGTCGGCCGAAACGATCAGATCGGCGTAACCGTCGTGATTGAGATCGGCGCCGCCGTCGACGTTGAGCCCGGTCACGTCGCCGGTGGCGCCGCCCAGGATGGCAAAGCCGTTGCTGCCGTCCAGGGATCCGAGCGACGAGGACGACGTCCAGGCGCCGCCGTGGCCATAGACGACATAGGCCTTTCCGGCGTCGGTGGGAGCGCCGACGATCAGGTCGTCGTAACCGTCGTGGTTGAAGTCGCCGGCCGAGGCGACGCTGTATCCCACCCCGCCACCGATGACGGTGCTGGTCAGATTGAACCCGTTGCTGCCGTCGATGGTGGCGAGACTCATGGTCGCCGTCCAGCCCGATGCCTTGCCGAACAGCACCGAGACGCCGCCGGGATCGCCGCTGCCGACGAACGGCGAGCCGATAGAGAGGTCGCCGATGCCGTCGCCATTGACGTCGCCTGCCG
Organism: Magnetospirillum sp.; assembly: GCA_016212565.1. GTDB lineage: Bacteria > Pseudomonadota > Alphaproteobacteria > Rhodospirillales > Magnetospirillaceae > JACRFY01. The sequence goes on along the minus strand of JACRFY010000088.1, from coordinate 3,370 downwards.
CGCCGACGGCGCGACCGATGGTATCGCCGGCCGCGGCGCCATCGACCCGGAACCCGGTGCTGCCGTCGAGGCCGGCGACGCTCAGGCTCGCCGTCCACCCGCTCTTCTTGCCGAATACCACGTAGACCGAGCCGGAGGTGGTGAGGCCGTTGAAATCGGTGCCACCGGCACTGAAGGCGAAGTCGTCGATGCCATCGGCGTTGACGTCGCCGACGCCGCGCACCTCCATGCCCAGCATGTCGTCGACCGCGCTGCCGTCGATGCGGAAGCCGCTGGTCCCATTCAGCGACGCCAGGTCGAGCTGGCTCGACCATCCGCTCGCCTTGCCGAACACCACATAGGCCGAGCCGGCGCGGGAGTTGCCGGCGGGATCGGCCTCGCGCGCGGAGACGATGACGTCGTCGAAGCCGTCGCCGTTGATGTCGCCCAGGGCCCCGAGCTGGATTCCCAACGAATCGCCCGCCGCCTCGCCGTTCATGGCGAAGCCGTTCTTGCCGTCGAGGGCCGTCACCGACAAAGCCGGCGCCGCTCCGCTCTCGGAGGTGCCGGTGATTGTATCGTTGCCGGCGCCGCCGGTCAGGGTGACGGCTCCGCCATGGGTGGTGGCGTCGATGGTGACGGCGCCGCCGGCCCCCGCGGCATCGACGGCGACAATTCCGGCAATGGCCGAATTTCCGCCCAACGTCAGGGCGGTGGTTCCCGTCAGCTCCAGGCGCTCGACACCGGCCATGGTGGCGAAGGCGGTGTCGGCGAGGGTTCCGGACAGCCGCACCGTGTCGGTGCCGGCGCCGCCTTGGATCGACGTCGCGTGGGCGGAACCGACCGCCAGGGTCAGGGCATCGTCGCCGGCCCCCAGGTCCACCGCTTCGATGCCGCTGCCGATGACCAGCGAATCGGCGCCGTCGCCGGCCATCAGCCGCGGGCTGGTCGAGGACGTCAGGTCGATCGAGAGCGGCGCGCCGTCGCCGGCGAAGTCCAGCGCCTCGACATTGGTCAGTGTGTCGCTGCCGTCGCGGCCGGCGGTCGAATCGGCGACGGTCACGGTCAGGCCGCTGGCCGAGATGGTGTAGGCGTCCGAGGTCCCGGTGAACTTGGCGACGTCGGCGCCATCGCCGCCGTCGAGCAGGTCGTCGCCGCCGCGCCCCTCAAGGGAATCGTCGCCGCCCAGGCCGGAGAGAGCATTGACCGAGGCGTTGCCGACCAGGATGTCGTTGCCCTCGGTGGGAGCGTAGCCGATGACGCCGTCGATCGCCGACAGCGGCGGCATGGTCACGACACCGCGCAACTCGACCAGGGTGCCGTCGAGGCTCGTACCGGGATTGCGGACGTACAGGTACGAGGTCTGGCCGTTCAGGTCGGCGAAGAACACCACCACATTGCCCAGGGTGCTGTCGGCGGCGATCTGGCCGGCGGTGGTCGCGGCATCGGTGGCGAAGGTGAAGGGCTGGGCGCGGTAGGAGGCGTCGGACATGCCGACGAAGCTGATGATGTCGGTATTGCCGTCGAAATCGCCGATCACGTCGGGATCGGCGACCGTCGAGGTGCCGGCGAAGATGCGGAAGGTGTCGGCGCCGCCCTGGCCGAGCAGGACGTCGCCGGCCGCCCCGCCGGCCAGCGTGTCGTCACCCGCACCGCCGACCAGGACGTCCTCGCCGCCTTCGCCGGTCAGGGTGTCGGCGCCGGCATCGCCGAGGATCCAGTCGTCGCCGGCGCCGCCGTTCAGCGAACTTCCGGTGGCCGCCGTGACCAGGATCTCGGATCCGGTGCCGCCCTGGGTGCCGCGGGTGGTGGACAGCGAATAGGTCTGGGTCTCGTAGACCCCGGTGCTGACCTCTTTGACCAGGCGCAGGGTTTCGACCCCGCCGCTGCCGAACTGGCCGGCGATCTCGAGCGAATGGGCCACCGACTGGCCGTTGTCCCCGGATATGTTGACCCGGAGCCCGGTGGTGCCGATCACGTCGAAGCCCATCAGCGACTGCGAGGCGGTCAGGCGGATCTCGACCGTGTCGTTGCCGGCACCGCCCTCGGCCGTGTCGACGCCGCCGGCGTGGATCAGCAGGTCGTCGCCGCTGCCGCCGGTCAGGCTCTCCGCGGCGCCGGAATCCAAGACGATGCGGCCTTTGACGCCGCTGAAATCGCTCCACGCCGGAACGGCGCCGTTCTCCAGACGGATGACGGTTCCATCGTACGACGTGCCGCCGCCGTCGCCGGAGACGTACAAGTAGGTGCTCGAATCCCCGTTGACCTGGAAGCGGACGACGGCATCGGCCAGCCGGGTGTCGGCGGCGATGGCGGTGGCCACCTCGCCGATCGAATTGACGGTGGCGTAGATCCCCTCGACCAGGCGATAGCCCGAAGCCCCCTGGAGGGCGATCACGTCACCGGAGGCGAAGTCGGTGATGGTGTCGAAGCTGTCGCCGACACTGTCGCCGGCGGCGCGGGCGGCGGTGGGGGCGGCGGCGGCAGCGTCGAGAGCGATGGCGGCGGCGGCGTCGGCGGCAACGGCAGCGGCGAGGAGGGCATCGGCGTTGGTTTGGGCGGCGTCGGCGAGAGCGTGGGCGCTGCTGGCCATCCCGGTGGCGATAGCGGCGTCGGTTTCGGCGGCGGTCTGGGCGGCGGCCAGGGCGGCGAGAGTCGCGGCATCTGCGTTGGCGGCGACAGCATCGGCGTAGGCGGCGGCGGCGGCAATGGCGGTGGTGGTGGCGGTGGTGGCGGCAGTGTCGGCGCCATTGACGGCTGCGATCGCGGCGGTGGCGGCTGCCGCGGCATCGGCGGCGACAGCGGCGGCGGCTACGGCGTCTGCGCCGGCTTGGGCGGCATCGGCTTGGGCGGCGGCGGCGGCAGTGGCGGCGGCGACAGCGGCGGCGGAAGCGGTGATGGTGAAGGTGTCGCCGCCGCTGCCGCCGGTCAGGGTGTCGGCCCCCGTGCCGCCGGTCAGCGAGTCGATGCCGGCCCCGCCGTTCAAGGAATTGTCGGCGGCGTTGCCGATGATGAAATCGTCGCCCTGGCCACCGATGACGTGCTCGATGCCGTCCAGCGTGTCGCTGCCGATGTCGACGCCGCTGGCGGTGCCGGCGGCGAGGTCGACGGTGATGGTGTGGATGGCGCTGGAATACTTGACCGTGTCGGCCGGACTGTCGTCGCTGCCGTCGCTGCCGCCGTGATAGGCGTCGTCGCCGAGGCCGCCCACGCCGGCGCCGACGCCGCAGCCGCCGCCTCTGTCGCCGCCGATGCCGCCGGCGACAGTGTCGGCGACAGCTTCGACACCATCACCGACTTCACCTCCGGTGACGTGATCGCCCTCCAGGGGGCTTCGGGCTATCGTCTGGTCGAGGTGATCTACGCCACCGTCAATTCGATCGGCGAGGTG
>JACRFY010000087.1 GCA_016212565.1 Magnetospirillum sp. | reverse complement strand
GCCGACTATCCCAAGGGCCTCAAGGTCACCGACGCCGAGATGGACGCAATCGCCATCAACGGCTGCGACTTCCATCCAGAGTGGAACTACACCATCTCACCCCGAAAGCCGGATCGTGCGGTTGTTTTGGCGTAGATCCTTGGCCGCGTGTTCCGGGCCTGTTCGCTACTTCCACCATTTCACATAGCCGTCTTCGGTCAATTCCATATCCGGCTTGGCCGTGGGTGTCTTTGTCCTGCGCGTCGCGGGCTTCGGCGTTGAAGGCTCCGGTGCGGGAGGAGGTTCGGGCGCCATGTCCAGGCCGAACAACGCCGCCATGTCGTCGGCCTCCAGAATGTTGGCCGAATTCGGGGGGGCCTTGGTCTGCGGCAGGGTGGCGGCGGCATCGGCGATCAACTCCATGTGATCGACGTCGCGCAGGTGGAACAAAAGGTCGGGCTGGTGGTCGAGGCGGGCGCCGATGCCGTACAGCGTTGCCGCCACATGCTTGCACATGGAGGCGGAATCTGGGCAGGAGCAGGAGAATTTGATCTCCGACGGTTTGGGCAGGAGGCCGGTGCCGGGGCGGCACAAACGTTCCATCACCGGCTTGGACAGTTTCCCTTGCAGCAGGTCCACCAGCGACTCGATGCCGCCGGCGCAGTCCTTCCGCAAGGTTTGCCACTGCGTCTTGGGCAGGGCCTTGATGGTAACCGTCACCGTGTAGATCGACGAGCCGCTGACCTTGGCGGTGACCGTGCCGGGGCCGATCCGCAGGTCGACCACCGAACCGTTGCGCACATAGGTGCGGCCGCGCGGCAGGCGGTTCTCGTAATCGCCGAAGCTCTCCATGGTGTCGCACCACGCTCTTCCCCAGGGAGAGGCGGCGATGGCGCGGCCGGTGATGACGACCGGTGATATGGGATGCCCCTTCTTTTGCAGCTTCGCCATCTCGCGCTCGGCCTTGGCGCGGCGCTCGGCCACGGGGACGTAGGGCGCCCAACGCGACATGCTCGTCACTCCTTCACGACGGCGCCGAGGTCGAGAGCGACGAGGCGCAGCAGTTCGTCGTCCCTCATCTCTGTCAGGTTGATCTCGGCCGATCCGGTCAACAACTCGTCGGACAAGGATTTCTTCGCCTCGATCATCGCGTCAATCTTTTCTTCGACGGTGCCGATGCAGACGAATTTGTGGACCAGCACGTTCTTCTTCTGGCCGATGCGAAAGGCGCGGTCGGTGGCCTGGTTTTCCACCGCCGGGTTCCACCAGCGGTCGAAATGAACCACATGCGAGGCGGCAGTGAGCGTCAGGCCGGACCCGCCGGCCTTCAGCGACAGCACGAAGAACGGCACATTTTCGTCGTTCTGGAACGCATTCACCAGCCCCTTGCGCTCCTTGACCGGTGTGTCGCCATGCAGCACCAGACCGTTGCGGCCAAAGATGCCGCCCAGGAAATCGTGCAGCGGTGCCGTCACCTCTCGGAACTGGGTGAACACCAGCATCTTTTCCTGGCGGGCAGCCACCACCTCGGCGATTTCCCGCAGGCGCGCCCATTTGCCGCTGTCGTCCTCGGCCCAGCCGCCGTCGTTGAGCCACTGCGAGGGGTGGTTGCAGATCTGCTTGAGGCGCATCATCGTCGCCAGCACCAGTCCCTTGCGCTGGATGCCCGAAGCGTCGTTCAGCGCCTCGGCCAGATCCTCGACCGTCTGGGTGTACAGCGCCGCCTGCTTGCGGCTGAGCCGGCAATGGGCCTTGATCTCGGTCTTGTCGGGCAGGTCGGCGATGACCGACTTGTCGGTCTTCATGCGGCGCAGGATGTACGGCCGCACCAGTTCCCGTAACGGGCCGAAGGGATTGTGCTCGCGCGCCGCCAGGGTCTTGACGGCGCCGGCGAAGTGTTTGGCGCTGCCCAGCAGGCCGGGATTGATGATGTCGAAGATCGACCACAAATCGCCCAGGTGATTCTCCACCGGGGTGCCGGTCAGGGCGATGCGTGACGCGGCTTTGACCGATTTGGCGGCCTTGGTCTGCTTGGCCTTGGGGTTCTTGACCGCCTGAGCCTCGTCCAGGATCAGGAACCGCCAATTCGTGTCGGTCAGGACGGCCAAGCGCAACAGCGAGCCGTAGGAGGTGATGACCAGATCGGCATCGTCGAAGCCGTCCAGCTTTTTGAGGGCCTCGGCCGACATCGCCGAGGGATGGACGATCCGCGCCCGCAGCTCGGGGGCGAATTTGTCGATTTCCGCCGCCCAGTTGGCCAGCAGCGAGGCCGGGGCCACCAGCAGGCTGGGACCTTCGCCCCGGTGCAGCAGCAGCAGCGCCAGCACCTGGATGGTCTTGCCCAGCCCCATGTCGTCGGCCAGACAGGCGCCCAGACCCAGCCCGGACAGCAGGTGCAGCCAGGCGATGCCGGCCTTCTGATAGGGCCGCAAGGTGGCCTTCAGCGCCGGGCCGGGATCGACGGTGGCGGCGGGATTGCGCAAGGTCTTCAACGTCTCGGCCAGCCACGGGCCGGCGGTGACCTGCGACCACTCCCGTGTGGCCTCGTCGCCGCCGTCTTCGCCCATGGCGGCGCCGGCCAGCATCCGCATGGCCTCGGCGAAGGTCAGGCCGTCGCGCTCGGCCATTTCTTCGGCGTCGCGGAAGCGGGCCATCTCGCGGGTCAGGCGGTCGCGGTCGATTTCCACCCATTGGCCGCGCAGCAGCACCAGCGAATCGGTGCCGGCCAGCAAGGATTCCATCTCCTCGGCGGTCAGCGGCTCGCCGTTCAGCGTCACTTCGATGCGGAAGTCCAGTAGCCCGTCCAGCCCCAGGGCCGAGGGCTCGCGGCTGCCGATCGCTGCGGTGACCTTGGGCCGCGGCGGCCGGGCGGCGGCCCAGCCGGCCGGCATGCGTACGATCACCCCGGCGGCATCCAGGTCGGGGACGCTGCCCAGGAACCGGGCTGCGTCGGACGGCGTCCAGCGCAGGGGATGATAGATCTCGCCCGCCTCGATCATCCGCTTCAGCCACGGGCAGGACTGGGCGGCGCGGCTGACCGGTTGCAGCAGGTTCAGCAGTTTCGCACGATCCCCCGCGTAGTCGCGCAGGGCCTGTCCCAGCGGCACATGACGGGCCTGGCCGCCGCCCCCCAGCTCGGTGGTGTAGGTGGCCATGAAGGCGAAAGGGAAATCCGGGTCGCGGCGGTTTTCCGCCAGATTGAAATGGACACGGCCAACCAGGTTCCAAGCCGGGTTCAGCGCGGTCAGGAACCTCTGAAGGTCGTTGCCCGCCTGTTCCGCCACCGCTTCGCCGATGGCGTCCCACAAATCGTGCAGCACGTCGGCAGTCAGGTATTCCGCCCCGGTCATCATCGGTGCGGTCAGCACCAGCGAGGCCAGTTCCGCCTCGGAGGGCGGCGGAACCGCGGGGCTGGCCTGATGGCACAACGCAGCCACGTAACGCCGGGCGAAATCGCGCCACCACAGCAGGGCGGGGGGCAGGGACTTGGTCGCTCCCGCGCCCAGATGCAGCAGGCCGTGCCCGGCGCCGCGGGCGAAGGCCTCGGCCAGCCCACCGTTGCCCGACTCTGGCAGCAGGTGGCCGTGGGGTGTCAGGCGCAGGGTGGGGGCTGTCATCGTTCGATCCGCGCCAGGGTCTTCAGGTCGGCCTCGCGCTGCCGGACCCGGCGCTGGTGGCTGGCCAGGGTCTTGGTGCAGACCAGGGTATGGGGCGAGCCCTTGCGCAGGGTTTCGGTGACGACGTCGCATTTGCTGGAGGCGATGACCGATTCCACATGGGAGCGCTCGGCCTGGACGGCGCGGAACATCCAGGTCTTATTGGCGGGATCGGCCAGGAAGCGGGCCAGTTCGGTGCAATGGGCGCAGGAACAGGTCAGCCGGTCGTCCCGTCGCCAGTCGGTCGGCGGGGACAGATCCAGGGCGATGCGAGCGCGCAGATGGGCCAGGCAGGCGTCGCGCAGGCGGGCGGGGGCGGTGTCGCCCAGGCTGAGCGCGGCCGGAATCAGCACCGCGTCGGGATCGTAGGTCTTGGGCCGGGCCAGCAGGGTGTCCACCGTCGTTTCAGCCAGGGCGGGGGCGACGCGCGTCAATCCGCCCAGCAGGTCGGTGACGATGTCCGGTGTCATCGGCCGCGGCCGTCCCCAGGAATCGGTGCGGTGCGGGCGGTCGGCCCCGCCGGGCAGCGCTGCGACCACGACGGTCGCGGCCGGCCGCAGGTCGAAGCCATGGCGAGAGGCCTGCGCCAGCAGGGCGGCGCCAGCCTCCAGGGGGGTGGCGGCGGCGATGCGTTCGGCCAAGGCGGCCGCGCGAGCCGGCGGCAACCGGGACAGCGCCTGCGCCACCGCTTCGGCGTCGTCCTTGGCCATGAGTCCGGCGCCAGGAATTTCGCTCAGGAAGTCCTCGATCCGTTCGACGTCGCCGAGCCGGTCCAGCAGGGCGAGAAACGGCGGGGTTTCCGTGGCGAGGCGCCAGGACTCCCGTGGCCATGAGGCCACCATCAGGGCGGACAGGGCATCCGCCTCGGCCCACAGCGGCGAAGACCGGTCGCTGCCGCATTGCTCGGTCCGTTCGGCCAAGGCCGGCAGGGTGGCCGCCAATCCCCCCTGGTCGAGCACAGACAGGCGACGACTGCGCGGCCACAGCACCAGGGCGGCGCGGCGGTAGGTGCGCTCGAACGAGGCGCCCTCGTTGCCGGTGGCCTCGTGGAAGCTTTGTTCGGTCGGCGCCAGATCCTCGAAGGCGTCGGGCGGCGACAATTCGGTCTCGTCGAAGGGCAGGGGGCCAAGCCCGGCGTCGCTGCCGTCGGGGCGGTGCCACTCGGACAGGGTTTCGCTGCCGTCGATGACTTCGATCACCTCGAAATCCTCGTCGTCTTCCTCTTCATCCCACCGATGGCGGCGGTAGCCGCCATGATATTCGGCGCTGCCGCTTTCCCCGATGGTTACCTGCGCCAAAAACAGGTCGCACTCCGCCTGTTCGGCGGCGGCGGTCAATACGGCGGCGCGGGCGGCATCGGCGCCCTTCAGCGCGGCAAAGGACAGGGCGGCCGGAGTGTAGGCGTGGTCCAGGGGATAGACCAGCTTGTCGGGATCGTTGTCGCTCCACGACCGCAGCCGGTCCGCCAGGCGGTCACGCTCGGAGTCGTAGGACGGCGATTGCGGGCGGTGTCCCGGCTGGCGGCAGGTCAGGTTGTAGATCAGCGTCAGCCGGCAGCCCGAGGTCACCGGCAGCACCTCATGCTCGCAATCGGCATAGAAGGCGGCGAAGGCGGCCTCGGACGGATCGGAACAGCGCATGTCCAGCCGCGCCTCGTGCCCCCGGTGGCGCACCACCAACGCGCCGCCGGTGTAGATCGATGGCAGCACGATCACCAGCGTACCGAACATGCCGTCGGTCTTCTCGGTGTCGCGATGGCTGAGGAAGAATCCGCCTTCCGTATAGACCAGCAGCTTGTAAAGCTCGGCCGAAATCGGCTCCGCCACCCCCAGCCCCTCGGCGATGCGGGTGACGATGGCGTCCAGGGTACGCGTCCAGGCCCGCCCGCGGATTTCCACCTGATAGGCATCGATCTGCCAAGTCCGTCGCACCTGGGGGTCCAGGATGGTTTGCTCGCCGCGTCCATAGGGGGCCTGGGTGGCGACGGCAATCAATTGCTCGGCCTGAACCGGCAGCAGCGGCAGGGCGATGGGGCCGATGCCCCGCACCTCCAGCCCCGGCGCGAAAATCTCGGCGATGTCGTGGGTGTGGAAATCCCCGGGGCGGGTGACGTCCGCCAGCAGGGCGGCAAGATCGGTGGCGAGGTCGCTCATGGGAGGATCTGTGCCGGAGCGGGCGCGTCCGGTCAAGAAGGGGATCGACACCGAAAGGTGGTCCTTGTCACGTCCACCCCCCAGGGGAATATGGCGGCCAGGTGAGATGGACCGGGCAGTCATGGATATATTCGACCTCAACAGGACCGTGATCGAGGATTACGAGCGCTTCGCCCGTTCGTTCACCACGGTCATTGGCCGGGCTGACGTCAGCGAGGAGACGTTGGTCAGGGCGACCGACCCGAGCCGAACCGTGGTCGAGCGTTTCACGTTGCCGAATTCCGGGGGGAGCAGACGGCCGCCGCTGACATAGGCGGCAATGCACAGCGCGGCGTGGTGCAGGCTGGTGGTGGACGGGATGCCGACGACATAAGCCAGGCCGAGCCGGGACAGCCGGTGCGGAAGGCGGTGTCGACCGCCGTATCCGGCATCGGCCAGCAGCACTCCCGGCGTCACCCCGTCGGCCAGGGCAGCCCAGACTGGCTCCAGGGCGATCTGCGGTTTGGCCCGGAACCTGACGGCTCGACGCTCTTGTGGTCGCCCGGCAGCATCAGCTCCAGGCAATACGCCCGCAACGGCGCCGCCCGGTCGGCATGCCGAACCGTGCGGCAAAGATCCTCGACATACGACTCAAATCGCAATTCACTATCGCCAGCCATTCCATGGAGACCCATGCTCGCCCCCTATCGAGCAGACCGAATCTCCATTGACACCACAATGGCTTGCTTTGTGACACAGTAGAGGTAAGGCCGTTGGTATTATGCCCGCGCCGCTGCCCTGTCTCGTCCATCACCCCGACGGCCACTGGTTCATCCTCGGCCGCACTTCGTCGCCCTCGCCAGCTGCGGCGCGGAGGATCCGAAGGTTCGGTTCGGCGAGAGGGGCCCCGATGTCCTCATGCGGGCGCGGGCAAGGCTGCCGTGACCGCCACTATCCCCGTCGCATCACTTCGCGGACATCGACATCCGCGTCGGTGGCGGTAATCATGCGGTCGAGGGGGAAGATCACCGTGGCCGTGGTGCCGACTCCGGGGGCGCTGCTCAGCGTCAGGGAGCCGCCATGGGCCACCACCAGCGCCTTGGTCAGCGGCAGGCCCAGACCGGTGCCCTCGTACTTGCGCGACAGGCGGGAATCGGCCTGGACGAAGGGCTCCATCACCTGCTCCATCTCCTCGGGCGTCATGCCGATGCCGGTGTCGGCGACGGCGATCACCAGGCCGGTGGCGATCGAGCCGGCGCTGACCAGAATCGTCCCGCCCTCGTCGGTGAACTTCACCGCGTTGGAGATCAGGTTGAGCAGGATCTGCCGCACCCGCCGCTCATCGGCCTTGAGGAACGGCAGGTCGGCGGGGATTTCCTCTTCGAGGACGATGTTCTGCGCCTGTGCCCGGCGCGCGACCAGCCGGATCGACGAGCGGATCAGCGAGGCGACGTCGACCAGCGATTCCGACAGGTCGGTCATGCCGGCCTCGGCCTTCGACATGTCGAGGATGTCGTTGATCAGTTCGAGCAGATGCTGGCCGCTCTGGTGAATGTCGTCGACGTAGGACCGATAGGATTGCGGCTCGAGCGGGCCGAAGATCTCGTGCTTCATCATCTCCGAGAAGCCGATGATGGCGTTCAGCGGCGTGCGCAGCTCGTGGCTGATGTTGGCGAGGAACGTCGCCTTGGCGCGGTTGCCGCGTTCCGCCGCCTCCTTGGCCTCGCGCAGCGTCTGCTCGACCCGCTTGCGTTCGGTGACGTCGGTGAAGGTCTGGATGAAGCCGCCGCCGGGCATGGCGGTCGAGCGCACCTCCAGCACCGAGCCCTGCGGCCGCACCAGATCGAAGACGCCGTAGGGATGGGCGCGGGTATAGGACAGGCGGGTCTCGACCAGCTCGATCAGGTTGGTGGGACGGCGGTCGGATTGGGCGGCGAGGTGGAAGAGGAAGTTCTCCAGCGTCGCCACCCCGGGATCGATCTCGCCCTCGGGGAGGTCGAGCATGTAGCGGGCGGCGCGGTTCAACGCCACCATCCGCTCCTCGCCGTCGAACACCGCCACACCCTGGGCCATGTTGTCGATGATCGCCTGGCGCAACGAGGACTGCGCGCCCAGTTCCTGTTCGTGGCGCTTGAGCGGGGTGACGTCGGTGGCGGTGCCGCGATAGCCGCGCAGGGTTCCGGCGGCGTCGATCGCCGGGCGGCCGGCCATCTCGATGAACTTCACTTCGCCCGTGGGCAGCCGCTGCTGCACGGTGAAACCGCGGAAGGGCTGGCGGTCGCGCATCAGCGCCATCTGCCCCTCCCAACTGATCGGCTCCTCGCAGGCCATGCCCAGGTCGTCGAAGGGACGGCCGAGGAAGAAGCCCGCCCCGACGCCGAGGACGGTGCGCACCCGGCTGGAGACGTAGGTGAAGCGCAAATCCTGGTCCAACTCCCAGAACCAGTCCGAGGCCGACTCGGCCAGGTCGCGGAAGCGCTGCTCGCTTTCGATCAGGGCGTCCTCGACCCGCTTGCGGTCGGTGATGTCGCGCACCACGCCGATGAAGGTCTTGAGATCGCCCTGCTGCATCTCGCTGACGGTCAGTTCCAGCGGGAACTCGCTGCCGTCCTTGCGCCGGCCGCGCATCTGCCGGCCGAGGCCGATGACCTTGGTCTCTCCGGTCTCGGTGAAGCGGCGGATGTGCCCGCCATGGGCGGCGGCGAAGGGCTCGGGCATCAGCATCGCCACGTCGCGCCCGACCACCTCATCCGGCTCGTAGCCGAAAATGCGCCCGCCCGCGGCATTGACCGACAGGACCGAGCCGGTCTCGTCGATGGTGATGATGCCGTCGGCCACCGTGTCCATGATCCCGCGCAGCCAGGTGGCGCTGTCCTGCAGCGCCTGGTCGGCGGCCTTGCGGTTGGTGACGTCGGACAGGATGCGCAGCCGCCCGCCATCGGCGGTGGCAAAGGCGTTCTGCGACACCCAGCGGCCGTCCCACATCTCCTGCTCGATGATATTGGGACCGGAGACGCGATGCTGCGCCAGGGTCTCGGCCACCCACTCCGCCTCGCGGCCCATGGCGGAGACCACCGCGCCGCGCTCCGCCAGGGCGGAGAGATTGTCGGCGAACCGCCGGCCCGGCCGCAGCACGTCGCCGACCGGCTGAAGAAACTCGCGGTAGCGCCCGTTGCAGGTGACCAGGCGGTCGTCCTGGTCGTAGAGGGCGACGCCGTCATGGACGCCGGCCAGGGCATCGGCCAGCCGGCTGTGCAGCAGGTCGGCGCGCTGGCCTTCCTTCTCGGTCATCGCCTGCTGGCGGCGCAGCACCACCAGCAGCAGGGCCACCGCCATCACCATCGACAACAACTGGGCCGCCATCAGGCTCCAGGTGGCGAACAGCGGCAACATGTGCAGCAGCGGCGCGGTCGACTGATGCAGCCCGGCGGCGGTGAACGAGATCGCCGCCAGTCGATGCCCGTCCGAGCGACGGCTGCCGACGGTGGCGGCAAACATCCAGCCGGCCGCCAGCAACGGCGGGCCGCCGATGCCGAACAGCGGCAGGTCGAGAACCCCGAGCCTGATGCGCAGAACCTTGGCCACGATCACCCAGGCGCCGATGGCCAGGATGGCCGGCAGCAGCGCACCCACCGGCACCCGACGGCCGGCGAATTCGACGATGCCGCACAGAATCAGCACCGCTTCGGCGGCATGCAGGAGATCGGAAAGCTGGATCAGCGTGGCGCCATGACCGGCCAGCAACAGGCTCTGGCTGGCGGTTCCGACCAGAAATGCGGTGGCCCACCAGCCGAATGCCCGCGGCGCCGCGGGCAGCGTCCAGCCGTAGATGGCGGTGCTGGCCAGCACCGCCGATCCCATCACGGCGCCAAGCAATGCGGCCTGAAGGGCGAAATCCATGGTCTGCCCGCGTCGCCCCCTTACGGTTGGCCGGGCCTATTCGTCGTAGGCTGCCAGACTGGTGAACGGAACGTCCAACTCGCTCAACCGCTTGCGGCCGGGCAGGAAGGTCAGTTCGATGATCGACGCCGCGCCGGACACCTGTCCGCCGACCCGCCGCAACAACTCGATGGCCGCCGCCATGGTACCGCCGGTGGCGAGCAGGTCGTCGAGCACCACCACCCGCTGCCCCTTGGCGATGGCGTCCTCTTGGATCTCGATGGTATCGGTGCCGTATTCGAGCGCGTATTCGTGGCGAATGGTCTTGCCCGGCAGCTTGCCCTTCTTGCGCACCATGACGAAGCCGCAGCCCAGCTTCAGCGCCAACGGCGCCGCCACCAGGAAGCCGCGCGATTCGATGCCGGCCAGGACGTCGGGCTGGAAATCGCGGATAGCCCGAGCCATACGGCTCATGGCCACGCTCCACGCATCGGCGTGCGCAAGCAGAGTCGAAATGTCGTAAAACAGAATCCCCGGCTTGGGAAAATCGGGGATGCTGCGAATGTGATCCTTGATGTCCATACCGGTGCGTCCACTGCTAAGATCTGTGCATCGTAGCGGCTGGCTCGGCGGCGGTCAAAAGCAAAGGGGTGGTCGACAGATGGGATTGATGGCCGAGATCGTAAGGACACGGGTCGAACGCAAGTCGATGGCCGTCTGGTTCCTCGGACAGAACGGATGGGCGGTAAAGACGCCCGCAAACCGTGTCTTGGTGGTCGATCCCTATTTCAGCGAGTCCTGCCACCCGTCGCGGCGCGGCCTCGACCTGCGGCGGCAAGTCCCGGTGCCGATCGCTCCCGAGGATCTGGTGGCCGACGTGGTCGCCTGCACCCATTCCCATCGCGACCATGCCGACCCCGCGACGCTGCTGCCGGCGCGGCAGGGCGGGCGGGTGGGACTGTTCCTCGGCCCGGCCCAGACCCAGGCGGTGTTCGCCGCCGCCGGAATTGCCGACGGCCGCACGACCTGGCCGGGCGATACGGTGGAGGTCGGCGACCTGCGCCTGTCCGGCACCTTCGCACTGCCCACCGACACCACCGACCTCACCCCCATGGGCTTCGTGGTCGAGGTCGACGACGGGCCGAAGCTGTGGATCGTCGGCGACTCGGCGTGGTGCGACCTGCTGGCCGAGGACGGCGCCCGTCACGCGCCCCAGGCGCTGTGCGTGCCGATCAACGGCGGCTACGCCAATCTCTCCCACTGGGAAGCGGCCGAACTGGTTCGCCGGGTGGCGCCGCGTCAGGCGTTTCCCTGCCACTTCGACATGTTCGCCGACAATTCCTGCGACCCGCGCATGTTCGCCGCGTCGCTGGCGGTGAAGGGCATCGGCGAGCGCTATGCCGCCGCCGTGGTCGGACAACGGATCACCGTCGCGGCCTGATCGCTCATTTCCGTTTGCCGTTGTCGGGCAAAAGCGATACATCCGCTGTTGCCCATGCGTTGGGCGCCTGATCAGCTGGAAGCCTCACCGATGACCGATGCCCCCATTCGGGCGCTGTTGCCCGCGGGACTGCGCGACATCCTGCCTCCCGATGCCGACCACGAGGCCGGCGTGGTCGGGCAATTGATGGCGCATTTCGCCTCTCAGGGATACGAGCGGGTCAAGCCGCCGCTGATCGAGTTCGAGGATACCCTTCTCGACGGGGCCGGCGCCGCCACCTCGGGCCAGACCTTCCGGGTCATGGATCCGGTCAGCCAGCGGATGATGGGCCTGCGCGCCGACATCACCCCCCAGGTCGCCCGTCTCGCCGCCACCCGCCTGGGCGGCGCGCCGCGGCCGCTGCGGCTGTCTTATTCCGGTCAGGTGCTGCGGGTGAAGGGCAGCCAGTTGCGCCCCGAGCGCCAGTTCGGCCAGGCCGGGATCGAGCTGATCGGCAGCGCCACCGCCGACGCCGACGCCGAAGTGGTGATCCTGGCCGCCGAATCCCTCCACGAACTGGGCGTGCCCGGCGTTTCCGTCGACCTGTCGCTGCCCACCCTGGTGCCGGCGCTGCTGACCGCCTTTGCCGTCGACGACGAGCGCCTGCGGGCCGCCCTCGACCACAAGGACGTGGCGGTGGTGGCTGCGCTGGGCGGCGCCGCGGCCTCCGTGCTGACCGCACTGGTCGGGGCGGCGGGACCGGCCGACCGGGCGCTGACGGCGCTCGACGCCCTCGACCTGCCCCCCCAGGCCGCCGCCGAGCGCGACCGCCTGGCCACCGTCGTCGCCTTGATCCGCGCCGAGGCGCCGGATCTGGTCCTGACCGTCGACCCGGTGGAGAATCGCGGTTTCGAATACCACGCCGGCGTCGCCTTCACCCTGTTCACCAAGGGACAAGGCAACGAGGTCGGCCGCGGCGGACGCTATCTGACCAGCGCCGGCGAGCCGGCGACCGGGGCGACGCTGTTCATGGATACGGTTCTGGCCGCGGTGCCCGCAGCCAAGCCGGTGCGACGGTGCTATGTGCCGATGGCGACTCCGCGTGCCTGGTCGCAGGCGCTGCGCACCCAGGGCTGGGTGACGGTGGCGGGCCTGGAAACGGTGGCGGATGTCGTCGCCGAGGCCAAACGGTTGGGCTGCAGCCATTTTTTGGCGGCCGGCAGCCTGGTCAATGTGGACTGAACCGCAGGGGAGGAAGGATCTCGATGGCGAACGTTGCGGTGGTCGGCGCCCAGTGGGGCGACGAGGGCAAGGGCAAGGTGGTCGACTGGCTGTCGGAGCGCGCCGATGTGGTCGTGCGCTTCCAGGGCGGTCACAACGCCGGGCATACGTTGGTGGTCGGGGGCGTCACCTACAAGCTGTCGCTGCTGCCCTCGGGCGTGGTGCGCGGCAAGCTGTCGATCATCGGCAATGGGCTGGTCCTCGATCCGTGGGCGCTGCTCGATGAGATCGCGCGGCTGAAGACCCAGGGGGTCTCCGTCACCCCCGAGACGCTGCGCATCGCCGAGAACGTGCCGCTGATCCTGCCGCTGCACGGTCATCTCGACCGCGCCCGCGAGGAAGCCAGCGGTGCCGCCAAGATCGGCACCACCGGCCGCGGCATCGGCCCCGCCTACGAGGACAAGGTCGGCCGCCGCGCCATCCGCCTGTGCGACCTCGACGATCCCAAGGTGCTGGAGGTCAAGCTCGACAAGCTGATCGCCCATCACAACGCCCTGCTCACCGCCCTGGGGGCGCCGCTGCTCAACCGCCAGGAACTGCTCGACGGCCTGGTCGACATCGCGCCGAAGCTGCTGCCCTATTCCTCGGTGGTGTGGCAGTTGCTCGACGAGATCCGCCACACCCGCAAGCGGGTGCTGTTCGAGGGCGCCCAGGGCGCGATGCTCGACATCGACCACGGCACCTATCCCTATGTCACCTCGTCGAACACCGTGTCGGGCTGTGCCGGAACCGGCTCGGGCGTCGGGCCGGGGCAGGTCGGCTATGTGCTGGGCATCTGCAAGGCCTACACCACCCGCGTCGGCTCGGGCCCCTTTCCCACCGAGCTGACCGACGCCATCGGCGAGCGGATCGGCGACCGCGGCCACGAGTTCGGCACCGTCACCGGCCGCCGCCGCCGTTGCGGCTGGTTCGATGCCGTGATGGTCCGCCAGGCGGTCAAGGTCGGCGGCGTCACCGGCATCGCGCTGACCAAGCTCGACGTCCTCGACGGCTTCGACGAACTGAAGATCTGCACCGGCTATCGCTATCGCGGCGAGGTGATCTCCCACCTGCCGTCGTCGATGTCCGGCCAGGCCGAGGTCGAGCCGATCTACGAGACCATGCCCGGCTGGAGCGACACCACCCGCGGGGCGCGGTCGTGG
>JACRFY010000086.1 GCA_016212565.1 Magnetospirillum sp. | reverse complement strand
GGCGACCGGCGACGCCGTGGCCAGCGGCGCCGGCGCCGCGGACGGCGGCGGCGTCAGGCTCAGGGCCGCAGAGGCCGCCGCAGCAGGCGGCGGGGCGGGAGCCGCCACCGGCGGGGGCAGGGCCACCGGGGCGGCGGGGATGGCGGCCACGGCCGCCGCCGGTGGCGGCGCGGATTCGTCGCCGCCGGGCGTGGGCGGCGTCAGCAACCCCTCGGCGACCTTGGCGGCGCCCTTCAGGCCGGGAACGTCGAACGACAGCTGCGGGCTGCGGCCGGGATCGCCGACGTCGAGCAGGGCGATGACGGCGCGGCTGTCGAGATCGGAGAGGAAATAGGCGGCGGTCCCCAGACCGCCGCCCAATACCAGAACCACGACGATGCGGACCAGGGTCCGCAGCGACGGCAGCCGCCCGTCGGCCGGGCCGGATCGCCCGACCGGCCGGTAACCGTCGTCGTCGCGGGCGAAGAGCCGCATCCCGTCCTCAGTGCGGCTTGTACAGCGACAGGCCGCGGATGAGGTCGATGGCCCGCGCCATCTGGTAGTCCTGCGCCGGATCGCCCATCTTCGGCGCTCCGCCCGGGGTTGCCGCCGGCTTGGCCACCGCGGCACCCTCGGCACCCTCGGCCGGCTTGGCCTCGGACAGCGGCGGCACCGGAGCGGCCGGCTTGGCGTCCTTGTCCTTGCCCTTGCCGTCGGGATTGGCCAGCGCCCCGCGCAGCTTGGCCTCGGCGCGACGCTCGCTCTCGGGGACCGAGATCGGCTCGACCTTGGATTGCAGCACCTTGATGTCCGGCTCGATGCCCACCGCCTGGATCGACCGGCCCGAGGGGGTGTAGTAGCGCGCCGTGGTCAGGCGCATCGACCCGTGGCCGGGCAGCGGGATCACCGTCTGCACCGAGCCCTTGCCGAACGAGCGCGTGCCCAGCACCAGGGCGCGGTGGTGGTCCTGCAGGGCGCCGGCGACGATCTCCGAGGCCGAGGCGGACCCGTCGTTGACCAGCACCACCAGCGGCAGGCCGTCGGCGATGTCGCCGGGGCGGGCATTGAAGCGCTGGGTATCCTCGGGGCGCCGCGACCGGGTGGAGACGATCTCGCCCTTGTCGAGGAAGGCGTCGGAGACCAGCACCGCCTGATCGAGCAGGCCGCCGGGATTGTTGCGCAGGTCGATGACGAAGCCGGCCAGGTTCTTGCCGATGTCCTTCTTCATCTGGGCGATGTGCCGCTTGAGGTCGGCGTCGGTGGTCTGCGAGAAGCTGGTGATGCGCAGATAGCCGATGTTGCCCTCGGCATGGGAGCGCACGCTCTGGATCTTGATCACCGCCCGGGTCAGCTTGACGTCGAACGGCTCGTTGCCGACGCGGCGCACGGTGAGGCGGATGTCGGTGTTGGGGGCGCCGCGCATGCGCTCGACCGCCTCGGAGAGGGTCAGGCCCTGGACCGGCTCGCCGTCGAGATGGGTGATGAAGTCGCTGGGCTGGAGGCCGGCGCGGAAGGCCGGGGTGTCGTCGATCGGCGACACCACCTTGACCCAGCCGTTTTCCATCGTCACTTCGATGCCCAGACCGCCGAACTCGCCCTTGATGGTGGTGTCCATCTCCTTCGAGGTCTTGGTGTTCATGTAGCTGGAGTGGGGATCGAGCGACGTCAGCATGCCGTTGAGGGCCGCCTCCACCAGCTCGTCGTCGCTGACCGGTTCGACGTACTCCGAGCGCACTTTCTCGAAGACCTCGGCGAACAGTTCCATCAGCCGGTAGGTTTCCTTGCGCTCGGCAGCCGAAGCGGCGGTGGCGGGCGTCAGCACCGAGGTCGCCAGCAAAGCGGTCATGCCCGCCGCGATCAGAGTCTTGCGAATCATCCACGAACCTTATTTTTCTGAGCCGTGAGCCACGGCTGAGGGTTGACCGGCTGGCCGTTGCGGCGCAGCTCGACATAGAGGGTGGGCGTAGTCTCGTCTTGTCCCATCACCGCCACCGGTTCGCCGGCCAGCAGATGCTGGCCGACGGCGGCGTCGATGCGGGACATCCCCGCCAGGAGCGTATGATAGCCCTCGCCGTGATCGATGATCAAGAGAAGGCCATACCCCCGGAACGGCCCGGAGAACACTACCTGACCGTCATAAGGGGCGATGACCTGTGCCTGCTTGCGCGTGGCGATGGTCAGGCCCTTGTGTTCGTGGCCGACCTCGTTGGTCTGGCCGAAGCGGGCGATCACCTTGCCGCGCGCCGGATAGGGAACGTGTCCCTGGGCGAGGCTGAACGGACGCTCGGCGGAGACCGGGCGGGCGGCGGCGGCCTCGCGGGCGGCGTGCTCGGCGGTCTCGGTGGCCTTCTGTGCCGCCAGCTCCTTCTCTTTCGCGTCGGCCTGGGCGTTGAGCTCGGCGGTGCGGGCGGCCTGCGTCGCCCGCTGCACCGCCGCTTCGCGTTCGCGGGCCTCGGCCTGGGCCTTGAGTTCGATGTCGCGCGCCGCCTTGGCGGCGGCGGCCTCGCGCTCCTGGGCCAGCCTGGCTTCGGCTTCCTGGCGGTCGCGGGCCGCCTTGGCCTCGGCCTCCTGGCGCTCCCTGTTGGCCTTCGCTTCCGCCTTCTCGCGCTCCTTGGCCGCCTTGGCTTCGGCGAGTTCGCGCTCCTTGGCCGCCTTGGCCTCGGCCTTTTCGCGCTCCTTGGCCGCCCTGGCGTCGGCAAGCTCGCGCTCGTGGGCGGCGCGGGCCTCGGCCTCCTCGCGGAGGCGGCGCTCGCGTTCGGCGCGTTGCGCGGCGACCTCGGCCTCGGCGGCGGCCTTGCGGGCGGCCAGCTCGGCGTCGCGCGCCGCCTTCTCGGCGGCGGTCTTGGCGGCGGCTTCGAGCAGGCGCTGCTGGCGTTCCTGTTCGAGGCGGGCGAGCAGGTCGCGCAGGTCCTCGGCCTCGGCGGCCAGTTCGCGCATCCGGCCCTCGACCGCCTCGCCGGCCGCCTCGGCGGCCGATTGCATCTCGATCTTGCGCTGGTAGAGGTCTTCGAGCCGCTTGTGCTCGTCCTCCAGTCGCCCGGTGGTCAGCGAAATCTTCTTCTTCTGCTTGCCGATGTCGTCCTTCAGCTTGGCCATCAGGTCGAGCTGGGCGCGCAGGTCGCGGGCCGAGGCCTCGATGCGCGGCACCGCGGCGCGCAGCAGGATCGCCGAGCGCACCGTATCGGCGGGCGACTGCGGCTGGGCCATCAGCGCTTCGGTCGGGCGCCAGGCCAGACGTTGCAGGGCGGTCAGCACCCGGGTCATCTGCCCCGCCCGGCGCTTCAGCGTTTCGCCCTTGTCGCCTTCGAGGGCGCGCAGGTCGCCGAGCTGGACCTCCAGTTCGGACAGCACCTCCTCGCTCTCCTGGGCGGCGCGGGCGGCGGCGATGATGTTGGCGCGCAGATGCGAGGTTTCGTCGGCGGCGGCGCGGGCCTTGCGCCGCGCCTCCTCGCGGTCGGTGCGGCTTTTGTCGAGCTGGCGCTCCAGCTCCTTGAGCCGGCGGTCGGCGGCAACGGCGTCGCCGTCGGGCATCTGCGCGAAGACGGCAGAGGCCGGCAGGGCCGTCAGCAGGACGGCGAGAACGATGGCGATCTCAGCCCGTCGGCGCACGCGGCCTCCCGGCGCCGATCAGGACACGGCCGGTCATCTCGGCCGGCTGCGGCAGGCCGAGCAGGGCCAGCAGCGTCGGGGCGACGTCGGCGAGACGGCCGTTGTCCAGCCGGTCGATGCCCGGCGGCGGGTTGACCAGGACGGCGTCGACCGGCCCGGTGGTGTGGGCGGTGTGCGGCTCGCCGGTGACGAAGTCCTTCATCTGCTCGGCGTTGCCGTGGTCGGCGGTGACCAGCATGGTGCCGCCGGCGGCCAGGATCGCGGCTTCCAGGCGCCCGAGGGCGGCGTCGACGGTCTCGGCGGCGGCCATCGCCGCCGTGAGGATGCCGGTATGGCCGACCATGTCGCCGTTGGCGAAATTGGCGACGATCAGGTCGTACCTGCCGCTGCCGATGGCCGCGACCAGACGGTCGCACACCTCGGGGGCGGACATCTCCGGCTTGAGGTCGTAGGTGGCGACCTTGGGGCTGGGGACCAGGATGCGGTCCTCGCCGGGGAAGACCTCCTCGCGCCCGCCGTTGAAGAAGAAGGTGACGTGGGCGTATTTCTCGGTCTCGGCGATGCGCAATTGGGTCATCCCCGCCTCGCACACCACCTCGCCCATGATCCGCGTCAGCGACTCGGCGGGAAACAGCGGGGTGAGGAAGGCGTTGAGCTCCTGGGAATACTCGGTCAGCCCCAGGCGGGCCGAGAAGGCCACCGACGTTGTGCGGGGAAAGCCGTCGAAGGCCGGATCGACCAGACAGGCGAGGATCTCGCGCGCCCGGTCGGCGCGGAAGTTGCCCATCAGCAGGCCGTCGCCGTCGCTCATGCCGGCATAGGCGCCGATCGCCGCCGGGAGCACGAATTCGTCGGTCTTCCCGGCCGCATAGGAGGCGGCGATGGCGCCCACCGGGTCGGCGGCCGCGGGCCCGTCGGCGGCGACCATCGCCTGCCAGGCCAGCGCGACGCGGTCCCAGCGTTTGTCGCGATCCATGGCGTAATAGCGCCCGGACACGGTGGCGACGGCGACATCGTGGCCGGCGACATCGGCGAGGAAGCGCTTCATGTACTCGATGGCGCTCGACGGCGGGGTGTCGCGACCGTCGAGGAAGGCATGGACCAGCACCGGAACGCCGAGACCGGCGACGATGCGCGCCAGCGCCGCCAGGTGGTCCTGATGGCTGTGAACGCCGCCGGGACTCATCAGCCCCATCAGGTGCAGGCGGCCGCCGGCGGCCCGGATGCGGGCGACGGCGTCGAGCAGCACCGGGTTGCGCGCCAGCGAGCCGTCGGCCACGGCGGCGTCGATGCGCGGCAGATCCTGCATCACCACCCGCCCGGCGCCGAGATTCATGTGGCCGACCTCGGAATTGCCCATCTGCCCGTCGGGCAGGCCGACCTGGAGCCCGGAGGTGGCCAGCAGCGCATGGGGATAGCGGGCGAGGAACCGGTCCCAATGGGGCGTCGCGGCCAGGGCGATGGCGTTGTCGGCGCGGTCGTCGCGGTGGCCCCATCCGTCGAGGATGCACAGGACGACCGGACGGGGGCGAGTGGCGGATGGGGTCTGGGTCATGGCGCCGACTAGTCTAGGGGATCGGGAACGGCACCGCCATGCTCGCCGGCGGTGCGGCCGAGACTATACCCTTTCGCGGATGGCGACCATCCCCTCGCGCGGCCATCCCCTCGCGCGGATGTCGGCGGCGGCCGGCGGGGTTTCAATCCCCCGTCGGCGGCGCCTCGTGCAGCCGCCGCCACACCTGCGCCTCGTGGACGATGTAGGCGTCGATCATGGCGCGGTAGATGTTCTCGCACAGGGCGGGATCCATGCCGTACTCGTTGGCGAGGTGGCGGACCTTGGAGATCACCGCTTCGATACGGTCGACATCGACCACCTGGGCCTTCTCGGGTTTGAACCCGGCGGCCTGGGAGACGTACCCGGCCCGCTCGGCCAGCAGGGGAACGATCATGCGGTCGAGGCGGTCGATGTGCGACCGCACGTCGGCGAGATCGGTGCAGGAATGGATCATGGAGGACTCCGACATCAGTAGGCATATTCCTTGAACAGGGGATCGACGCTGCCGTGCCAGCGGCCATGATAGGCCTCGAGCATCTCCTCGGCGGGGGTGCGGCCGGATTCGGCGATCGCTCTCAGCGTGTCAAGGAAAATGGTCTCGTCCCGGCCCGAATCGTTGAGCCGCCCGCGGCGCTTCAAGCCGTCGGCGGCGAGGCCGAGGACCTCGGACGCCACCTCGCGCACGCTGCGGCCGGCGATGGTGGCGTTGAGGCCCAGGCGCGGCACGTCGCGGCGCAATTGCTCGCGCTCCTCGGCGCTCCACGCCTTGACCAGCTGCCAGGCGCCGTCGAGGGCCCGGGAATCGTAGAGCAGCCCCACCCACAACGCCGGCAGGGCGCACAGCCGCCGCCATGGGCCACCGTCGGCGCCGCGCATCTCCAGGTACTGCTTGAGCCGGACCTCGGGGACGGCGGTGG
>JACRFY010000012.1 GCA_016212565.1 Magnetospirillum sp. | reverse complement strand
ACTGTTCGGACTGTGCGGGTTTAGCGGCAGGGGCACCATGCTCTGTGACGGGCTTGACCCAAGACACAATCGGGCTCCCTGCCGGATGATCAACGTGCCATGATCAACGCCACCAACATACAAGACACAGAGGCACAGAGAGGACGTTCGGACGCCCCCCGCACTCGCCTCCCGGCGAGGGAATTATATATCAATGATCGCGTAACGCGGTGGCGGATCCACTCGAAAGGCATCTCTGTGCCTCTGTGTCTCTGTGGTTCACTTTCCGTTCCGGTTGGGCCTGTAACGTGATGGGTGGTGAGAGGCGACTCTCTTGGCGTCTTGATTTTTTCTTGGCGTCTTGGTGGTGAAACCGCCTCGCCTAGGGGGGGCGCTACTCCCAGGGCTGTTCAGTCCTCCCCATTCCCCTCGTCATCTCCGCGAAAGCGGAGATCCATGGCGGTCGTGGCGGCGGCTTTCGGTAAGGAAACGCCGCCATCTTTGCCCAAACATGGATTCCCGCCTTCGCGGGAATGACGGAGGACTGAACAGCCCTGGCGCTACTCCAGCCCCACCAGCGAGCGCGCGAAGCCGGCGGCGGCAAACGGCCGCAGGTCACCGGCCTGTTCCCCGACACCGATGGCGTGAACCGGCAAGCCGAACTTCTCCGCCAACGCCACCAGCACGCCGCCGCGGGCGGTGCCGTCGAGCTTGGTCAGCACCAGACCGGTGACCGAAACCATCTCCTTGAACACCTCGACCTGGGAATGGGCGTTCTGGCCGACGGTGGCGTCGAGCACCAACAGCACGTCGTGCGGCGCGCTCTCGTCGTTCTTTTTGATCACCCGGACCACCTTCTTGAGCTCGTCCATCAGGTCGGTCTTGTTCTGCAACCGGCCGGCGGTGTCGATGAACAGCAGGTCGGCGCCCTCGGCCTGGGCCTGAGCCAAGGCGTCGAAGACCAGTCCGGCGGCGTCGGCACCGGTGTCGCGGGCGATCACCGGACAGCCGGTGCGCTCGCCCCACACCTTGAGCTGTTCGACCGCCGCGGCCCGGAAGGTGTCGCCGGCCGCCAGCAGCACCGTGCGGCCCTGGTCCCTGTAGTGCTTGGCCAGCTTGCCGATGGTGGTGGTCTTGCCCGAACCGTTGACGCCCACCACCAGCACCACATGCGGCTTGCGCGAGAAATCGGGCGCGAGCGGGCGGGCGACCGGCGCCAGGATGGCGGTGATCTCCTCGGCCAGCGCCGCCTTGATCTCGTCGGCGTCGATGTCCTCGCCGAAGCGCGACTTGGCCAGCCGCCGGGTCACCCGCCCGGCGGTGGCGACGCCGAGATCGGCGGTGATCAGCAGTTCCTCCAGTTCCTCCAGCGCCTCGTCGTCGAGCTTGCGCTTGGTGAACAGGTCGGTCAGGCCCTGGGTAAGACGGGAGGACGACTTCGACAGCCCGCCCTTCATGCGGGCGAACCAGCTCGCCTCGGTTTCGGGAGCCGGGACCGGCGCCGGGGCGGGCTCCGCGTCCGCTGCGGCACCGCCGCCGAGCAGGCGGCCGAAAAATCCCTTCTTGCTCATGGAACAGCCTCACCGATCAGAGTCGCGCCGTCGACAGCGACGATCCGCGCCCGCACCAGGGTGCCGGCGGCGGCCTTGGCCAGCCGCACCGGCAGATAATGGCGGCAATGGCCGCCGCCGTCGGCCTCGACCAGCACCTCGGCCTCGGCACCGATGCGGGCGGCGAGGAAGGCGGCCATCGCCGCCTCGCCCTTGGCCCGCAAGTGCGCGGCGCGCTCCTTGACCTCCGCGCCGGGCACCTGCGGCATCCGCGCCGCCGGGGTGCCGGGGCGCGGGCTGAAGGGGAAGACGTGCAGATGGGTGAGGCCGGCCTCGTCGACCAGATCGAGCGAGCGCCGGAACATCGCTTCGTCCTCGGTGGGAAAGCCGGCGATGATGTCGGCGCCCAGGGCCACCGTGCCGCGCAACTCGCGCAGGCGGTCGGCCAGGGCCAGAATGTCGGCGCGGCCGTGGCGACGCTTCATCCGCTTCAGCACCAGATCGTCGCCGGCCTGGACCGAAAGGTGGAAATGCGGCATCAGCCGCTCCTCCTCGGCCACCGCGATCAGCAGGTCGTCGTCGACCTCGACCGGATCGAGCGAGGACAGCCGCAGCCGCGGCAGTTCGGGGACCCGGGCCAGCAGGCGGCGGACCATCTGCCCCAGGCTCGGCCGCCCCGGCAGGTCGCTGCCATAGGCGGTGACGTCGACCCCGGTCAGCACCACCTCGGCGAAGCCCTGCGCCACCAGGGTGCGCACCTGCTCGACCACCCGGCCCATCGGCACCGAGCGGTTGGGGCCGCGGCCGAAGGGGATGATGCAGAAGGTGCAGCGGTGGTCGCAGCCCTGCTGGACCTCGACGAAGGCCCGCGCCCGGCCGTCGAAGCCGGACACCAGATGCTCGGCGGTTTCGCGCACCTGCATGATGTCGGAAACGACGATGCGCTCGGGGGCGGGGACGGCAAAGGCGTCGGCCTTCATCTTGTCGGCGTTGCCCAGCACCTGATCGACTTCCGGCATGGCGGCGAAGGCGTCGGGGTGGATCTGGGCGGCGCAGCCGGTGACGACGATGCGCGCCTCGGGACGTTCGCGGCGCAGCTTGCGGATCGCCTGGCGCGCCTGGCGCTCGGCCTCGGCGGTGACCGCGCAGGTGTTGACGATGACGGTGTCGCCGTCCCCGCCGGCCTGGGCGCGCATCACCTCGGATTCGTAGGCGTTGAGGCGGCAGCCGAAGGTCACGACGTGCGGTGCGCTCATGCCAGCAGGCTCGGGGAGACGATGCCGGAAAAGGATTGCGCCACCGGCCCGGTCATCAGCACGTGGTCGTCGCCCTGCCATTCGATGCTCAGGGTGCCGCCGTCGAGCAGCACCTCGGCCCTGCGCCCGGTCAGGCCGCGCCGCGCCGCCGCCACCAGGGTGGCGCAGGCGCCGGTGCCGCAGGCCCGGGTGATGCCCGAGCCGCGCTCCCACACCCGCATGCGGATGCGCTCGCGCGACAGCACCTCGGCGACCTCGATATTGGCCCGCTCGGGGAAGAAGGGGTGGTTTTCCAGCACCGGCCCCCAAGCGGCGAGATCCACCGCCTCGGTATCGTCGACGAAGAACACCGCGTGCGGGTTGCCCATGCTCACCCCCACCGGATCGGCGAGCGGACCGACGGTCAGGCCCATGTGCAGGGTGTCGACGGCCTCGGCCACCGGGATCTCGCGCCAGTCGAGCCGCGCCGGGCCCATGTCCACCGCCACCAGGCTGTCGCCGCGGGACTCGGCGTCCAGCAGCCCGGCCCGGGTCTCGATCACCGCCGCCGGCCGGCCGCTTTCCTTCATCAACAGCCAGGCGACGCAGCGCGAGGCGTTGCCGCAGGCGGACACCTCGGAGCCGTCGGCGTTGTAGATGCTCATCCACACGTCGGACAACGGCGAGCGCGCCGCCTCGACGACGATCAACTGGTCGCAGCCGATGCCGGTGTGGCGGTCGGACAGCCGGCGGATCGCCCCCGGATCGAGGGTCAGCGGTTGCGCGCGCGCGTCGAGAACGACGAAGTCGTTCCCCAGCCCGTGCATCTTGAGAAAAGGACGTCCGGTGTTCATGCCTGAGTTATATGGGCGGGCGCCCGATCAAGTCCAGCGCCGCCGCCGTCCCGCCGTCAATAGCCGTAGGGTTTGCCGCCCCACAGCAGGGTGCCGACGTGGCGGCTGACGCACTTCATCAGATCGTAGGTGGGACGCTCGAATTGCAGCGCCAGCCAGGTGCGGTTGGCGGCGCGCACCTCGCCCTGCCCGGCGGCCGGGCGCATTTCCGGCCAGTGGGTGGAGATGAGGATGAAGTCCAGCTTGTTCTTGATGAAGGTGTTGCGGCCGGGAATGGGGGGAATCTTCATGCCGCCGATGGAGATGTCGAGGACGTCCATCTCCACGTCGCCGATGCGGCAGATCAGACCGGTTCCGGGATGGCGGTCGTCGAAGCGGCGGTCGTTGCGCGAGCTACCAATGGCCAAGGCCGGTCCCCCTGTTGGCGTGTCCAACCACCCTGCCTGATGGGACGGCGGCCTGTCAACGACGGGGCGGGCTCGGCCGCTTGACCAACTTGACCAACCGGGGCGCCGCCCCATATCCTGGGAACAGGAGGCCCGTGCCATGACCGAGACCGTCAATCTCTACGAAGCCAAGACCCATCTGTCCGACCTGGTCGAGCGGGCCGCCGCCGGCGAGGAAATCGTCATCGCCAAGGCCGGCCAACCCAAGGCCCGCCTGATGCCGCTGGCGGTGCCGAAGGTCGAGCGCGTCCCCGGACGGTGGAAGGGCAAGATCTGGATCAGCGACGATTTCAACGATCCGCTGCCGCAAGAGATCCAGGACGCCTTCGAAGGCAAGCTGCCGTGAGGCTGTTGCTCGACAGCCACGTCTTCCTGTGGTGGCAGGCCGACGATCCCCGCCTGTCGACCGGCATTCGCCGCAGCATTGTCGGCTCGCAGGTGTGGATCAGTGCCGCCACGGTATGGGAAATCGCCATCAAGGTCGCCGCCGGGCGGCTGGACGTGCCTGAGCCGCCGGTGCCGGCGATCCTGCGCAATGGCTTCACCCCCCTCGACGTCACCTTCGCCCATGCCGAGCGCGCCGCCGCCCTGCCGCCGTATCACGGCGATCCCTTCGACCGCATGCTGATCGCCCAGGCCCAGGCCGAGGATCTGGTCCTGGTCAGCGGCGACGCCCGCATGACCGATTATCCCGTGGCCCTGCTGCGCACCTGAGGGAGCCGGTTACGCATCGGTTAATCTTACCGCTTCGTTAACCCTCCGCCCGCTACCCCTGGCCCTCATTCACATGGGAGGGCCGCGCATGCGACGCAAAGGACGCCTGCTGCTGGGACTGGCCTTGCTGGCGCTGGGCGCCTGGCTGGTGCTGCCGGGACTGATTCATCCCATCAGCAGCGACGCGGTGCTCAATGCCGAGGTGGTGATGATCCGCGCCCCCATCGACGGCCGCCTGACCGGCACCCGGGTGGCGATCGGCGACCGGGTGGCCGCGGGCGACGCCTTGGGCCGGGTCTCGGCCTTCCATCCGCCCTCCGAGCGCCGCGATCAGTTGGCCCTGGAGCTGGCCGCCGAAACCCGCCTCGCCGCCGCCCTGGCCGAGGAGCGTCTCGGGCTGGAGGCGCTCGACCGCGACCTGGCCCGGCGCGGCAACGCCTTCCGCGGCGCCGTCACCGCCCGCATGGCCCTGGCGCTGGCCGAGGCCGAGGCGCGCGCCCGCGCCGCCGAAGCCGCCCATGCCAAGAACGCCGCCGCCCTGGCGCGCAAGCAGGCGCTGCTGGCCAAGGACATCGTCGCTCCGGTGGCGGTGGAGAGTGCGGCCGCCGAGTCGCGCGGCACCGCCGCCGGCATCGATGCCGCCCGCACCGAGGTGCGCCGCCGCCGCGCCGAGTTGGAGGCCGCCCGCGCCGGCACCTTCGTCGCCGACGGCTTCAACAACGTTCCCTACGCCCAGCAGCGGCGCGACGAGGTCCGGCTCAAGCTGCTGGAGCGCACCGCCGATGCCGCCGCCGCCGAGGTCAAGGTCGCCGAGCTGACCCGCCTGCTCGCCGCCGAGGAGCGGGCGCTGGTGCAACTCGCCGATGCCGACCTGCCGGCACCGGTCGACGGGGTGGTGTGGCAGCGCTTCGCCGCCGAGGGCGATGGCGTCCGCGCCGGAGACCCGGTGCTCGGCGTGGTCGACTGCAACGCGCTGTTCCTCACCGCGGTGCTGCCCAAGCGCTATTTCGCCGAACTTCGCGCCGGCGACCGCGCCCGCGCCCGCCTGGCCGGCGAAGAGGGCGCGGTGGCGGCGGTGGTGCAGTCGGTGCGCGCCGCCGGCGCCGCCCAGGCCAACGGCTCGGCGGCGGTGGTCCCGGCCACCGAGGACGGCGGCGAGGTGGTGGTAACCCTGGCGGTGCAGGGTGGGGCCATCGGCAACCGCTCGGACAATCTGTGCCAGGTCGGCCAACGCGCCACCGTGACCTTCGCCACGCCGGCCTTCACCCCGGTGGTGGGCATGCTGGCCCGCGCCGGACTGGGGAGGCTGCGCGGGTGAGGAGGGATCGGATGCCTGCGGGAAGTTTGCTAAATGGCCGTCATCCCCGCGAAGGCGGGGATCCATGGGGCCGTCGGCACGACCGATGGGATCTCGCGCCGATTCCTCCCTCGACATGGATCCCCGCCTTCGCGGGGATGACGAAAAAAGCGAATTGCGCAAAGCTTCCGCAAGCGGACGAGGAACTTCCGGGGCCCCGCCCGAAGGCGTTCTCCCCATGACCGATGCCCTGTGGCCGACCCTGATCCTCGCCGGACTGGCGGTGCTGCTGCTGCCGTCGCTCGATCCGCACCGGGCCGTGGCCCGCGTCGTTGTCCTCTCCTTCGCGGCGGCGGCGATGGGCCGCTATCTGGTGTGGCGGATCGCCGAGACCCTGCCGGATCTCTCCCTCGATCCGGCGGCGCTGTGGATGTGGGCGATGGCCGGTGTCGAGGGGCTGGCGCTGCTCAACGGCATCGTCACCGTCCTGGTCCTGCTGCGCCGCTCCGACCGCCGCGCCGCCGCCGATGCCGGCGCGGCGCGGCTGGCCCGGACGGAAACGTTGCCGGCGGTCGACGTCGTCGTTCCCACCTACGCCGAGCCGGCGGAGGTGATCGAACGCACCCTGGTCGGCGCCCTGGCACTGGACTGGCCGGATGCCCGGGTGTGGGTGCTCGACGACGGCAGCCGCCCGTGGCTGGCCGAACTGTGCGCCGCCCGCGGGGTGCGCTATCTCGCCCGAACCGAGCGGGCCGGCGGCAAGGCCGGCAACATCAACGCCTGGCTGGCCGCCAGCGGCGGCGAGGCGGCGCCCTATGCGATGGTCCTCGACGCCGACTTCATTCCCCAGCGGCGCTTCCTCACCCGGGTGATGGGACTGTTCGCCGACGACGGCGTGGCGCTGGTGCAGACGCCGCAGAGCTTCTTCAATCCCGACCCGATCCAGCGCAACCTCGCCTGCGGCACCGCCTTCGCCGACGAACAGCGCTTCTTCTACCACGTCTTCCAGCCCAGCCTCGATGCCTGGGGGGCGTCGTTCTGCTGCGGCACCTCGTTCGTGGTCCGCCGCGACCGCCTCGACGCCATCGGCGGCGTGCCCACCTGCACGGTGACCGAGGACATGATGACCACCTATGCCCTGGCGGCGCGGGGGTGGCGGACCATCTACCTCGACGAGCCGCTGTCGGCCGGCATGGCCCCGGAAGGACTGCCGGAGTTCATCAACCAGCGCGGCCGCTGGTGCCTGGGCACGGTGCAGGCCCTGTTCTCGCCCCTCAACCCGCTGCGCCAGCCGGTGGGGTGGGGCCATCGCCTGTGTTTCCTCAACGCCCAGCTCTACTGGCTGGCCTCGGTGCCGCTGATGCTGCTGGCGGCCGTCGCCCCGGCGGTGACGTGGTGGACCGGCGTACCGCCGTTTCTCGCCGACGCCGACACCTTCATGGGCCAGTTCGGCCCCCGCTTCGTCGCCGAGGCGGCGGCGATGAGCTGGGTGTCGCGCGGCGCGATCGTCCCGGTGCTGTCCGGCCTCGGGGCCCTGTTGAGCGCCCCGGCGGCCGGCGCCGCGGCGCTGGCGGCGCTGCTGCAGCCGGGCGGCCAGGCCTTCCGCGCCACCGTCAAGGGCGGCGACCGCGCCGGCGTCGTCGTCCACGGGCGGATGGCGGCGTGGCTGCTGGTGCTGATGGCGGCCATCGCCGGCGGCATCGTCGTCAACCAGAGCCCGGAGCTGGCGGTGCTGCCCCATGGCGCGGCACTGCTCAACCTGGCCTGGAGCGCGGCGGCGCTGGCCTTCCTGTTCCTCGGCCTGCTGGTCTGCGTCGAACTGCCGCGGCGGCGGCGCCACGACCGCCTGCCGCTGGGCGAGACGGTCGGGCTGGAAGCGGACGGGGTCCATCTGGAGGCGGACCTGACCGATCTGTCGGTGGGCGGCGCCGCGGTGCGGTGTGCCGACGGCCCGGCCGCGGGGCCGGTGGTGGTCGAGATCGCCGGCATCGGCGCCCTCGCCGCCGAGGTGGTGCGTCGCCAAGGCGCCCTGCTGTCGCTGCGCTTCATCGATGCCGAGGGGCGCCGCGACGCGCTGATCCGCAAGCTCTACACCGGCCCGGCGGCGCTGCCCGGCAACACCCTGGATCCGTGGGCGGCGCTGAGCCGGGCGGTGCGGCGGCCGTTCACCGCGGATTAGCCGTTCAGCAACCGCCCGTCCGGGCTCCAGCGCTCGACCGCGCCGAGGCGGACGTATTCCTCCCAGGCGCAGCCGTCGCCGGGGCAGTAGAGCAGGAACCATTCCCCGGCCGGGGCCCCGGCGAAGGGCGGATGCTCGACCGGCTTGGCGAACAGCGCCGTATTGCATTTGGGGCAAAAGGCTACCGCGCCATCGGCCAGCAGGAAGCGCTCGGATACGGTTCCGGGTTCGCGGCGCATGGCCCTATCCCCGCCAGAAGCCGACGATGTCGTAGACCTCGGCGAGGATCGGCCGGGCGATGGCGTCGGCGCGTTCGGCGCCGCGCTTCAGCACCGCGTCGATGTGTGCCGGATCGGCGGTCAGGCGCTTCATCTCGGCGTTGATCGGCCCCAGCACCGAGACCGCCATGTCGGTGAGGTCCTTCTTGAACTCCGAAAACTGGCGGCCGGCGAAGGTGGCCAGCACCGCGGCGGACTCCTGGTCGGAGAGGGCGGCGTAGATGCCGACCAGATTGGCCGCCTCGGGGCGCGCCGCCAGGGCGTCGAGGGTGTCGGGCAGCGGCTCGGGGTCGGTCTTGGCCTTGCGCACCTTGAGCGCGATGGTGTCGGCGTCGTCGGTCATGTTGATGCGCGAATAGTCGGATTCGTCGGACTTCGACATCTTCCTGGTGCCGTCGCGCAGGCTCATCACCCGCGCCGCGGTGCCGAAGATCAGCGGCTCGGGCTGGGGGAAGAACTCGACCTTGTAGTCGTTGTTGAACTTGGCGGCGGTGTCGCGGGCCAGTTCGAGATGCTGCTTCTGATCCTCGCCCACCGGCACGTGGGTGGCCTTGTAGGCCAGGATGTCGGCACTCATCAGGTTGGGATAGGCGTAGAGGCCGACGCTGGCGTTTTCGCGGTTCTTGCCCGCCTTCTCCTTGAACTGGGTCATGCGGTTGAGCCAGCCGATGCGGGCGACGCAGTTGAAGATCCACGCCAGTTGCGCATGCGCCGGCACCGCGGACTGGACGAAGACCACGTGCTTGTCGGCATCGACCCCGGCGGCGAGCATGCCGGCGGTGACTTCGCGGATGTTGCGCTTGAGCTCCGGCGGGTCCTGCCACACGGTGATGGCGTGCATGTCGACGACGCAGAACAGGCACTCGAACTCGCTTTGCAGCCGCACCCAGTTGCGGATGGCGCCGAGGTAATTGCCGAGATGCAGGTTGCCGGTCGGCTGGACGCCGGAGAAAATGCGCTTCATGGCGGGCTCGCTGGTCGGGGGTGGAAACCGAAGGCCGCCAGAAAGCGCCACGCCGCCGCCGCTGTCAAGAACGCTCAGAACTGTTTCAACAGCCGGTGCAGGTAGTCCCGTTCCGCAGCCGGACGGCCCGCGTCGCCGGAGCGGCGGCGGATCTCGTCGAGGAGCTGGCGGGCCTTCTGCACCTCGCCCACGGTGGGAATGCGCGTCGCGCCGTCGTCGCCGGCCCCGGTTCCCGGCAACGGCCGGCCGATGGGATCGCGCGGGCCGAGCGCCGCGCCCGGCATCATCATCGGCGCCATCCGCTCCATCGCCTGACGGGCGCCCTCGCGCAGGCGGTCGAGCGCCTGCCCCTGCGCCTCGGCCGCCGAGCCCCACGCCCCCTTGGCGAGATCGCCGACCGCGCTGCCCATCGCCCCCTCGGCGTCGCGCAGGCCCGCGGGCACGTCGCCGCCCAGTTCGGCGAGGCTGCGCATCGCCGCACCGAGACCCTGGCGCAGCGCCCGCTGGCGTTCGGCGGCCTCGCCGTCGCCGCGCGCCGGAGCCCCCTCCTGGGCGCGGCGGAAGGTCTGGTCCATCAGCTCCTGCTGGCGGCGGGCAAGGTCTTCGAGGGTCTTCATCGCCCGCGCCGCCGCCGCGGCCTGGGGCGGCGGCGGACCGGCGCCGAGGGTCGACAGCATCTGCGCCAGGGCATCGGCCATCCGCCGCAACGCATCGCGAGCGCCGGATTCGGCCATGCCGCGCATCGCCTGCATCATCTGCGCCAGCTCCTGGGTCGAGACGGCGTTGCCCGCTTCCCCCGAGGACGGCGACACGGCGCCACGGGCGGCCAGGGCGGCGACCAGACGCTCCATCGCCGCCTGGAAACGGTCGAGCAACTGGCGGATCTCCGCCTCCGAGGCCCCCGAGTCG
This sequence comes from Magnetospirillum sp., assembly GCA_016212565.1. Classification (GTDB taxonomy): domain Bacteria; phylum Pseudomonadota; class Alphaproteobacteria; order Rhodospirillales; family Magnetospirillaceae; genus JACRFY01. Next base: position 26,524 of record JACRFY010000012.1, on the reverse strand, counting down.
AGCGCCTGGGCAAGGGCGGAGCGCGCCTCCTCCATGGCCCGCTCGGCCCCGGCGAGATCGCCCTCCTCCACCGTCAGCGCCGCGTTCCACAGCAGATCCTGGACCTCGGCAAGATCGAACGACGGGCCGGAAAGGCCGGCGCGGGCCAGGGCCAAGGCCAGCAGGACGGTAAGGTCGCCGCGCACCAGCGCCGGCTGGGCGATGATCGGATCCAGCGCCATGGCCACCGGCAGGGCGACGCGCCGGTCGGCGGTCACCAGCCGGCGCAGCTCGGCCAGCCGCCGGGCGACCGGATCGGCGAAACTGCGCTCGGGCAGGACCAGGGGAATCGCCTTGCCGGCGCCGTCCTGGCCGAGCGCATCGCTGGCGATCGGCGTCGCCATCACCTCCAGGCCGGCCCACGGGTGGCCGCTGAGGTCGTGCACGCTGTCGCCATCGACCGCCTGCCTGCCGCCACCGGGCAGGGGCAGCTCGACCACCAGGGTCTCGCCCTCGGGGGCATCGGCGCGGCGGATCTCCACCCGGGCGCGGGTCACCCCGTAATCGTCGGCGGCGGTCCAGCCCAGGCGCAGGCGGCCGCGCTCGCCGTCCGCCGGCACGGCGGTGACGGCGATCGCGGGCGGGCGGTCGGCGATCACCGTCAGCGGCCAGCGGCCGAGGGTCTGCCATCCCTGCGACACCGACAGGGTCCGGCCGCCGTCGATGCGGGCCTCCAGGCGCTGGCCGCCCTCGCCCATCGGCTGGAAGTCGAGGCCGCGGCCGCCCAGCGACAGCGTCGCCGTTCCCCAGCCGCCGCCGACCACCGCCAGCACCGCGCTGCCCGCCGGTACGGTCAGGGGGCGGCCGGACTCGGCGGCGGTCAAGGCCTGCGGCGGGGCGCCGGTATAGGCGGGCGGGGTGATCCAGACATCCAGGCGGCGCTCGCCGCCGGCACCGTCGACGGCCGGCGCCAGGGCGCGGGACACTCGCGCCGCCGGCTCATGCCCCCCGGCGGCGATGCCGATGGCCAGCAACAGCACCGCCAGGGCGCGCCAGCCCCATGGGTCGCGTTCCGCCATTCCCGGCGACGGCCAGCGCAGCGCCAATCGCGCCACCAGCCCGGCGAGACGGCGGCGGTGGGCCTGCCACAACGCCGCGGCCAGGGGATCGTCGCCGCCCGCGGCCAGCCGGTCGGCCAGCGTCGACAGCGGCCGGTGGGACAGGGCGCTGTCGCGCTCCAGGCGGCGGGCGGCCTCGGCCGCGGCCGGCAACCGCAGCCGCGCCAGCCCGCGCCAGCCGAGGAAGGCGATGCCGCCGGCATGGCCGGCCAGCACCAGCCCGTGCAGCCAGCCGGGCAGCAGCGGCAGAACGTCCATCAGCGCCAGGGCGAGGAACGACCCGACCAGCGACAGCGGCGGCACCAGGGCCGGCCACAGGCGCTCCCACACCAGCACCGCCCGCGCCAGACGCAACCGCCCGGCGAGGCCGGTATGGGGCGCGTCGTCGGGCGGAATGGGGTGCATGGCGCCGACCTTCTCCGGCCATGACGGCCGATGGTGTTGGTTACAACCAGTCCGGCAGGCTCTCGAACGCCCGCATCTCCTCGTATGTGGGGCGGGCGCGGACGATGGCAAACCGGTCGCCCTTGACCAGGACCTCGGGGACCAGCGGCCGCGAGTTGTAGGACGACGACATCGCCGCGCCATAGGCGCCGGCGGTGCACATCGCCAGCAGGTCGCCGGAGGCCAACGGCGGCAGCGGACGCTGGCGGGCGAAGGTGTCGCCGGTCTCGCACACCGGGCCGACCACGTCCTTCAACGCGCACGGCGCCTGGGGATCGGCCTCGCGGACCGGCAGGATATGGTGATAGGCCTCGTACATCGCCGGCCGGACCAGATCGTTCATCGCCGCATCGATGATGACGAAGGTCCGCGTCGCCCCCTCCTTGAGGTAGACCACGCGGGAGACCAGCACCCCGGCATTGCCGACCAGCAGCCGCCCGGGCTCGACGACGATGCGGCAGCCGAGATCGCCCAGCGTGGTGGCGATGACCCGCGCGTAGTCGTCGGGATGCGGCGGCGGCTCGGTGCCGTCGTCATAGGGCACGCCCAGCCCGCCGCCGAGGTCGAGGCGGCGGATGGCGAAGCCGTCGGCCTTGAGGATCGCCACCAGATCGCGCACGCGGAGAAAGGCGGCGCGAAACGGCTCCAGGTCGGTCAATTGCGAGCCGATGTGGCAGGCGACGCCGACCACCTCGACGCCCGGCAGGTCGCGGGCGCGGCGATAGACCTCGTGGGCCCGGGTCCACTCGATGCCGAACTTGTTCTCCTTGGTGCCGGTGGTGATCTTGGCGTGGGTGCCGGCATCGACGTCGGGATTGACGCGCAGCGCGATCGGCATCCTCACCCCGCGGGCGGCGGCGATCTCGGACAGGGCGAGCAGTTCCGGCTCGGACTCGACGTTGATCTGCAAGATGCCCTTGGCGACGGCGAATTCCAGCTCGTGGCGGGTCTTGCCGACGCCGGAGAAGACGATGCGGGCCGGCGGCACCCCGGCGGCCAGGGCCTGACGCAGCTCGCCCTCGCTGACCACGTCGGCACCGGCGCCCAGCGCCGCCAGGGTGCGGACCACGGCGATGTTGGGATTGGCCTTGAGCGCGAAGCACACCGTGGCGTCGAGTCCGGCCGTGGCCAGCGCCGCGGCGAAGACCCGGAAGTGATGCTCGAGCGTCGCCGTCGAATAGCAGTAGAACGGCGTGCCGACGCGGGCGGCGATCTCGGCCAGCGGCACCGCCTCGGCATGCAGGGTGCCGTCCCGGTAATCGAAGTGGTTCATGGTCTATCGCTTATCCCGTTGCATCCGATGGGCGCCGCTGGTGGTGGCGGAGGAGACGAATTCACCACCAAGACGCCAAGAAGGCACCAAGACACCAAGGGGGGGCGCTACGCCTTTGTGCCTTGGCGATGCCGCCGAAGGCGGCCTTGGTGTCTTGGTGGTGAACGTGTCGCAGGCACCCTGAAACAGCGGGATAAGCCATCATGGTCTATCGCTTCATGTCTTCGAAGGTGGGCGCCTGCGGCGGCAGCTTGTTGCTCTCCGCGGCCGCGTCGTCCTCCGCCGCCGGCTTGGGCGCGGCGGCCGGCTGGCCGTCGAAGGTGATGGGGGGATAGGTGCGCGGATAGACCGAGTTTTCGGGCGCAATCGGCCGCCCCTTGCGGCCGCAGGCGGCCAGCGGCACGGCCAGCGCCACGACGAGGGCGAGAATGGTCAGGCGACGGATCATGGTTGGGCTCCTTCCAGCCAGCGCCGCCGGGCGGCGGCCACGGCGTCCTTGACCCGCGACGGCGCGGTGCCGCCGAAGCTGGTCCGGCTGGCCACCGAACTGGCCACCGAGAGCACGGCGCGGGCGGATTCGGTCAAGCGCGGCTCGATGGTCTGCATCTCGGCCAAAGACAGGTCTTCGAGGCCGCAGCCCTGGTCCTCGGCCAGCTTGACCAGCCGGCCGGCGACGTGGTGGGCCTGGCGGAACGGCGTCTTCAGCTCGCGCACGCACCAGTCGGCGATGTCGGTGGCGGTGGTGAAGCCGGCCCCGGCGGCGGCGGCCATCACCTGGGTGTTGACGGTCATGTCGCCGATCATCCCGGTCATGGCGGCGATCGACAGTTCCATGGTGTCGGCAACCTCGAACACCGGCTCCTTGTCGTCCTGCATGTCCTTGGAATAGGCCAGCGGCAGGCCCTTCATCACGATCAGCAGCGCGGCGAGGTCGCCGATCACCCGGCCGGTCTTGGCGCGGACCAGCTCGGCGGCATCGGGATTGCGCTTCTGCGGCATGATCGACGAGCCGGTGGTGAAGGCGTCGGACAGGCGCACGAAGCGGAACTGCGCCGAGGTCCACACCACCAGCTCCTCGGCGAGACGCGACAGGTGGACGGCACAGATCGCCGCCGCGCTCATGAATTCGAGGGCGAAGTCGCGGTCGGAAACCCCGTCCAGCGAATTGGCCATCGGCCGCTCGAAGCCCAGCGCCGCCGCGGTGTGGGCGCGGTCGATGGGAAACGAGGTCCCGGCCAGCGCCGCCGAGCCCAGCGGGCATTCGTTGAGGCGGCGCCGGGCATCGGCGAGACGGCCGCGGTCGCGGCCGATCATCTCGACATAGGCGAGCAGGTGATGGCCGAAGGTCACCGGCTGCGCCGCCTGGAGATGGGTGAAGCCGGGCATCACCGTCGCCGCGTGCTCCTCGGCGCGGGCGATCAGCGCCGCTTGCAGGCCGGTCAGGGCCTGGCCCATGCCGTCGATGGCGTCGCGCACCCACAGGCGGAAGTCGGTCGCCACCTGGTCGTTGCGCGAGCGCGCGGTGTGCAGGCGCCCGGCCGGCTCGCCGATCAGCTCGGACAGCCGGTTCTCGACGTTCATGTGGATGTCTTCGAAGGCGACCGAGAACGGGAAGGTCCCGGCCTCGATCTCGGCGCGCACGGCGTCGAGACCGGCGACGATGGCGTCGGCATCGGCCGGGGAGAGGATGCCCTGGGCCGCCAGCATGCGGCAATGGGCCTGCGAGCCGCGGATGTCTTGGGCATACAGGCGACGATCGAAGTCGATCGACGCGTTGATCTGCTGCATGATGGCGGCGGGGCCGTCGGCGAAGCGGCCGCCCCACATGCTGGAAACGCCCTTGGGATGATCGGTCATGAATACTCGTCGCGAAGGTAAGACAAAGACCCTGACAGGCTGGCCGGCCCTGGTCGCCGTCGTGGCGGCGGCGGCCCTGGGGCTGGCGTGGGGGCTAAACTACACCGAACGCGCCCAATCCCCAAGCCTCGGCGGAGCGGTAAGCGCCGCCCCGGTCTCCCAGCGCCAGCCGGCCCCGGCATGGCGCTTCGCCGCCCCCGACGGCAAAGCGCTGACCCTGGCCGATTTCCGCGGCCGGGTGGTGCTGCTGAACCTGTGGGAGACCACCTGCCCGCCCTGCGTCGCCGAGATGCCCGACCTGGCCGGATTGGAGCCCCGCCTCGGCCCCGGCTTCGCCCTGGTGGCGGTGTCGCTCGACCCGCCGTCGCGCGGCGGCCCCGCCTACCTGTCGCGCTGGCTGGATAGCAAGGGCTTGTGGGGCATCGTTCCCTATGTCGGCGACAGCGCCGGCATCGGCACCCAGGCGATCCCCGCCTCCTATCTGGTCGACCGCGACGGCCGGGTCGCCTGGCACGGCCTGGGCAAACGGGAATGGGGCGACGAGGCGGTGCTGGCGACGATCCGCGCCGTGATGGCCGAACCTTCGCCGCCATGACCCGCCTGGTCCTCGTCCTGTGTCTGGCCGAGGTGTTGACCATGACCGGGGTCTTCGCCTTCGCGGCCCTGCTGCCCGACTTCGTCGCCGCCTGGGGACTGAGCAACACCGAGGCGGGCTGGATCTCGGGGATCGGCTTCGCCGGATACGCCCTGGCGGTGCCGGTGCTGACCGCGCTGACCGACCGCATCGACGCGCGACGGGTGTGGCTGGGCGGGGCGCTGCTGACCGCGGCGTCGGCGGCGCTGTTCGCCGCCTTCGCCGACGGCCTGTGGAGCGCGCTGGCGTTCCGCGCCCTGGGCGGCGTCGGCCTCGCCGGCACCTACATGCCGGGGCTGAAGGCGCTGGTCGACCGCACCGAAGGCCCAAGCCAGCCGCGATGGATGAGCTGGTACACCGCCAGCTTCTCGCGCGGCACCAGCACCTCGTTCCTGATCTCCGGCGGGGTTGGCGCGGCCTGGGGCTGGCGCCCGGCCTTCGCCGCCGCCGCCGCCGCGGCCCTGGCGGCCACGGCGGTGGTGGCGCTGGCGCTGAAGCCGCAGCCGCCGGCGGTGCCGGTGGCGGCGACGCCGCTGCTCGACTTCCGCCCGGTGCTGCGGAACCGGCCGGTGCTCGGCTACATCTTCGGCTACGCCGCCCATACCTGGGAGCTGTTCGGCCTGCGCAGCTGGATGGTCGCCTTCCTCGCCTTCGCCGCCACCCTGTCGGGCGAGGCGGCAATCCCCAGTCCGACCGCCGTCGCCACCCTGGCGGCGCTGGTGGCGATGGCGGCGAGCATCGGCGGCGCCGATCTGGCGGTACGCTTCGACCGCCGCACCCTGTGTTCCCTGGCCGCCATGGCCTCGGCGGCGATGGCGGTGGTGGTCGGGATCTCGGCCGGCGGGCCCTATCTGCTGGTGGTGGTGCTGATCCTGGCCCACAACGCCCTGGTCCAGCTCGATTCCGCGGCCCTGACCACCGGGGCGATGCTGGAGGCGGAATGCGGACGACGGGGGACGACCATCGCGCTGCATTCGCTGCTCGGCTTCGCCGGCGCCTTCGCCGGGCCGCTGGCCTTCGGCTGGGTGCTCGACCGCGCCGGCGACAGCGCCAGCCGGGGCGCCTGGGCGCTGGCCTTCGTCTCGCGGGGGGCCGTGGCGGTGCTGGGGCCGCTGGCGCTCAGGGCCTCGCGGCCGGCACCGCCTTGAGGGCGAGGACGGCGGCGAGGGCAAAGCCGGCGCCGGTCAGGAACGTCGCCGCCGGTCCGAACATTTCCCACACCGTACCGGCAAGCACGCTGGCGGCCAGCAGGCACAGGCCGCTGGCCAGGTGGAACAGGCCGAAGGCGGAGCCGCGCAGCGCCGCGGGCGCGGTATCGGCCACCAACGAGGCCAGCAGGCCCTGGCTCAGGCCCATGTGCAGGCCCCACAGGGCGACGCCGGCCAACGCCACCCCCGGTTCCGCGGCCACCGCCAGCACCGCGTCGGCCAGCACCAGGACCGCCAGACTTGCCGCCAGCAGGCCCCGCCGCCCCAGGCGGTCGGAGAGACTGCCGGCCGGGTAGGCCGACAGGGCGTAGACGACGTTCATCGCCACCAGCACCAGCGGCACCCAGGCCGCGCCGAGGCCGAGGCCTTGCACCCGCAGGACCAGGAACGCCTCGCTGAAACGCGCCAGGGTGAACACCGCCGCGGCGCCCAGCACCGCCCAATAGGCCGCTCCCAGGCCGCCGAGGGCGCGCCAGCGGATCGGCACCGCCGCCACCGCCGCCGGCCGCGGCGGCTCGCGCACCGCCGCCACCAGCACGGCGACGGACAGAAGGCCGGGGATCACCGCCAGCGCGAACACCAGACGGAAATCGCCGCCGCTGGCGAGCATCACCGCCACCGCCAGCAGCGGGCCGAGGAAGGCGCCGACGGTGTCGAGCGACTGGCGCAGGCCGAAGCAGGCGCCGCGCATCGCGGGCGGAGCGAGTTCCGCCACCAGGGCATCGCGCGGTGCGCCGCGAATGCCCTTGCCGATGCGATCGGTGAAACGGGCGGCCAGCACCCAGCCGAGGCTGGGGGCGAGGGCGAACAGCGGCTTGCTCGCCGCACCCAGGCCGTAGCCCAGCGCCGCCAGCAGCTTGCGCTTGCCGAGCCGGTCGCTGACGACGCCGGAGAACACCTTGACGATGGCGGCGGTGGCTTCGGCGATGCCCTCGATCAGGCCCACCGCCACCGCCGAGGCTCCCAGCACGGTGACCATGAACACCGGCAGCAGGGCATGGATCATCTCGGACGAGACGTCCATCAGCAGGCTGACGACTCCCAGCGCCCAGATCGAGCCGGGAACGGCGCGCGGCAACCACATCATGGCCGGCCGCACCCGCTATGCCTTCACCGCCGCCTTCTTCTTCGCCGGGGCCTTCTTCGCCGCCTTGGGCGCAGCCGCCGTCTTGGCCGGCGCCTTTGCCGCCCCCTCCGCCTTCGGCTTGGCCGCCGCCTTGGGCTTCGCCGCCGCCTTCTTGGCCTTGACCGGCTTGGCCGGGCTGCGTGCCGCCTTGGCGGCGATCAGCGCCACCGCCTCGTCCATGGTCACCTCCATCGGCTCGGCGCCGCGCGGCAGGGTGGCGTGGATTCCGTCGCGCGACACGTAGGGGCCATAGCGGCCCTCATGCACGGTCACCGGCTTGCCGTCGTGATCGCCGAGCGTCTTGAGCGCCGCCGCCGCCTTGCGCCCCTTGCCCTGGGCGAGCAGGTCGACGGCCCGGTTCAGCCCCACCGTCAGCACGTCGTCGCCCTTGGGCAGCGACTTGTAGGCGCCGTCATGGAGCAGGTAGGGACCGAAGCGGCCGACACCGGCGGCGATCGGCTTCCTGGTCTCGGGATGCAGCCCGATCTCGCGCGGCAGGGACAGCAGTTGCAGGGCGACGTCGATGCCCAGCGTCGCCGGTTCCAGCCCGGCATAGAGCGACACCCGCTTCGGCTTCGGTCCATCGCCCTGCTGCACGTACCAGCCGTAGGGGCCCGTGCGCAGGCTGACCGGCTCGCCGGTGGCGGGGACGTGGCCGAGTTCCTTCGGCCCCTCGCTGCCCTCGGCCGGGGCGTCGCCGTCGGCGACCACCAGCGGACGGGTGTAGCGGCATTCGGGATAGCTGGAGCAGCCGATGAAGGCGCCGTACTTGCCCAGCTTGAGGCTCAACCGCCCGCTGCCGCAGGTCGGGCAGACGCGCGGATCGGCGCCGTCGGCGGGGGTGGGGAAGAAGTGCGGCCCCAGCTCGCGATCCAAGGCGTCGATGACGTCGGCGACGCGCAGCTCCTTGGTGTCGCCGACCGCGGCCGAAAACGACCGCCAGAACTCTTCGAGCACCTGGCGCCAGTCGATGCGGCCGCCGGAGATGTCGTCGAGCTGGTTCTCCAGGTCGGCGGTGAAATTGTATTCGACGTAGCGCTTGAAATACTGTTCGAGAAAGGCGGTGACCAGGCGGCCGCGGTCCTCGGGGATGAAGCGGCGCTGGTCGAGGCGGACGTAGTTGCGCTCCTGCAGCACGCTGAGGATCGAGGCATAGGTCGACGGCCGGCCGATACCCAGTTCCTCCAGCCGCTTCACCAGACTGGCTTCCGAGAAGCGCGGCGGCGGCTGGGTGAAGTGCTGTTCGGTGCGCACGTCCTTGCGCTCCATGCGGTCGCCGCCGGCGACGTCGGGCAGCAGGCGGTCGGTGTCGTCGTCCTCGGCCCCGGCGGTGGGGGCGTCGTCGCGGTCCTCGCGGTAGACCTTCATGAAGCCGTCGAACACCACCACCGAGCCGGTGGCGCGCAGCACGATCCGGCGATCGGCGCCGGCGATGTCCACCGCCACCTGATCGAGCTCGGCCGAGGCCATCTGGCTGGCCACGGCGCGCTTCCAGATCAGTTCGTAGAGGCGCAACTGGTCGCGGTCGAGATGATGGGCGACCTGGGAGGGATGACGCGAGACGTCGGTGGGACGAATGCACTCGTGGGCTTCCTGGGCGTTCTTGGTCTTGGTCTTGTAGACCCGCGGCGCCTCGGGCAGGTAGGACTTGCCGAACTCGCCGCCGATCAGCGCCCGGATGGCGGCGACCGCCTCGGCGGCCATGGTGACGCCGTCGGTTCGCATGTAGGTGATCAGACCCACCGTCTCGCCGCCGATGTCGATGCCCTCGTAGAGGCGCTGGGCGGTCTGCATGGTCTGCTTGGCCGAGAAGTGCAGCTTGCGGCTGGCTTCCTGTTGCAGGGTCGAGGTGGTGAAGGGGGCGAAGGGATGCCGCCTGGCCTTCTTGCGCTCGACGCTGTCGACGGCGAAGCTGGCCGCCTCGACCCGCGCCTTGGCCGCCGCGGCGGCGCCGGCATCGCCCAAATCGAACTTGTCGAGCCGGCGGCCGTCGAGCTGGGTCAGCGATGCGGTCAGCATCTGCCCCTTGGGGGTCAGGAAGTCGGCGGCCAGCGACCAGTATTCGCGGCTGGTGAAGCTCTCGATCTCGCTTTCGCGCTCGCAGATCAGGCGCAGGGCCACCGACTGCACCCGTCCCGCCGAGCGCGATCCGGGCAGCTTGCGCCACAGCACCGGCGACAGGGTGAAGCCGACCAGATAATCCAGCGCGCGGCGCGCCAGGTAGGCGTCGACCAGCTCCTGGTGGATGTCGCGCGGATTGCGCATGGCGTCGAGGACGGCGGTCTTGGTGATCTCGTTGAAGACCACCCGCTTGACCTCGACCTTCTTCAGCGCCCCGCGCTCTTCCAGAACCCGCTTGACGTGCCAGGAAATCGCCTCGCCCTCGCGATCCGGGTCGGTGGCGAGGAACAGCTTGTCGGCGCCCTTGACCGCGCTGGTGATGTCCTTGAGGTGGCGCTCGGACTTGGGATCGGTCTCCCAGTCCATGGCGAAACCGTCATCGGGCTTGACCGAGCCGTCCTTGGCCGGCAGGTCGCGAACGTGGCCATAGGAGGCCAGCACCACGAAATCCGAACCGAGATACTTATTGATGGTCTTGGCCTTGGCGGGCGATTCGACGACGACGACCTTCATGCAAGACCCGACACGTATGAGGAAAAAAACGGCGTCCGGCGCAAACGGAGCCCTTGACACGACGGAAGGTGACAATTGGCATTGGCCGGAGAGTTCGTCAACCCCGATGCACGATGGCGGCAAGGCAATCGGGCAAAGGAATGCGGTCTCACAAACATGGTCGTCATCCCCGCGAAGGAGCTTGTGAAGGAATCGTGCGGACGCCTCCCCAGTCGTCATCCCCGCGAAAGCGGGGATCCACGGCAACGCAGCTTTGCCTTGAAACATAAGGCATTTTCGTTGATGCATGGATTCCCGCTTCCGCGGGAATGACGTTTCCCGGGGTGTTGGCGACATTCCTTCACAAGCTCGAACGCGGGGATCCAGGCGTCCGCGGGCGTGATCTTCGGCCTTGCGCATCATCCGTCCCGACCATGGACCCCCGCCGTCGCGGGGATGACGGACACTGCAAAGGACTGTGGTCCTGCACCCGATTGCCCCGTCACCCCACCGCTCTCGATTGACTCCCCCGCTCGGGCCGGTAAGATGCACGCCGCAGACGATCCCCGCGGGAGAGACCGTTTGGCGCCGAAGGAGCAACCGCCCCTGGAAACTCTCAGGCAAAAGGACCGCGGGGGGATGTACCTCTGGAAAGCCGGCGTGGAACGACAGCCTCGCCCACCGACGATGTAAGCCCCCTCCGGGGTGAATCTTTCAGGTTCCCAGACAGAGGGGGGCAATCGGCTTGACGCCACACGTCCGGCCATTTCGACCCCCAGCCGGGAGGAACCGGTGACCGCTTCCGAGACCTCATTGCTGACCACGCCCCTCGACTCGCTGCACCGCGCGTTGGGCGGAAAGATGGTCCCCTTCGCCGGCTATGCCATGCCGGTGCAGTATCCCGCCGGCATCCTCACCGAGCACCTGCACACCCGCAAGGACGCCGGGCTGTTCGACGTCTCGCACATGGGCCAGGTGACCCTGGAGGGCGACGATCCCGCCGCGGCGCTGGAAGAGCTGGTGCCCGGCGACATCGCCGGCCTCGGCGAGGGCCGCACCCGCTATACCGTCTTCACCAACGAGGCGGGCGGCATCCTCGACGACCTGATGGTGTCGAAGCTGTCGCCGACCAAGCTGTTCCTGGTCGTCAATGCCGCCTGCAAGGACGCCGACTTCGCCCACCTCGCCGCCCGTCTCGGCGGCAGGCTGGCGGTGACGCCGCTGCTCGACCGGGCGCTGCTGGCCCTGCAAGGCCCGGGCGCGGCCGCGGCGATGGCAAAGCTGGCGCCCTCGGCCGCCGGGCAGACATTCATGACCATCCGCGCCATGGACGTCGCCGGCATCCCCTGCCTGGCCACCCGCTCGGGCTACACCGGCGAGGACGGCTACGAGATCAGCGTCCCCGCCGACCGCGCCGAGGAGTTGGCGCGCGCGCTGCTGGCCCTGCCCGGCGTCGCCCCCATCGGCCTCGGCGCCCGCGATTCGCTGCGCCTGGAGGCCGGGCTGTGCCTCTACGGCTCGGACATCGACACCGCCACCACCCCGGTCGAGGGCAACCTGTCGTGGATTCTCGGCAAGCGCCGCCGCGAGCAGGGCGGCTTCCCCGGAGCCGCCGTGGTCCAGCGCCAACTGGCCGAGGGGCCGGCGCGGCTGCGGGTCGGCATCCAGCCGCTCGACCGCGCCCCGGCCCGCGCCCATACGGTGATCACCGACAGCGCCGGCCAGCCGGTCGGCGAGATCACCTCGGGGGGCTTCGGGCCGTCGGTCAACGGGCCGGTGGCGATGGGCTACGTGCCCGCCGCCCTGGCCGCCATCGGCACCGACCTCAAGCTGATGGTGCGCGGCAAGCCGCTGCCGGCCAAGGTGGCGGCGCTGCCGTTCGTCCCGCATCGTTATTTCAAGGGTTAAGGGGAGACATGTCATGAGCGAGATGCGTTTCACCAAGGATCACGAGTGGATCCGCGTCGACGGCAGCGTCGGCACCGTCGGCATCAGCGACTACGCCCAGCATGCGCTCGGCGACGTGGTGTTCGTCGACCTGCCCGAGGCCGGCCGCGTGGTCGCCAAGGGCGGCGAGGCGGCGGTGGTCGAGTCGGTCAAGGCGGCCAGCGAGGTCTATTCCCCGGTCTCCGGGACCATCGTCGAGGGCAACGCCGCCCTGGTCGAGCATCCGGCGCTGGTCAACGAAAGCCCGGAAGACGGCGCCTGGTTCTTCAAGCTGACCCTGTCCGACCCGGCCGAGGTCGAGACGCTGATGGACCGCGGCGCCTACGACGCCTATCTGCAAACGCTGGACTGAGAGCCCGCATGCGCTATCTCCCCCACACCGAGGCCGACCGTCGGGCGATGCTCGACGCCATCGGCGCCGCCGACGTCGACGCCCTGTTCGTCGACGTTCCCGCCGCCGCCCGTCTGGCCCAGCCCCTCGATCTGCCGCGGTCGCAGGGGGAGATGGAGGTCGAACGGGCCTTCACCCGCATGGCCGGCAAGAACCTGTCGGCCGGCTGCGCGCCGTTCTTCATCGGCGCCGGCCTCTACCGCCACCACATCCCGGCGGCGGTCGACCAGTTGCTGCTGCGCGGCGAGTTCCTCACCGCCTACACCCCCTATCAGCCGGAAGTGGCGCAGGGCACGTTGCAGGTGCTGTTCGAGTTCCAGAGCCAGGTCGCCCTGCTGACCGGCATGGAGGCGGCCAACGCCTCGATGTACGACGGCGCCACGGCAACGGCCGAGGCGGCGGCGATGGCCTGCCGGGTGACCAAGCGCCGCCGCGTGATCCTGTCCGGCTCGCTGCATCCCCATTTCCGCTCCACCACCGAAACGGCCCTCGAATACACCGAGATGAGCGCCGAACTGCTCGACCCCGACCCGCTCGGCTTCGAGGACCTGTTCGGCCGCCTGGGCGAGGACGTCGCCTGCGTGATGGTGCAAAATCCCGGCTTCTTCGGCCATGTCCGCGACCTGCGTCCGCTGGCCGCCGCCTGCCATGCGGTCGGCGCCCTGCTGGTGGTGGCGGTCGGCGATCCGGCCAGCCTGGGGCTGATCGAGTCCCCCGGCGCCATGGGGGCCGACATCGTCGTCGCCGAGGGCCAGTCGCTGGGGGCGGGGATGAACTTCGGCGGCCCCGGCCTCGGCCTGTTCGCCACCCGCGACAAGTTCGTCCGCCAGATGCCCGGCCGCCTCGCCGGCCGCACCGTCGACGTCGACGGCCGCCGCGGTTTCGTGCTGACCCTGTCGACCCGCGAGCAGCACATCCGCCGCGAAAAGGCGACCAGCAACATCTGCACCAATTCCGGCCTGTGCGCGCTGGCGTTCTCGATCCACCTCACCCTGCTGGGCGAGACCGGGCTGGGGCGGCTGGCCGAACTCAACCACGCGCAGGCGGTGCGGCTGGAGACCAAGCTGAGGCGGGTCAAGGGGGTGAAGCCGATCGCCGACAGCTACTTCAACGAATTCGCCGTCCATCTCGGCGACGACGTCGATGCGGCGGCGGTGGTCGAGACCCTGGCGGGGCGCGGCATCCTCGGCGGCGTGCCGGCGTCGCGCTTCTACCCCACCTATCCCGAACTCAAGCCGGTGCTGATCCTCGCCGCCACCGAGACCAACACCGAAGCCGACATGGACGCCCTGGTGGCGGCCCTGGGGGAGATCCTGTGATGGCCGACACCACCACCCTGTCCGGAAACCGCGGCCTGGCCATCGAGGAGCCGCTGATCTTCGAGCTCGGCCATCCCGGCCGCCTGGGCGTCGACCTGCCCGAGCCGCCGCCGGTCGACGAGGACCGCTTGAAGGGCTGTCGCCGTCAGGCGCCGGTCGGCCTGCCCGACCTCTCCGAGCCGCAGGTGGTCCGCCACTACACGAGGCTGTCGCAGAAGAATTACGGCATCGACACCGGCTTCTATCCGCTCGGCTCGTGCACCATGAAGCACAACCCGCGCCTGGCGGAAAAGGTGGCCCGCCTGCCCGGCCTCGCCGACCTGCATCCCTTCCAGCCGCAATCGACGGTCCAGGGCGCGCTGGAGGTGATCGATTCGCTGGCCGGATGGCTGAAGTCGCTGACCGGCATGCCGGCGGTGGCGATGACACCGGCGGCCGGCGCCCATGGCGAATGGTGCGGCCTGATGGCCATCCGCGCCTGCCATGAGGACCACGGCCAGGGCCACCGCCGCCGGGTACTGGTGCCGGAAAGCGCCCATGGCACCAATCCCGCCTCGGCGGCGATGTGCGGTTTCACCGTCGACTCGATCCCGGCCAAGGACAACGGCCGCGTCGACCTCGACGCGCTCAGGGCCAAGCTGGGCGACGACGTCGCCTGCCTGATGCTGACCAACCCCAACACCTGCGGCCTGTTCGAGCGCGAGATCCTGGAGATCGCCGAAGCCGTCCATGCCGCCGGGGCGTTCTTCTACTGCGACGGCGCCAATTACAACGCCATCGTCGGCCGGGTGCGGATCGCCGATCTCGGCATCGACGCCATGCACATCAACCTGCACAAGACCTTCGCCACGCCCCATGGCGGCGGCGGTCCCGGTGCCGGCCCGACCGTGCTGTCCTCCGCGCTGGCCCCCTATGCACCGCTGCCCTTCGTCGTCCATGGCGACAAGGGCTTGACCCTGGTCGAGCACGCCGCCGACAGCGGCGCCAAGCCGTTCGGCCGCGTCAAGGGCTACCACGGCCAGTTCGGCGTCTTCATCCGCGCCCTGGCCTACATCATCAGCATGGGCGCCGACGGCCTGCGCCTGGCGTCGTCGGATGCGGTGCTCAACGCCAACTACCTGCTGGCCGGGCTCAAGGACGTGCTGTCGCCGTCCTTCGAGGGGCCGTGCATGCACGAATGCCTGTTCGACGACCGCTTCCTCAAGGATACCGGCGTCTCCACCCTCGACTTCGCCAAGGCGCTGATCGACGAGGGCTACCATCCCATGACCATGTACTTCCCGCTGGTGGTGCATGGGGCCCTGCTGATGGAGCCGACCGAGAGCGAAAGCCGCGAGACCCTCGACCAGTACATCGCCGTGGTTCGCGGTCTGGCCGAGCGGGCCAAGGCCGGGGCGGCGGAGTCCTTCAAGGCGGCCCCGCGCTTCACCCCGCGGCGGCGGCTCGACGAGACCCTGGCGGCCCGCACGCCGGTGTTGCGCTGGAAACCCGAAGCGGCCGAATAGCGGGTGGTCGGCGAGCTGTTCCTGCGCGGGGTGGCGATCGGCTTTGCCATCGCCGCCCCCATCGGCCCGGTGGGCATCCTGTGCATCCGCAAGGCGCTGGCCGACGGGCGCAGCGCCGCCTTCGTCGCCGGGCTCGGCGCCGCGGCGGCGGACACGGTGTTCGGCGCGGTGGTCGGCCTGGGCCTCGGCGCCGTCCCGGAGCTGATCGCCGAGCATGCGCCGTTGCTGCGGCTGGTGGGCGGCGTCTTCCTGCTCGCCCTCGGGGTCAAGACCTGGGCGGCGGCGGCCTTCGACATCGAGCTGCCCGACGGCAAGGGGCCGGGGCCATGGCGCGATTTCGTCTCCACCTTCGCCATCACCATCACCAATCCGGCCACCATCCTCGGCGTGATGGGGGTGTTCGCCGCCCTGGGCGCCGCCGCCCGCCCGACCCGGCTTGCCGAAGCCTGGGTGCTGGTGGTGGGCGTCTTCGCCGGCTCGACGCTGTGGTGGCTGGTGCTGTCGAGCCTGGCCTCGGCGATCCGCAGCCGCTTCACCCCCGCGCATATGCGCCGCTTCAACCACGTCTCCGGCGCGGCCCTGATGGTGTTCGGCGTCGCGGCGCTGGCGATGTAGGCGACGGCGGCGGCAAAATCGGCTATGACCGTCCCCTTGCGGAATTCCATAGGAAAGGATCGTTCGATGACCCGCAGACTGATTTCCTCCGGTTCGGCTTTCGAGGAAGTCGCCGGCTATTCCCGCGCCGTGGTCCAGGACCCGTGGGTGTTCGTCGCCGGCACCTCCGGCTTCAAGGACGGCCAGATCGCCGACGACGTCGTCGCCCAGGCCGAGCAGTCCATCGCCACCATCGCCGCGGCGCTGGAGCAGGGCGGCGCCGCGCTGGCCGACGTGGTCCGCGTCGTCTGCTACATCACCGACGCCGCCTATTTCCAGCAGGTGGCACCGGTGCTGGGCACGGCGTTCAAGGGCATCCGCCCCGCCAACACCACCATCGTCTGCGGCCTGGTCGATGCCCGCATGAAGGTCGAGATCGAGGTCACCGCTCTCAAGCGGTAGGACGGTCTGCCATCCCCAGCGGCCATTGCGGCCGCGGCCAAGCAAACCGCAGGGTTGCGCCCGGCGAGGGGCATATCAAAGCGGGGGGATATCCCCCCGCGCCTCCTCTTCGGCCGCCGCGGCGGCGAAGTCGTGCCCCCGGCCCTCGGCGATGGCCGCGCGCAAGCCGCGCATGATGTCCTGATAGAAATGCAGGTTGTGCCAGGTCAGCAGCATCGGCCCGAGAATCTCTTCCGACCGGGTCAGGTGGTGCAGGTAGGCGCGGCTGTGATGGGTGCAGGCGGGGCAGCCGCACGCCTCGTCCAGCGGCCGCGGGTCGTCCTGGTGACGGGCATTGCGCAGGCTGACGGTGCCGCGACGGGTGAAGGCCTGGGCGGTGCGGCCGGAACGGGTCGGCATCACGCAATCGAACATGTCGACCCCGCGCAGCACCGCGCCGATGATATCGGACGGCCGTCCCACCCCCATCAGGTAGCGCGGACGGTCGGCCGGCAGGTGGGGCACGGTGGTCTCCAGCGTCGCGAACATCAGCTCCTGGCCCTCGCCGACCGCCAGCCCGCCGATGGCATAGCCGTCGAAGCCGAGACCGGTCAGGGCCGCCGCCGATTCGGCGCGCAGCTCGGGATGGATGCCGCCCTGGACGATGCCGAACAGGCCGTAGCCGGGACGGGCGACGAACGCCTCCTTCGACCGCCGGGCCCAGCGCATCGACAGCCGCATGCTGTCGGCGGCCTGCTCAAGGGTGGCGGGAAACGGCGTGCACTCGTCGAAGGCCATGGTGATGTCGGCGTCGAGCAGACGCTGGATCTCCATCGACGATTCCGGCGTCAACCGGTGGCGCGAGCCGTCGATGTGCGACTGAAACGTCACGCCCTGCTCGTCGAGCTTGCGCAGCTTGGCCAGGCTCATGACCTGGAAGCCGCCCGAATCGGTGAGGATCGGTCCCGGCCAGTTCATGAACGCATGCAACCCGCCCAGCCGCGCCACCCGCTCGGCACCCGGACGCAGCATCAGGTGGTAGGTGTTGCCGAGCACGGTCTGCGCGCCGGTGGCGGCCACCGATTGCGGCAGCATCGCCTTGACGGTGGCGGCGGTGCCCACCGGCATGAAGGCCGGGGTGTCCATCGGCCCGTGGGCGGTGTGCAGGCGGCCGAGGCGCGCGGCGCCGTCGGCGGCGAAGGTCTCGAAACGAAATTCACTCATATGGGGATATCAGTCGCCGTGTCAAAATGACGACGGCGGCTCGGAATTGGCCGGGCCGCCGTCTGGAGGAGGAAAGACCCATGAACCAAATGGGCTTTCTCCTGGTGCTCCGGTTGCGGATCTGGCGGATGTGCATCCGCCTGACCGTGACCAGGACCTAGGAGCGGCCGGCGTCGGGCTGGACCCCGATGCCGGCTACCTTCGACTTTACCACGGCCGGCGGGCGCCGTTCCAGAATCGAATCAACCGTCATCCCGCTCCAGCAGGCAGGCGTCGCCGTAGGAGTAGAAGCGATAGCCGGCGGCGATGGCGTGGGCATAGGCGCGGCGCATGCGCTCCAGGCCCGAGAAGGCGGCGACCAGCATGAACAGGGTCGAGCGCGGCAGGTGGAAGTTGGTCATCAGCACGTCGACGCAGCGAAAGCGATAGCCCGGGGTGATGAAGATGGCTGTCGAGGTGTCGAAGGGCCGCACGGTTCCGTCCTCGTCGGCGGCACTTTCGAGCAGGCGCAGGGCGGTGGTTCCCACCGCCACCACCCGGCCGCCGGCACACCGGGTGGCATTGATGGCGGCGGCGGCTTCGGCGGTCACCACGCCGTGCTCGGCATGCATGCGGTGATCGGCGGTGTCCTCGACCTTGACCGGCAGGAAGGTGCCGGCGCCGACATGCAGGGTCAGGGCCGTCAGACCGACGCCGGCCGCGTCCAGCGCCGCCAGCAGTTCGGGGGTGAAATGCAGCCCGGCGGTGGGGGCGGCGACGGCGCCCTCGGCCCGGGCGAAGGCGGTCTGATAGTCGCTGCGGTCGCGCGCGTCGGCCTCGCCCTTGCGGATATAGGGCGGCAACGGCAAGCGCCCGAACGCCTCCAGCGCCGCCATCAGCGCCGCGTCGCCGCGGTCGAACGTCAACTCGACCTCGCCGGCGTCGCCCTTGGCGGAAACGGTGGCGGCAAAGCCGTCGGCGACCTCGATGCGGTCGCCGGTCCGCAGTTTCTTGGCCGGACGGGCGAAGGCCTTCCACGAATCGGCGGCAAGGCGCTGGTGCAAGGTGACCTCGACCTCGGCCTGGCCGCGGCGGCCCTTGAGGCGGGCGGGAATGACCCGCGTGTCGTTGACCACCAGCCGGTCGCCGCGGCGCAGCAAGCGCGGCAGATCGCGCACCCCGCAATCGACGAACGCATCGCCGCGCACATGAAGCAGCCGTGCGGCATCGCGCGGACTGGCGGGCCGGTCGGCGATGGCTTGGCGCGGAAGGTCGAAGTCGAAGTCGTCGACACGCATGGACGGGGTGTAGGCAACCCGGCCAGGGCCGTCAACCCTCGCCTGCGGCGTCCGGGCATGCCACAATGACGGCATGGACCTCTTTCCCCCTTTCGACCCGTATGCGACGGGCATGCTCGACGTCGGCAATGGCCACAGCCTTTATTGGGAGCAGTCGGGCAATCCGGCCGGCATGCCGGTGGTGTTCCTGCACGGCGGCCCGGGAGCGGGCACCGCCCCCGCCTATCGCCGCTTTTTCGACCCCGCCTTGTGGCGGGTGGTATTGTTCGACCAGCGCGGCTGCGGCCGCTCGCGCCCCGAGGCGACGGTGGCCGCCAATACCACCGCCGATCTGATCGCCGACATCGAGCGCCTGCGCCGGCACCTGGGCATCGAGCGCTGGATGCTGTTCGGCGGCTCGTGGGGTAGCACCCTGGCCCTGGCCTATGGCCAGGCGTGGCCGGCGCGGGTGAGCGGCTTCGTGCTGCGCGGCATCTTCCTGTTCGAGCGCGACGAGGTGGCGTGGTTCCTGGGCGGCATGGGCCGCTTCTTTCCCGAGGCCTGGGCCCGCTTCGCCGCCCGCGTCGCCCCCGAGACCGACCTGCTGGCCGCCTATCACCGCCGCCTCGGCGATCCCAACCCGGCGGTGCATCTGGCGGCGGCACAGGCGTGGTGCGCCTACGAGGAAGCCTGCGCCCGCCTGATCCCGCGGGTCGAGATGGCACCGATGGACCAGCAGGCGGCGCTGGCGATGGCCCGGCTGGAATGCCACTACATGGTCCATGGCGGCTTTCTGCCCGAAGGTGCCCTGCTGGCGGGAATGGGCGCCATCGCCCACCTGCCGTGCACCATCGTCCAGGGCCGCTACGACATGGTCTGCCCCCCGTCGACGGCGGTGCGCCTCGCCGACGCCTGGCCGCGGGCCCGGCTGGCCATCGTTGCCGAGGGGGGGCATTCGGCGATGGAGACCGGCATCCGCATCGCCCTGGTGATGGCGGTCGACTCGATGCGCAGCCAGCTCAATTAGGCCCCGCCTCCGCCACATTCCGTCACAAGCCGTTCCAAATCGCGCCTGGAACCGGCCCGCCCGCGGCGGCATCCTGTGCATAAGGGATAGAGGTCAGATCAGGGGGTATTCCGATGCAGGCCACCGCCTTCAGAATCGATCAGTTCGCCGTGATGTCGCAGTCGACCAGCGATCCGTTCGTCGGCGAGGTGATCGCCATCGTCGCCGACGAATTCGGCATGACGGTCGAGGACATGATGGAAGCGACGCGCAGCCACGCCGTGTGGAAGCCGCGGATGGCGGCGATGTACTACGCCCGACTGCTGACCTCGTGCTCGCTGCCCGAGCTGGGGCGCATCTTCGGCGACCGCAGTCACACCACCGTGCTGCGCGCCTTCCGCCGCTGCCGCGAGTTGATCGACAACGACGAAAGCTGGGCGGGACGGATGGACCGCCTGCTGGTCCGGTTGGTCGAACAGGTGGTGATCGCCCGCGCCTAGAGGATGCGGAAAAATGCCTTTTTGGATCGTCTTTCCCGAGAAAGCGGGAATCCATGGCGCAGTCGCATCCATATTTAGCATCTCGCTCTGCTGCGAGACACAATGTGGCCCCCCGCTTTCGCGGGGGTGACGAGTTGGGGCAGGCGGAGCCGGCTTTTTCCGCAGCCTGCTAGGGATCCGATTGACGCCGCGGCACAGGTTCGGCTTTCTGTGGGGAATGGTGCCGTGCGCGGGGGGAGCAGGAATGGCGCACATTGCAGTTGTCGAAGACGAGGCGCCCCTCCGGGGCGATCTGGTCGAATACCTCGGAGCCTGCGGCCATCGGGTGGTGGGCTGCGAGGATGCGCGCGCGCTTGACCGCGCGCTGGCCACCGGGCCGGTCGATCTGATCATTCTCGACGTGAACCTGCCCGACGAGGACGGCTTCTCCATCGCCGCCCGTCTGCGCGAGCAATCCGAGATCGGCATCATCATGCTGACGGCGCGCGGCATCAACGTCGACCGCGTGGTCGGCCTCGAAGTCGGCGCCGACGTCTATCTGGTCAAGCCGGTCGAGCTGCGCGAGCTGGAGGCCCAGGTGCGCACCCTGGCGCGGCGGCTCAAGGTCGCCCACACGGCGGCGACTCCGGTGGCGCCGCTGGGGCCCTGGACCTACGACCAGACCGCCTGGACCCTGGCGACGCCCGACGGCGCCGCGGTCAAGCTGACCGGCAACGAGCGGATCTTCCTGTCGCTGCTGGTGGTTCGCCCGGGCGAGGGGGTGTCGCGGGCCGAGATCTTCCGCGCCCTGGGCAAGCGGGAATGGGATCCCTCGGATCGCTCGGTCGATTCGATGGTCCGCCGCCTGCGGGCCAAGGGCGAACAGGCCACCGGACGGGAGCTGCCGGTCGAAGCGATGCACGGCCTCGGCTACGCCTTCACCGCCCCGGTGACGGTGAAGTGACTCCCGCCCGGCTCCGTCTGCGGACCGCCCGGCCGGTACTTCCCGCCCAGGCGCCGTGGCCGGTGCTGGTGGTCGACGACGATGCCCAGGTCCATGCCATGACCCGGCTGCTGCTCGCCGATTTCACCTTCGACGGCCGCCGGTTCGAGGCCCTGCCGGCCCATTCGGCGGCCGAGGCCGAGGCGTTGCTGGCCCTGCGGCCGGACATTCCCGTGGCCTTGCTCGACGTGGTGATGGAGACCCCCGATGCCGGCCTCAAGCTGGTGCGGCGGATCCGCGAGGAGATGGGCAACCGCCGCATCCGCATCATCCTGCGCACCGGCCAGCCGGGCGAGGCGCCCGAGCGCGAGGTGGTGCTGGCCTACGACGTCAACGACTACAAGAGCAAGACCGAGCTCACCGCCCAGCGGCTGTTCACCGCCCTGGTCGGCGCGGTGCGGGCGTGGCGCGATCTGGTGACCATCGAGGCGCTCAACGACGAACTGGCCAGCGCCAACGCCTCGCTGGAACGCCGGGTGGCCAAGCGCACCGCCGAACTGGCCCGGGCCAAGGATGCCGCCGAACTGGCGCTCCATCGCGAAACCGAGGCCAAGGGGCAGTTGCGCCAGTTCCTCTCGATGGTCAGCCACGAATTCCGCACCCCACTGGCGATCATCGATTCGGCGGCGCAGATGCTGTCGATGCGGGCCAGCGCCACCGACAGCACCTTGATGCCGCGGCTCGGCACCATCCGCGGCGCCGTCAATCGCCTGATCGCCCTGATCGACACCTGCCTGGCCGACGAGCAACTGGAATCCGGGCGCATCGCCCTTCAGGAGCAGGAGCTGAATCTGGCCCCGGTGCTGCGAACCGTCCTCGACGGCTTCCGCACCGCCGCCCCGGGCCGATCCTTCGTCTTCGAAGCGCCGCAAATGGCGCCGGTGTGGGGCGATCCCGCCATGCTGGGCATGGTGTTCAACAACCTGATCGGCAACGCCGTCAAGTATTCCCCCGAGGGCGCACCGGTCGAGGTCGGCGCGGCCCCCGACGGCGGCGGCGGCGTCGCGGTGTCGATCCGCGACCACGGCATCGGCATTCCCGCCGCCGACCTCGCCCGGGTGTTCGAGCGCTTCTTCCGCGCCTCGAACGTCGAGGGGGTTGCCGGTTCGGGCATCGGACTGCACATGGTCCGCCAGATCGTCGACCTCCATGGCGGCTCGCTGAACATCGACAGCGCCGTCGGCGAAGGGACCGTGGTCACCGTCCGTCTTCGCACCGCCCCCCGCCGCAGGAGAAGGACATGAGAATGAGACCGATCGCCACCATCCCGCTGGCCCTCGCCCTGGCCCTCGCCCAGGTCCGACCGGCCGCCGCCGCGGAAATCGTCATGGCGATCGGCCTGTCGCTCGAACCCTATATCTTCGTCGACGAGGAACGCGGCCTGGAATACGACATCGTCAAGGGTGCCCTGGCCCAGGCCGGCCACACCATGAAGACGCGCTTCATGGCCTTCGGCCGGGTGTCGAAGGAGCTGGAGGCGGGGATGGTCGATGCCGCCATGACCATGCGCGCCAATTCCGGCGTTCCCGCCCATTACTCCGCCTCGCACATCGCCTATCGCAATTACGCCATCACCCTGGCCAAGAACAACCTGCGCATCGCCGGGGTCGAGGATCTGGCCGGCAAGGCGGTGGTGGCGTTCCAGAACGCCAGCCGCTACCTCGGCCCCGCCTATGCGGCGGCGGTGTCCGGCAATCCGCGCTATCGCGAGGAAGCCCGGCAGGCGGTGCAGCCGACGCTGCTGTTCCTCGACCGCACCGAGGTGGTGATCGCCGACCGCCACATCTTCGCCTGGTTCGCCAATTCGCCCGAGGTGATGGGCAAGGCCGATACCCGCCAGCAGGTGCGGATGCACCCGATCTTTCTCCCCACCGAATACACCGTGGCCTTTCGCGATCCCCACCTGCGCGACGATTTCGACCGCGGCCTGAAAGCGTTGCGGGCCAGCGGCGAGTATGGCCGCATCGTCGAGCGCTACTCCCGTTTCCTGGCCGAAGAGACGGCGTTGAACCGCTGACGCCGCGGCGCTACCATCACTCCCACGGGGAGATCGACGATGCTCGCTAAAGACTACCGCTCGTTCAAACGGGCCTTGGACGACCGGGGGATCATCTTCTCGTTCTCCGGCTATCTGTCCGAGGGGATTCTCTATTCCCTCGGCGATGCCCTGCGCCAGAAGATGGCCATCGAGGACACCGACGTCACCACCATCAAGAAGGTGTTCTCGGTGTTCATCGAGCAGGCGCAGAACATCATCCGCTATTCGGCCGAGAAGGTGCAGGGCGGCACCGGCGGCGGCCGGGCGGTGGAGCTGTCCTCGGGGATGGTCAGCATCGGCCAGGAGGGCGGACGCACCTTCATCGTCTGCGGCAACACCGTGCTGGCCGAGGACGTCGCCAAGCTGCGCGCCCGCCTGGAAAAACTGCGCGACATGGACCGCGACGCCATCAAGGCCTATTACAAGGAGCAACTGCGCGAGCCGCCCGAGGAGGACAGCCGCGGCGCCACCATCGGCCTGATCGAGATCGCCCGGCGCGCCAGCGAACCCATCGCCTTCGATTTCGAACCGCTGGACAACGGCAAGTCGTTCTTCTGTCTCAAGGTGCTGATCTGATGAGCCCGGTCATGGAAAATCTCACGATCCCCGCCACCGAGCGCTCGCCCGCGGTCGAATTCGACTTCGCCGCCGGCCGTCTGTCCCTCAAGGGCGAGTCCTATCCCGAGGACGCGTCGGCGGTCTACGGCCCGATCTTCCAGGCGCTGGAGGCGTTCCTCGCCACCGCCACGGAGCGCACGGTGCGCTTCGACTTCGAGATGATCTACTTCAACAGCTCGTCGGCCAAGGCGCTGATGAACATGTTCCTGAGGCTCGACCGCGCCGCCGCCGCGGGGGTGACGGTGGTGGTCAACTGGGTGTCGGCCGCCGACGACGAGACCATGCGCGAATTCGGCGAGGATTTCTCCGAAGACCTCGACCACCTGACCTTCAATCTGGTCGAGAGCGCCGGGGCGGATTGAACGGTGGCGGCAACGCGGGAGGCCGGCTTCAGCCTGTTCGACGCCGAGGAACGCATCCTCGGTCTGGCGGAAAACCTGCGCCGCCGCCTCGACGACCTGCCCGCCGACCTGCGCGGCGATGCCGACCAACTGATCGAGGCCTATCGCCGCAGCGTGCGCGAGCAGCGCCAATTGGTGAAGGTCAGCGACCGCCTGCAGGGTCAGCTGGCGACCGTCAACCAGGAACTGGCCCGACGCAAGGCCGAGGCCGAGGAGGCGCTCGACCGCCTCAAGGAGGCCCAGGAAACCCTGGTCCAGGCCTAGAAGCTGGCCTCGTTGGGCGCCCTGGTCGGCGGCGTCGCCCATGAGATCAACACCCCGGTGGGCATCGCCCTGTCCTGCGCCTCCCACCTCGCCGACGCCACCGCCCGCCTGCGCACGCTGTTCGCGGCCGACGACATCGGCGTCGACGACTTCCAGCGCTACCTCGACACCGCCGGCGAGGCCTCGGCGCTGGTGCTGTCCAATTGCGAGCGCGCCGCGGCGCTGATCCGCAGCTTCAAACAGGTGGCGGTCGACCGCACCAGCGGCGAGCGGCGCACCTTCGACCTCGCCACCACCATCCGCGAGACCGTCGCCAGCCTGTCGCCGCGCCTGCGCCAAGACGGCCACACCGTGACCATCGCCTGTCCCGAGACCATCGCCGTCGACGGCTATCCCGGCGCCCTGTCGCAGGTTCTGACCAATTTCGTCATGAACGCGGTGATCCACGGCTACGACCCGGGCGTCGGCGGCCACCTGCGGGTGAGCGTCGACCTGCCGGACGCCGCCACCGTGCGGCTGGTGTTCTCCGACGACGGCAAGGGCATCGCCGAAGAGCACCGCACCCGCATCTTCGACCCCTTCTTCACCACCCGGCGCGGCAGCGGCGGCTCGGGGCTGGGGCTGCACATCGTCTACAACCTGGTCACCGGCCCGCTGGGCGGTTCGGTGACGGTCGACAGCGCGCCGGGTCGCGGCACCGCCTTCACCGTCACCGTTCCCCTGGTGGCGCCGGTCAAGGAGTGACCATGGCCTGGCTCGATCACATCCGCGCCTGCAACGCCCACGACATCACCCGCTTCCGCCCCTTCATCGTCGAGCGCCGCCACGTCGGCTGGGTCCGCGCCGACATCGCCGGCCTGCTGTCCGGCTTTCCCGCCGTGTTCCGCGTCGACGACGACGCCGTCCGCCTCGCCCCGCGGCTGGATACCGTCGAAGCCCGCTCGGCGGCGGTGGACGGGGTGTGCCGCACCCTGACCATGGAAGAAGGCTGGCCGCGCCTGCGCGGCGAACGCTATCGCGTAGCCCCGCGCTGGGGTGAGGCGGCCCTGCTGACCATCGACCGCGGCCTGGCCAGCGTGTTCGGCGTCCGCGCCTACGGGGTGCACGTCAACGGCGTGGTCGAGGACGAAGGCGGCCTCAAGCTGTGGATCGCCCGCCGCGCCGACGACCGCGAGGTGGCCCCGGGCAAGCTCGACAACCTGATCGCCGGCGGCCAGCCGGCCCATCTCGCCCTGATGGACAATCTGGTCAAGGAGGCCGCCGAGGAGGCGGCGGTGCCCGAGGCCTTGGCCCGGACCGCCCGTCCGGCCGGCGCCATCGCCTATTGCCTGGAGGACGAGTGGGGGCTCAAGCCGGACACCATGTTCGTCTTCGACCTCGCCCTGCCGGCGGATTTCGTCCCCCGCAACACCGACGGCGAGATCGAGAGTTTCGCCCTGATGCCGATTGCCGAGGTGGCGGCGCGGGCGCGGGACGGCGACGCCTTCAAGTTCAACGTCAACCTGGTGATCCTCGATTTCCTGATCCGCCGCGGCGTCCTCGCCCCGGACAGCGAACCCGACTACGTCGACATCGTCCGCGGCCTGCGCCAGGGGTGGTGAGTCCCGCAAACAAGGTCGTCATCCCCGCGAAGGCGCTACGGCACTCACACATTTTGTCCATTTAGATCAAGGAATTGCCGTCATGGCCGGGCTTGACCCGGCCATCCACGTGGTGCCGCTTTCGACAACGATAGTCATGCGGAAAGACGTGGATGCCCGGATCAAGTCCGGGCATGACGATTATT
>JACRFY010000082.1 GCA_016212565.1 Magnetospirillum sp. | reverse complement strand
TACGACGACCTCAAGCTGGCCCAGGCGCGGCTGGTCCAGCAGGAAAAACTGGCCTCGCTGGGCCGTCTGGTGGCCGGCGTCGCCCACGAGCTCAACAACCCGATCAGCTTCATCGTCGGCAACGTCCATGCCCTGGCCCGCTACCGCGAGCGGCTGGCCGCCTATCTCCACGCCGTGCATGCCGGCGTCCCGGCCGCCGAGCGCGAGCGGCTGCGCGAGACCTTGCGCGTCGACGGCATGATGGCCGATCTGCCGGAACTGATCGACGGCACCCTGGAGGGCACGCGGCGGGTCAGCGACATCGTCACCTCGCTGAAGCGGCTGTCCTTTGCCACCGCCGCTCCGCCCGAACGCCTCGATCTCGCCGAGGCGGCGGCCAAGGCGGTGCAGTGGGTGATCAAGGGCCGCAGCGCGCCGCCCGCGGTCGCCGTCGCCATGCCCGCCGGGCTGGCGGTCGAGGGGCAGCCGGGGCAACTGCATCAGGTGATGGTCAATCTGGTCGAAAACGCCCTCGATGCCGTCGCCGCCCGTCCCGGCGGCGCGGTGAGCATCGGCGGGCGCCGCGACGGCGCCTGGGTGGTGGTCGAGGTGGCCGACAATGGCCCCGGCATCGCCGCCGCCGACCTGTCCAAGGTCTTCGACCCCTTCTTCACCACCAAGCCGGTCGGGCAGGGGACCGGGCTGGGACTGTGGATCAGCTACGGCATCGTCAAGGACCACGGCGGCATCCTGGAAGCCGGCAACGGCGCCGACGGCGGCGCCCGCTTCGTGCTCACCCTGCCGGCGGGGTAGAGCCGTCGAACTGTCAAAAGCTATTCACCGAACTGTCCGTGGCCTCCAGCGTGAACCGGGCGTAGAAGGAGCGCGTTTGCTGGCAACGATCGGTGGAGCTTTCCATGCACATCACCTGGCAACACATCCGGGAAATGGCGGCGATTCTCGAGGCCGAGGTGGCCGGGCATTCCGTCGATGCCGACCACGCCAAGCGGGTGGCGATGGCGTTGGCCGAACAGTGCCCCGCCGTCGCCAACACCATGCAGCGCATTGCCCGGCGCATGGAGATGCAGGGCGAGCAGGCCTGATATCGGCATATCGGCGAGCCGCCGAGGCGACTCGCCTGTTCGCCCTCGCCGGGCGGGCGCATCCGCGCCCTTGGCCGCAAATACCGGCGAACGGGTCGGTTTCGAGCGTTCGCCGGTATGAAACCTTAGCTCTGCACCAGCCGCGGCGCGCGTTCCAGGGCCTTCAGCGCCTCCGACAGCGACGGCGACCGGGCCAGTTCGCGTTCGGGGGTGGCGACCACGAACACGGTGGGGTGAGTCCGCGACGCCTGCTTGGCGACGGTGTAGAGCGGATGCTCGCCGGCATGGCGATAGATCGAGAACATCGCCCCCGCCGTCCCCTGGTCGATGGCGTAATCGCGCCACTCCCCGGCCGCGACCCGGCGGGAGTAGAGGTTCATCAGCAGTGTCAGCTCGATGCGGTTGAAGTGGACGAGGCTTGGCCGCGCCCGATATTCCGCTAGACGGATGACTTTGGCCATGCGGGGCCCCGACTCTGCGACGTCGCCTATTCTTCAACCAACGCCGGGAGAAAATCCAGCGTGATGGCGTGGCGGGCGATGGTGCGAACGAGGGGGGCGCTCAGCGCATCAGCGGCGCGGCGACGAAACCGATCAGGCGGTCGTTACCCTCGTTGTAGGGCTGGCTGTAGCAGGACGGCCGCGCCAGGCTCTGATAGCAATAGACCTGCGGCGGCGGCGGCGGTGCTCCCGGCCAGTCGACGCACCACACGCCCTCGCGCTGCGCCCGCGGCGTCGAACAGTCGCGGCCGGTGACCAGGGTGGCGATGTGGTCGGTGATGGTCTTTTGGGTGTTGATCAGCGACAGCGCCTCCAATTGGAAGAACTGGTAGCGTGGGGTCATGCCCAGACGGCCCATATTGGCCTGGAACCCTTCCTCGTCGGCACAGCCGGCAACGGCCAGGGTGGCGGCAAGCGCCATGGCGAGGCGGGCGGCATGGCGAGGACATTGGGAGGGGATCATCTTCTATGATCCTTTTGCGTTCGATTAAGGGGTATTGTCTGCCCCGGCGCCCCTCGGCGTCAACGCGAATCTGGCCCGGGAGGCCGTATCCATGGCGGTGAGCACACCCATCTGCGATTTCGGCCGGCGGGCCCCGGCCTTCAGCCTGCCGGGAACCGACGGCCGCACCTGGAGCCTCGACGCGGTGCGCGGCCCGGCCGGCACGCTGGTCATGTTTATCTGCAACCACTGCCCCTACGTCACCGCGGTGATCGACCGCCTGGTCCGCGACGTCACGGACCTGCAGGCGCTGGGCATCGGCGTCGCCGCCATCTCGTCCAACGACGCCAGTGCCTATCCCGAGGATTCCTTCGCCGAGATGACGGCATTCGCCGTCCGCCACGGCTTCTCCTTTCCCTACCTCTACGACGAGAGCCAGGACGTGTCGCGGGCCTACGGGGCGGTATGCACCCCCGATTTCTTCGGTTTCGACGCCGGGTTGGGCCTGCAATACCGTGGCCGCCTCGACGCCTCCGGCCGTCTGCCGGGTCCGGCCGACGCCCGCCGCGACCTCTACGAGGCGATGGCCGAGGTCGCCCGCACCGGCAAGGGACCGTCCGTGCAGCTCACCTCGATGGGCTGTTCGATCAAGTGGAAGCCCTGAGTTGGACGGCGCGCCCTTCAACCCGTTTGCCAAGGCGGGAGCGACGCTCTATGTTACCCGCCGTTTCCTGCCGGAGTGATGCCTGTGAGCGACAAGCATGAGGATGCCGCCGCCGATCTGCTGATCCGTGAGGTCGACGAGGAGCTGCGCCAAGATCAATTCCATGCGTTGTGGAAGAAATACGGCCATCTGGCCGTCGCCGGAGCCGTGGCCCTGGTCCTTTCGGTGGCCGGCTATCAGGCCTTTCATACCTGGCAGGGCCGCCAGCGTGCCGCCTCGTCGCTGGCCTATGCCGAGGCGCAGACGCTGATCGAACAGGGCAAGCGCGAGCAAGGGGCGGCCCAATTGGGCTCGCTGGCCATCGACGGCACGGCCGGTTACCGCGTGCTGGCCGAAATGCGTCATGCCGGTCTGCGCGTCGAAGAGGGCGACGTCGCCGGGGCCATCGCCGTCTACGACCGCCTGGCCGGCGAGGCCGACGAACCCTATCGCAGTCTGGCGGTGCTGAAATCGGCCTATCTCAAGCTCGACGCCGCCGATGCGGCGGCGGTCGAGACGCAGGTGGCGCCCTTGGCCGAAGACCAGAACCCGTGGCGCCATTCGGCCCGCGAGGTCTTGGCTTTGGCGGCGCGCAAGCGCGGCGACGAGGCTCGCGCGGTGGAATTGTTGCGCAAGCTGGCCGACGACGCCGGGGCGCCGCAGGGCATTCGTGCCCGCGCGTCCGAGATGCTGGCCGCGGCCAAGAGCTGAGGGGGAACGGGCGATGCGTCGCTGGGCATGGACGATGGTGGCGGTGCTGGCCTTGGCCGGCTGCGAATCGTGGCTGGGCGAATCGTCCAAGCCGCCGCTGCCGGGCAAGCGCATTTCGGTGCTGTCGAAGGAGCGCCTGATCGAGCCCGAGACCAAGGGCAAGCCGGCGACGATCCTGCTGCCGCCCCCCGAGCCCAACGACGACTGGCCGCAGGCCGGCGGCTATGCCAATCACGCCATGCACCACATGGTGGTTGCCGACCAGATTCGCCGCGCCTGGAAGACCGACATCGGCAGCGGATCGAGCAAGCGCTCGAAGCTGCTGGCCCAGCCGATCATCGCCGAGGGGATGGTGTTCACCCTCGACGCCGATACCGAGATTACCGCCGTCGATGCCAGGACCGGCAAGAAGCTGTGGACCTCGGACATCACGCCGCCCGGCGAGGGCGACACCTTTTCGGGCGGCGGGCTGGCCTACGAGGACGGACGGCTGTTCGTCTCCACCGGCTTCGCCCAGGTGGTCGCCGTCGATATCCGCACCGGCAAGGCGCTGTGGCGCCAGACCCTGTCGGGGCCGATGCGCGGCGCGCCCACCGTTCGCGGCGGCCGCGTCTTCGTCATCACCGTCGACAACCAGGCCCACGCCCTGGCGGCCGAGGACGGCAAGGCGCTGTGGTCGCATACCGGCACCCCCGAGCAGGCCAGCATCCTCGCCGGCACCAGCCCGGCGGTGGACGGCAACGTGGTGGTGATTCCCTACTCCTCCGGCGAGTTGTTCGCGCTGCGGGTCGAGAACGGCGCGGTGCTGTGGCAGGAGGCGCTGTCCTCGATCAAGCGCACCGAGGGCATCTCGGCCCTGACCGACATTCGCGGCCGGCCGGTGATCGACCGCGGCCGCGTCTATGCCATCGGCCATTCCGACATGCTGGTGGCCATCGAGCTCCGCTCGGGGCGCCGGCTGTGGGAGCGCGAGATCGGCGGGACCCAAAGCCCGTGGGTGGCCGGCGATTACGTGTTCGTGATTTCCAACGAGAACGAGGCGACCGCCCTCGAGGCCAAGACCGGCAAGATCCTGTGGGTCACCGAATTGCAGACTTGGCACAAGCCGAAGAAGCGCGAGGGCCGGGTCACCTGGGTGGGGCCGGTTCTGGCCTCCGACCGGCTGATCTTCGGCAATTCCGACGGCGTGCTGCTGGCCCTGTCGCCCTATGACGGTTCGGTGCTGGGCACCGAGGATCTTTCGGATGGCGTGTCGATTCAGCCCAGCATCGCCGGTGGCACCATCTATTTCCTCACCGACGACGCCGATCTCGTCGCCTATCGCTGAGGATCGAGTCCATGGGTTTCACCGTCGCCATCGTCGGCCGGCCCAATGTCGGCAAATCGACCCTGTTCAACCGGCTGGTCGGGCGCCGGGTGGCGATCGTTCACGACACGCCCGGCGTCACCCGCGACCGCCGCGAGGGTGAGGCCGACCTGCTCGGCCTCGCCTTTACCGTCTTCGACACCGCCGGGTTCGAGGATGCCGGCGGCGACAGCGTCGAGGCGCGCATGCGCCGCCAGACCGACATGGCGGTGGAAGAGGCCGACGTGGCGCTGATGCTGATCGATGCCCGCGCCGGGGTGACGCCGCTCGACCGCCACTTCGCCGAACACCTGCGCCGCCGCAACGCCGCGGTGATCCTGGTCGCCAACAAGTGCGAGGGCAAGGCCGGCGAACCGGGGCTTTACGAATCCTATGGCCTTGGGCTCGGCGAGCCGGTGCCGCTGTCGGCCGAGCACAACGAGGGCATGTCCGACCTGTTCGACGCGCTGCGCCCCTATGCCGAGGCCGCTGGGGCCCTGACTCCCGAGCCGGAGCCGGACTTCGCCGCCGAGGATGACGCCACCGGGCCCGCCGAGACGCCCGAGCGCCCGCTGCGGCCGTTGCAGATGGTGGTGGTCGGTCGTCCCAACGTCGGCAAGTCGACCCTGATCAACCGCCTGCTCGGCGAGGAGCGGATGCTGGTCGGCCCCGAGGCCGGGCTGACCCGCGACGCCATCTCCACCGAGTGGAGCCACAAGGGCCGCTCGATCCGTCTGGTCGACACCGCCGGCATGCGCCGCCGGGCGCAGATCGACGACAGCCTGGAAAAGCTGTCGGTGAGCAACACCATCGAGGCCATCCGCCTGGCCGAGGTGGTGGTGCTGGTGATGGATGCCGCGGCGATCCTCGACAAGCAGGACCTGACCATCGCCCGCATGGTCCTCGACGAGGGCCGCGCCCTGGTGATCGCCATCAACAAGTGGGACGTGGTCGAGGACCGCGGCGAGGCGCTGAAGCGCCTCTCCGACCGCCTGGAGACCTCGCTGCCCCAGGCGCGCGGCCTGGCGACGGTGACCCTGTCGGCGCTGATCGGCAAGGGCGTCGAGCAGTTGATGGACGAGGTCCTCGAGGTCCACCGCCTGTGGAACCGCCGCATTCCCACCAGCCAGCTCAACCGCTGGCTGGAAGAGGTGATCGCCAACCACCCGCCACCGGCGGTGGCCGGCGGCAAGCGGATCAAGATCCGCTACATGACCCAGGCCAAGGCCCGCCCGCCGACCTTCGTCGTCTTCGCCTCCCGCGCCGAGGAATTGCCCGAGGCCTATCAGCGCTATCTGGTCAACAGCCTGCGCGACACCTTCAAACTGGTCGGCGTGCCGATCCGCCTGTTCGTGCGCGGGGGGCGGAATCCGTACGTGGATAAGGACTGAGGGCGGGCAGTTGGGGGGGGCGGTGGCGGGATCGGCGGCAATGTCGGGGAAGTGCGCCTAGCGAACGCGATTCTGACCCAATTACGCCCGAGAAGGTCAAGGTCAGGTGTTTTTTGCCGGCAAAGGCATTTTGGCCGAACTCAGGAGTTCAATGCTCGCTATGAACTGGTGGGCATCCGTCTGATAAGCCGCAGAGGGGGAAAGTATGATTAGGGAAACCCACCGCTTGTCCCGCTGTCTGACCCTGCTTGCGCCGCTGATGCTGGCGGCCTGCGAGACCGCCTACACCGGGGGGGGGCTGCACCCTCGCCGGCCTGCCGACGGCCCACTGCCTAAGTTCCTCGGAGATCGACGCCGCCGCCCGGTGGTACAATGGCTACGTCGAGGCAGGCGAGAAATACGTGGCCGGCCGAGTCGAACAGGCTATCACGCTGGCCCAGCTATACTCGCATTACGACAAGGCCAATGGCGGCCGGCACTCGGTTCTCGCCGACAATTATAAGGCGCCCACCGACTATCAAATTGCGCTTAGGTTCATTGAAGATGCCAAGGCAAATGTCGGTCAGGTCAAGAACGATCCCCGCATGGAGGAGCGTTGGGGGCCGATGCGGGCTCGCATTGCCCCTACCGAAGCCTTCATCCGCCAGCGTATGACGGGCGGCGAGGTCGATTTCTTCCGCGCCATGTGGCCGACCGAGGTGGGGCCGGTCGACGAGGAGCTTGTGAAGGTCTTTCGCGGCATGGCGCGCAATCGCGACACCTCGGACCATCGCGAAGCGCTGGATGCCGGCTGGCGCACGGGTCACCCCCAGTTCGACGACAAGGCCCTGAACCAGACGGTGGTCAACCTGGACGTCGACGGCCTGAAGCGCCTGTTCGCCAGCGTGAGCGACCCGGTGGACATCTTGTGGCTCGAGCGGGTCTCTCCCAACGGCAATCCCGTCGCTCGCGTGCTGCGCGGGCCGGCCAGCCTGGACCGTGCCCGCATGCTGATGTACCTGATGGTCAGCGGCGCCGCGCTGGAAATCCGCTCCGGCACGACCACGGGAACGCTGGCCGATCACCCCCGTGCCAAGGAATTTGATTTCAACTTGCTGCGCATCGTCGAGCACCCGATGCTTGTCAAGGCCAACGCGCGGGAGCGGGAGCGCAACAAGCGGGCGGTGATGCTGGGCTATTCCCGCAGCCGGTTCCAGGCCGACCTCGCCGCCGTCAAGTCCTTGCTGGCGCAGGGAACCTTCGACGGGGCGTGGCGGGCTTTCCTGGTTACCGGCGAGAAGGCCCACTTCCAGACCGCCGACCGCTTGGCCAGAAGCGATGCCGAGCGCCGCAAGATGGAATACGCCGCCATCATCGCCGCCGGTCCCGACCGGGTGTTCGACATTGCGTGCAAGGACATGTCGACCGCCGAGAAATGGACCAGCGGCCGCCAACTGTTCAGCGACGGTTCGGGTGGCACCCGCCTGACCCCCCGGATGGACTGCAGGCTGGGCCAGCGCGCCAATGCCCCCCTCGCCCTTCGCCATGCCTATGATGTGGACATTGCCGGCACGGTGACGGTTCGCAAAAGCCGCCAGAACCTAGCGGTCGGCGGGCGGGTCGACGAAGGCTATGTTGAAGACAAGGTGACGACCGTCCGTTATCCCTCGTTCCCCGCCGCCACCATCACCTTCGAGGCGACCGATACCACGGTATCCAGGGTGATCTATGGCGAGGCGGTCACCACCTCCTCCACCGAAGGGGTCAGCATGGCGACCCGCGTCAAGACGATCCGGACCAGGGACTGACGCCATGAACAAGGCCGCCACTCTGGCCCTGCTGGCCGTCCTGTGCGCCCTGCCCGCTGCGGGACGGGCGCAGGGGTACAACAGCGATCAGCTCTTTTCCTCCCGCCCGGCAACATCCTCCGCGCCGATCATCGTCGGCTCACCGGAACAGTTCCGCCGCCAGGAGGCTGAAACGGTCAACCGCACCGCAGAACATCGCCGGGCCGAACGCGCCAGTGAACGCTCGGAGGTCTACGCCGCCCAAAGCGGCGGCGCGGAGGTGCGAGAGGTGGAATTCAAGACGGAGGGCAGCTACGAGGAGGCAAAGGGCACCTGTTATGGCCGTGACGGAAAATATTTCGGGCTGGCAGGTGCCCGCCGTAAGCGCGGAAACTCGTGGACGTCGTGGCATTTTGCTGGCAAGGGCGGGGCGTCGGCCCAGGGTACGGATAACCTCTCACTGATCGATTCACTGAAAAAGGCCTGCCAGGGAAGCTAATCCCATATTTCTTTGCGCCGCCCGGCTTTGGTGCAGAGGAAGCCTGAATTCCGGTGGCAGTTATCCCACTGCCATCAACCCATTAGCGCCTGCCGAAAGCTCCCACCGTCAGTGGGCGTTCCGGCAAAACGGGGGCAGAGTGCGTTCAATTCCCAACAGCTTGCCGAGAAGATCGACAAGACGGCGGAAACCGTCTCCAACATCGAGCGCGGCCATGTCCTGACCACCTTGGACACCCTGCGGCTTATACCATATCCCGCTGATCGGAACCGATCAGCGGCGCCCTCAGGCGGCGGGCGGGTTTCTCCGAAACCCTTGCCTCCCGCGGCATAAGCTGCGCGGCGCGGTCGCGCCTAACCTTGTCCCGATGAGTCGACCTCATCGGGACAAGGTATTAATGGGGTCAGAGTAGCATTATCTCCGTCCACCCTGCAAATTCGCCTGTCGGACCGGAGCGGCTTGCTGAATAGATCAAATTATCTGCGTCGTAATAAAACAAAGCAAGAGAATAACCGCAGATGCACAGAGATACCGTACCAGTGTCGGCGCCTTCGGCTCCCTGCCGCGCCGGTGGATATTTATTCAATGCCTCCGCCGTGACCCGGGCCGGTATCCGGAACGCCGCGGTTCCCCCGAAGGAATGCAGCCACCGTGCTCACCTGTCACCGTGCTCCCGGGGCATGGTCCATCAGGATGATCTGCTGGGGCTCTCCCGGCGCTCCGACCCGATGGACAACCCAGACGTCGTCCCCGCCGGTCCAGTAGTGGTCCGGATAGGCGTACCCGCGCCATGGTGTGCCAAAGCGGAACAGGAGCTCCAAATAGAGATCGTGATCGTTGACGTCACGCCGTGGCGGGCGGAGGGTGGAGATCTGGTGTGGAGTCACGTTGCCGGGGGCGAAATGGATGACATAGGCCTCAGTGGACAACCTGATGTGAATTGTCGCTTCATCCTCGACGGTGATGGTCCCACCCAGGGCGATTATCTGTTCCTTGATGGATGAACGGCTCATTTCGAGGGCGATTCCGCCAAGTTGGGTCTTCCGGTCGGGGCGGTGGGGAAAATAAAGTACAGGCTTTGCGAAAGCTGGCCCCGCACAGACGAAAGTTCGAACTTCCCATTCCGTAAAATTGCGGTTCCGACTGCGGATGTCGAGCTCACAGGGCTGCCCACCTTCAGGTATTGGAACAATAACTTCTGGACGCTTATAGAATTGGTTGTCTGACCCGTACCGGCATGCCATGAACCGCGGCGACGGCTGCGAAGTCAATTTCCATCTACTCCACAGATGTCGTCCTTCCTCAAAGTGTTCTTCGGCATCGTCCATCGCAAGCTGATAATCATTGGCCCATACTTCCCCGGCCGTCAGGGGAACCTTCACGGACGATTGCGCTGAGCTGGCTATATTCCTGGGGCAGACCACCTCTCCGGCTTTGCCGGTGGATGGCACGGCCAGCAAGACTGCAAATACGAGAGCAACGAGGCGCACGGTACCAACAAACAGGAAAGGAGCGAATTTCTGCGCGAATTACCGGCATGAGAAGCGATGTATTAAGAATGATTGATCCTTGGTGTCAACTGTAGTTAACTCGCACTTTGAGGAGCCGCGCGCCGTCAATACCACAATATGTCCATTATCATACCGACATTTAATTATTGTATCGTCAATATAAACTATATCCCACGTTTGTATGAGTGTCTTCCCATGCCGTATTTCATGATCGGGAGGTCCGTCCATTCCGCCATTCTCCCAAATCTCAACGCCGACAAGTTGGGAAACCGCGCCATTTGCCTTGCGCGTGATCGGGCACTGAACGGCCTCATTTGCATATGAGAGCCCTGTAAAAAAAAGCGTGAGAGTTGTGTAGGAGATCAGCAACCGCATAGGGGCGCTCCCTGGTGGCTCGGGGACCACCAGGGAGATTAGCCTATTTGGAGACTACCGAATAGGCGCCTGCATCGTTTTGACGGTTGCGGTTTTGATCGAAATAGATGAACCGCGTTTGAGGTGCTTGCCGCTTCCATTGATCCAACACCCACATTCCGCTGCGCCCGTTTTGAGTGCCATATTCAAGAAAGACAGCAGCATGTTGACCAGTTGGCTTATCAGGATACTTGCCGTCGGGATCGAAGGTGGCGATCGCTGTCCCCGACTTCAGCGGCGGGTCGCCGTTTGCCTTGATATCGGAGCCGCGCTTCCACAAGGAATGATTGGGTAAATCGGGATTGGCGGCCTGCACCAAGGCGACGCAATGTCCGCTGCCGTATCCGACACCTTTTGCGAGTGCCTCCTTTTTGAAGGCCTCGATGTGTGCGACCCGGTAAATAGTTGAATCATCGGGGGGAAATGAGGTCGCCTTCTTTTCCCCGCCTGATGATGGTCCCGGCTTTGGCTCTGGCGACGGCAAGGGTTGCGGCTCCGGCGCCGGCTGCGGCTGAGGTTGCGGTGCTGGTTGAGGTTCGGGTTGCGGGCCGGTCGGGGGTTCGGGGATGGGCTCGGGCGGCTTTGGCGGGGGCATGGTGCCACCACCCCCACCCCCACTGCCCTCGTCGGCCAGTGCGGCGAAGGCCAGCGGGCGACCGGTCAGGCCTTCGAACTGGTCGGCCAGCTTGACCGCCGATTCCGGGTCGCGGCGGCCGAGTTCGGCATGGGCGGTGACCAGCTCGGTCCAGCCGGCGCCGCGATTGGCGCGGATCTGCGGCAGGAAGTAACCGGTCAGGGCGTCCTTGTAGTCGCCTTTGCGCGACAGCACCTCGGCCATGTTGCCCGCCGACCACCAGTCGGCGTCGGGGAGATGGTCCTCGGTGAGAAAGCTGTCGGGATCGGGCAAAGGCGCCGGCTCGGGCTCGACATACCCCTTGCCGCGCGGGGCGACGCGGAAGGGGATCCGCTCGCCGGACAGGCCGTGCAGGCGGCCCTGGAGATCGCGGGCCTTGGCCGGGTCCCGCTTCTCCAGGCGGCCGAGCAGGTCGGCGACGTCGCCGCGACCCTGGTCGCCGCTCCAGGTGATGACGTTCTTCAGGAACGCCGCCGTCTTGTCGGGGGTGGTGCCGTGAGTCAGCAGTTCGGCCCAGCGGTCGTGCTCCTCGGCACCGTCCTCGGAGATGGTGTGGTTGCGGAAGTCGTCTTCCTCGTTCTCGCCGTCCACGTGCGGCTTGGGCAAGCCTTTCGGCCAGCCCGGGCCCGGGGGCGGTTCAGGCGGCACGAAGATGTCGGGCGGCGGCTCGCCGTCCTCGCTGCCGGTCGGGATCGGCGGCGGCAGGGGATCGGGCAGGGGCGGGGCCAAGGGCGGGAACAGCGGCGGCTTTGGCAGCCGCGGGTCCTCGCCGTCTTTGGGGATCTGGGCCAGCGTCCGCGGCCGGTCGATCACGCCGCCCAACAGGCCGCCGAGCTTGCCGATGGTCTCGCCTCCCGGAGTCAGGGTGTGGTCGACGGTGAGGCCGTTGTCCTGCTGGAACCGGCCGATGGCGTCCTTCAGCGCCGGGCCGTACCAGCCGCTGGGACCATCGTCGGTCACCGGCCTATAGTGGCCGGTGTTGGCGAGGAAGGTCTCGACCTTGGCGACGTCGGGGCGGTGGTTGTCGGCCCCCGACGGCCCGACGTCGCCGTGCAGGGCGAAGACGTCGTTGCCGAAAAGTTCCGTCAGGGGCTTGCCCTGTTTCCAGGCGCTCCGGAAGGCGGGAAAGCGGTCGTCCGCCTCGTCGTCGAGGATCGAAGTCGGCCTGATCCGCCACGAACCGCCGTCGGCGCCCAGGCCGGAGGTCCAGTCGCGCTCGGGCGGGGTGGTGAACAGGGATTGGAACAGCGGCATGGCGGATTCCTTAGATAGGACGATATGCCGAAGAATGTCGTCGGTGCGCGGCGTGAGTCAAGCGAAAAAGGAACATACGCAGAATATCGGGGCGGGCGAGGGCCTTGCCGCCGATTCTTGACGCGGCCGCACGGCGCTTGCCGCCCAAGTCACCTTGGCAATATCTCCGTGCAACGCAGGGGCCGTCCACACATGACAGTGCACTGCTGACCCCAATTAGGGGTTTCGCCAAAATAGCCGAATCGATCTGGCGCAACTGACGGTTGGCGATTCTCAGGGGTAGGCCGGTCGGCTAGAATCGGCGGCATGATCGATGAAGATGAAATCCGCCGCC
>JACRFY010000001.1 GCA_016212565.1 Magnetospirillum sp. | reverse complement strand
TGGGGAGAAGTCGATAGGTGGCGTAGGTAACGGCAAGCGCGCGTGTTACCTAGCAGACCAGAAAACCGAAAGGGCTTAGCTGATTTCCCAGCTAAGCCCTTGTTTTATTTGGTGGAGCCAAACGGAATCGAACCGTCGACCTCTTGAATGCCATTCAAGCGCTCTCCCAACTGAGCTATGGCCCCGAAACTCGTACCGGCGCGCGGGTTGGGCCGCCGCGGTGGAGGCGGACCATATGGATTCCGCCACCTTGATGCAAGAAAAAAATTGCGTGATGGCGACGGCAGGCGCGGGAAGGGCGCGCGCGTCGCCCTCCCCCTTGCGCGTCCGCGCGCCCGAAGCTAGGGTGACGGCGCAATTTCGTCATTGGCATCAAGGCGCGGCTCACCATGAACGTCATCCTCGTCCCGCTGTTGACGGTGCTCTATTACGCCCTCGACATCTACTGGTGGATCGTCCTCGCGGCGGTGATTCTGAGCTGGCTGAAGCAGTTCGGGGTCGTCAACAGCTACTCCAACGCCGTGCGCACCATCGACCACGTCCTCTATCGCCTCACCGAGCCGGCGCTGAAGCCGATCCGCAACGTGCTGCCCGATTTCGGCGGCGTCGACCTGTCGCCGATCGTCCTGTGGCTGATCCTGATCTTCCTCAAGATGGTGGTGGTGCGCCTGATCGACATCGTCTCGGTGCTATGAGCGCCTCGCCCCTCAGTCCGGTGGCCAATGGACTGAAGGTGGCGATTCGTTTGACCCCCAAGGCGTCGCGCGACCGCGTCGACGGGGTGGTGGCCGAGGCGGATGGCGGGGCGGTGCTCAAGGTTTCGGTCACCGCGGTGCCCGAGGACGGCAAGGCCAATGCCGCCCTGATCGCCCTGCTGTCGAAGCAGTGGAAGGTGCCGAAGTCGAGCCTCGACATCGTTCATGGCGCCACCGACCGGCGCAAGGTTATCCTCATCACCGGCGACGCCGCCGCTCTCGCGGCGCGCCTCGAACAATGGATGGCGAGACTGACATGACCCAGGCCAAGATCATCGACGGCACCCTGTTCTCCGCCGGCCTGCGCGACACCATCACCGAGCGCGTGCACCACATCCGCGAGACCCATCATCTGGTTCCCGGCCTCGCCGTGGTGCTGGTCGGCGAGGACCCGGCCAGCCAGGTCTACGTGCGCAACAAGAACAAGCGCGCCGCCGAATGCGGCATGGCCTCGTTCGAGCACGTTCTGCCCGCCGATACCCCCGAGGCCCAGGTGCTGACCCTGATCGAGGGACTCAACGACGATCCGGACGTGCATGGCATCCTGGTCCAGCTGCCGCTGCCGCGCCACATCGACAGCCAGAAGGTCATCGAGGCCATCCGCCCCGACAAGGACGTCGACGGCTTCCATCCGTGGAACGTCGGCAAGCTGGCCTCGGGCGGGGTGGGGATGATCCCGTGCACGCCGCTGGGCAGCCTGATGATGCTCAAGGATCACCTCGGCGACCTGGCCGGGGCGCGGGCGATCGTCGTCGGCCGTTCCAACATCGTCGGCAAGCCGATGGCCCATCTGCTGCTCCGCGAGAGCTGCACCGTCACCATCGCCCATTCCCAGACCCGCGATCTGGCCGGCGAGGTCGCCCGCGC
This sequence comes from Magnetospirillum sp., assembly GCA_016212565.1. Lineage (GTDB taxonomy): Bacteria > Pseudomonadota > Alphaproteobacteria > Rhodospirillales > Magnetospirillaceae > JACRFY01. Next base: position 1,107 of record JACRFY010000001.1, on the reverse strand, counting down.
CGACATCGTCGTCGCCGCGGTGGGCAAGGCGGAGATGATCCGCGGCGCCTGGATCAAGCCCGGGGCCACGGTGATCGACGTCGGCATCAACCGCATCGCCCTGCCCGACGGCAAGACCCGGCTGGTCGGCGACGTCGCCTTCGCCGAGGCGGTGACCGTCGCCGGGGCGATCACCCCGGTGCCCGGCGGGGTCGGGCCGATGACCATCGCCTGCCTGCTGCGCAACACCCTGACCGCCTGTGCCCGCCTTCATCGCCTCGACATCCCCGAGGCCGAGGGCCGCTTTGTTTGAGCTGGTGGCGGCGCTGGCGGTGTTCGTCGCCAGCCACAGCCTGACCAATGTCGGCGCCGTCCGGCGCCCCGCCGAGCGGGTGCTGGGGCGGAGGGGCTTCATCGCCGCCTATTCCCTGTTGTCGCTGCTGCTGCTGGCCTGGGTGATCGCCGCCTTCGCCGCCGCCCCGGTGGTGGTGGTGTGGCCGCAGGAGCCGTGGATGCGCCTGGTGCCGCTGTTGGCGATGCCGCTGGCGTCGGTGCTGGTGTTCGCCGGCCTGACCGCGCCCAACCCGTTCTCCATCGGGCCGGGCGGGCGCGGCTTCGATCCGGCCCGGCCCGGCGTGCTGCGCCTGACCCGCCATCCGGTGCTGTGGGGGCTGGGCCTGTGGGCCGGCGCCCACCTCCTGCCCAACGGCGAGGTGGCGGCGCTGCTGCTGTTCGTCCCCCTGCTGGCGATGGCGGCGGCGGGGCCGGCGCTTCTCGATGCCAAGCGCCGTCGGCTGCTGGGCGCGGACTGGCCGCGGCTGGCGCAGCGGACCGGTGGAGGCCTCGCCTGCGACTGGGCCGCCCTGGTGCGCGAGGCGGGGCCGGTGCGGCTGGCGGGCGGCCTGGGGCTGTATGCCCTGCTGCTGGCCCTTCACCAGCCGGTGATCGGCATTACCCCTCTGCCGTAGACGCAGCTATGCGAAAGAAGTGCCACGCCGGAGTCGTTGGCGCTGGCATTCGGGTTGGATTGGAGTCATAATTCCCGAACACGGAAATCCCGGACCTCATCTCGAGGCCGGGATTTTTGTTGGGCTGGAGAGAGCACATGGCCGACGACAACACCCTCGA
>JACRFY010000084.1 GCA_016212565.1 Magnetospirillum sp. | reverse complement strand
TACGAGCAGCGAAATGAGTTGATGATCGTCTCCGACGTCTACGAGGACATCCACGGCATGCGCCACGAGGTGGTCGAGGAGATGGTCTCCAAGTGCATCCCCGAACGCGCCTATGCCGAGGACTGGGACATCGCGGCGCTCCACGAGGAAGTGCTGCGCGTGTTCAACCTCGATCTGCCGGTGGCCGAATGGGCCAAGGAAGAGGGCATCGCCGACCAGGAGATCCGCCATCGCATCACCGATGCCGCCGACCGGCGGATGGCCGAGAAGGCCGCCAATTTCGGCCCCGAGGTCATGCGCTCGGTGGAAAAGAGCCTGCTGTTGCAGATCCTCGACACGGCGTGGAAGGAGCACCTGCTCCAGCTCGACCATCTGCGCCAGGGCATCGGCCTGCGCGCCTACGGCCAGCGCGACCCGCTCAACGAATACAAGCGCGAGGCGTTCAACCTCTTCGAGCAGATGCTGCACGACCTGCGCGAGCGGGTGACCACGGTTCTGGCCCATGTCGAGCTGCGGGTCGGCCCCAGCGACGCCGACGTCGAGCAGGCCCTGGCGCCCAAGCCGCGACGGATGCAGGAAACCCGCGAGGATCCCGCCTTCGCCCAGCCCGGCGAGCCGGTCTCGGGCCCGGCCCAGCCGCTGCGCCGCCAGGTCGCCGATCCCGGCGATTCGTCCACCTGGTCGTCGACCCCGCGCAATGCTCCGTGCCCGTGCGGCTCGGGCAAGAAGTACAAGCACTGCCACGGGGCGGTGGCATAGGGATCTCGCCTGCGCGACACGGCCCCCATGGATGCCCGGGTCAAGCCCGGGCACGATGGTGGTTGGCCGATTTCGTTCTCGGGCGCGCGGGGCCGTAAATCGCCCCTTCCGGGCTGGATTCGTCGGGGCGAGTGTGCGATATGGGTGCCCTGCTTCGGGGTTCCGATCCCCCCTTGCCGGCAGCCGGGCTCCCCGCCCGATTCCCGCGCCGGCGCGATCGTCAAAAACAGTGGAGGAAACAATGGCTATTCGCGTTTCCATCAACGGTTTCGGCCGTATCGGCCGCATGGTGTTTCGCGCCGTGGCGAAGGATTTTCCCGGTATCGAGATCGTCGCCATCAACGACCTGCTCGACCCCGACTACCTCGCCTACATGCTGAAGTACGATTCGGTGCACGGCCGCTTCCCCGGCGACGTCTCCGTCGAAGGCAGCAACCTGATCGTCAACGGCAAGACGATCCGCCTCACCGCCATCAAGGACCCGACCGAGCTGAAGTGGGGCGAGGTCGACACCGACATCGTCATCGAGTCGACCGGCCTGTTCCTGACCAAGGACGCCTGCGAAAAGCACATCGCCGCCGGCGCCAAGAAGGTGGTGCAGTCCGCCCCGTCCAAGGACGACACGCCGATGTTCGTCTACGGCGTCAACCACGCCAAGTATGCCGGCGAGACCATCGTCTCCGCCGCGTCGTGCACCACCAACTGCCTGGCCCCGGTGGCCAAGGTCCTGCACGACAACTGGGGCATCAAGCGCGGCCTGATGAGCACCGTCCACGCCGCCACCGCCACCCAGAAGACCGTCGACGGTCCCTCGGCCAAGGATTGGCGCGGCGGCCGCGGCATCCTCGAGAACATCATCCCCTCCTCGACCGGTGCGGCCAAGGCGGTGGGCAAGGTGATTCCCGAACTGAACAAGAAACTCACCGGCATGGCCTTCCGCGTCCCCACCTCGGACGTCTCGGTGGTTGACCTCACCGTCGAGCTGATCAAGGACGCCAGCTACGAGGACATCTGCAAGGCGATGAAGGCCGCCTCGGAAGGCCCGCTGAAGGGCGTGCTCGGCTACACCGACGAGAAGGTGGTCTCCACCGATTTCGTCGGCTGCAACACCCCGTCGGTGTTCGACGCCGAGGCCGGCATGGCGCTGGACAGCACCTTCGTCAAGGTGGTGTCGTGGTACGACAACGAGTACGGCTACACCTGCAACATGCTGCGCTTCGTCCAGCACGTCGCCACCAACTGAGGACGGGGGCCGAGCCCATGTTCCGTACCATCGACGCCCTCGACGTCCGGGGCAAGCGGGTCCTGGTCCGCGCCGACCTCAACGTCCCGGCCAAGGACGGCAAGGTCACCGATTCGACCCGCATCGACCGCTCGGCCGCCACGCTCAAGGAGCTGGCGGCCCGCGGGGCCAAGGTCGTGGTGCTCACCCACTTCGGCCGGCCCAAGGGCCACGAGGCCAAGTACTCGCAGAAGCTGCTGGTCGAGCCGTTGGCCAAGGCGGTCGGCCAGCCGGTCGCCTGGGCCGACGATTGCCTGGGCACCGCCGCCGAAGCGGTGATCGCCGCCCTGAAGGACGGTGACATCGCCCTGCTGGAGAACGTCCGCTTCTATCCCGAGGAAGAGAAGAACGACGCCGCCTTCGCCGGGAAGCTGGCGGCGTTGGGCGACGTCTACGTCAACGACGCCTTCTCCACCGCCCACCGCGCCCATGCCTCGACCGAGGGCCTGGCCCATCTGCTGCCGGCCGCCGCCGGCCGCCTGATGCAGGCCGAGCTCGAAGCCCTGGGCAAGGCGCTGGAAAAGCCCGAGAAGCCGGTGGCCGCCGTGGTCGGCGGCGCCAAGGTGTCGACCAAGCTCGAACTGCTGGGCAACCTGGTGGCTCGGGTCGACTACCTGATCATCGGCGGCGGCATGGCCAACACCTTCCTGTTCGCCCAGGGCAAGCCGGTCGGCACGTCGCTGTGCGAGAAGGAGATGGCCGACACCGCGCGGGCGATCATGGACAAGGCCAAGGCGGCCAAGTGCCATATCGTCCTGCCGGTCGACGCCGTGGTGGCCGGCGCGTTCGCCGAGAACGCCCCCAGCACGGTGGTGTCGGTCGATGCCGTGCCCGCGGATCAGATGATCCTCGACGCCGGCCCGGCCTCGATCGAGGCGATCATCGATCGCCTGGGCGGCTGCAGGACCCTGGTGTGGAACGGCCCCCTGGGCGCGTTCGAGATCGCACCCGTCGACACGGCGACCAACGCCGTGGCCCAGGCGGCGGCCGAGCGGACCAGGCAGGGGCGCCTGCGGACCGTGGCCGGTGGCGGCGCTACCGTCGCCGCCCTGGCCAAGGCGGGGGTGGAGGACCAGTTCTCCTATGTCTCCACCGCCGGCGGCGCGTTCCTGGAGTGGCTGGAAGGCAAGGTCCTGCCCGGCGTCGCCGCCTTGGAGATCAAGTCCTCCGGCGGCTGCGGCTGCGGCGGCAAGCACTGAGCGACCGTTCCCTCTCCCGCCCGGCGGGAGAGGGTGGCCCGATAGGGCCGGGCGAGACGGAACGGTCGCCGGTTGCGCCGGCGCCGTCCCGGCCTCATCTTCTTCCCATGCGCCGTCGCGAACCCTCGACCTACGACCGCCCCGTCGCCACCGGCCCGCGCGAGGACTGGCGGGTGATCCGCGCCCTGCTGCCCTATCTGTGGCCGCCCGGACAGACCGGTCTGCGCATCCGCGTGCTGGTCGCCGTCGCCTGCCTGGCGGCGGCCAAGGGCGTCAACGTGGTGGTGCCGCTGTTCCTCAAGGGCGCCGTCGACAGCCTGTCGCAGCCCGCCACCCTGGCGGCGGTGCCCATCGCCCTGCTGCTGGCCTACGGCGCCGCCCGGGTGCTGGCCTCGACCTTCTCCGAGGCCCGCGACATCGCCTTCGCCCGCGTCGGCCAGCGGGCCATCCGCGCGGTGGGGCTGAAGGTGTTCCGCCACCTGCACCGCCTGGCGCTGCGCTTCCACCTCGACCGCCAGACCGGCGGCGTCAGCCGGGCCATCGAGCGCGGCACCAAGGGCATCGAGTTCCTGCTCAACTTCATGCTCTTCAACATCCTGCCGACGCTCTTGGAGATCGGCCTGGTCACCGCGGTGCTGTGGCACCTCTACGACGCCCGCTTCGCCGTCGCCACCTTCGCCACCATCGCCGTCTACATCGCCTACACCCTGGTGGTCACCGAGTGGCGGACCCAGTACCGCCGCACCATGAACGCCAGCGATTCCGAGGCCAGCACCAAGGCCATCGACTCGCTGCTCAACTTCGAGACGGTCAAATACTTCGGCAACGAGGAGCACGAGGCCAACCGCTACGACCGCGCCCTGGAGCGCTACGAGGCGGCGGCGGTCAAGAGCAAGGTCACCCTGTCGCTCCTGAACATCGGCCAGGGGGCAATCATCGCCGCCGGGCTGACCGCGGTAATGATCATGGGCGCCGCCGGGGTCACCGCCGGACGAATGACGGTCGGCGACTTCGTCCTGGTCAACGCCTATCTGCTCCAGTTGGCGATGCCGCTGAACTTCCTCGGCTTCGTCTATCGCGAGATCAAGCAGTCGCTGACCGACATGGAGCAGATGTTCCGCCTCCTCGACGTCCACACCGAGATCCAGGACGCCGACGGCGCCCCGCCGCTGGCCCTGTCCGGCGGCGCGGTGCGCTTCGAGGATGTCCGCTTCGCCTATCGCCCCGAGCGCGAGATCATCAAGGGCCTGTCCTTCACCGTCCCCCCCGGCCGGACGGTGGCCATCGTCGGTCCCTCGGGGGCGGGCAAGAGCACCCTGTCGCGGCTGCTGTTCCGCTTCTACGACGTCACCGGCGGCACCATCGCCATCGACGGCCAGGACATCCGCGGCGTCACCCAGGCGTCCCTGCGCGCCGCCATCGGCATCGTTCCCCAGGATACGGTGCTGTTCAACGATACCATCCGCTACAACATCGCCTATGGCCGCCCCGGCGCCGGCCAGGCCGAGATCGAGGCCGCGGCGCGGCTGGCGTCCATCCACGACTTCGTCGTCACCCTGCCCGACGGCTACGACACCAGGGTCGGCGAGCGCGGCCTCAAGCTGTCCGGCGGCGAAAAGCAGCGGGTGGCGATCGCGCGGACCATCCTCAAGGGGCCGCGCATCCTGCTGTTCGACGAGGCGACCAGCGCTCTCGACACCCACACCGAAAAGGAAATCCAGGCGTCCTTGCGCGAGGTGGCCAAGGGCCGTACCACGTTGGTGATCGCCCACCGCCTGTCGACGGTGGTCGATGCCGACGAGATCCTGGTCCTGGAAGCCGGCCTGATCGTCGAGCGCGGCCGCCACGCCACCCTGCTGGCCGCCGACGGCCGCTACGCCGCCATGTGGCACAAGCAGCAGGAGGCCAGCGAACTCAGCCGCCGCCTGGAGGAGGCCGACGAGGCGGCGGAGTAGCCCCTCTCCCGCAAGGGCAAGAACCAGGGCAATCGGGTGAACCGATTGCCCTGGCTTTTGTTTCCGTCCCTCAGGCGCCGGGCGGGGGCCTCCGGCCCCCTTGGCGACGCTCCACTGTCCCCTTTTCTGCGAAAAGGCCCGTTCCGCGGGCGCTCATCGCGCCAGTCGCCCGCGCGCGGGCTTCACCCGGTTGCCCTGGGCAAGAACAAACCATTTGACAGCCCACCCGCCGTCGGTTATCCCTCTGCGCCTCGGACGGCTGGCTGTCCGGGGTCACCTGCCCAGGTGGCGGAATTGGTAGACGCGCTAGATTCAGGTTCTAGTGGCCGAAAGGTCGTGGAAGTTCGAGTCTTCTCCTGGGCACCATCACTTTCCCCGCGATACCTGAACGCGGGGGCTCTGGAGCGAGGGCGGCGTTGGCAGTCTTCACTCACCTGAACGATCTTCCGGACGATGTGGCCTTCGGGCCCATCGTGGCGGTGGATACCGAGACCATGGGTCTCAACCTGCATCGCGACCGTCTGTGCGTGGTGCAGCTCTCGGCCGGCGACGGCAATGCCCATCTGGTGCATTTCCCCCAGCCGCATTACGACGCTCCCAATCTCAAGCGCCTGTTCGCCGACACCACGGTGGTCAAGCTGTTCCATTTCGGCCGCTTCGACATCGGCATGATCCGCCGTCACCTCGACGTGCGCTGCACCCCGGTGTGGTGCACCAAGATCGCCTCCAAGCTGGTGCGCACCAACACCGACCGCCACGGGCTCAAGGACCTGTGCCGCGACCTGCTGGGCATCGAGCTGTCGAAGCAGCAGCAGACCTCGGACTGGGGCGCCGCCGAGCTGGACACGGATCAGCGCACCTATGCCGCTTCGGACGTGCTGTATCTGCATCAGTTGCAGACTCGCCTCCAGGCGCTGCTGGATCGCGAGGGCCGCCGCACCCTGGCCGAAGCGTGCTTCGCCTTCCTGCCCGACCGCGCCGACCTCGACCTCGCCGGCTGGCCGGACGAGGACGTCTTCGCGCATTAGGGCCCCGACCGAGAGGTGCCATGAGCGGGCGCCGGAAATCGGCTTGACCGCCCGCACCACCATCGCGAGCGGTCCCGGCCCCAATCCCCTCACGCCGTGGTTGGGTAATCAATGTATCCCTTCGGTCCCGAAGCGTAGAAGGTCGCCTTGTCAGGCTCGGCCAGAGGCAACCCTTCCGCCAGCCGTTTGGGCAGGTCGGGGTTGGCGATGAACGCGGCACCGAAGACGATGGCGTCGGCGCGGCCCTGGACCTGGGTGGCTTCGGCGGATTCTCCAGTGAAGCCGCCGCCGGCCAGATAGGCCCCCCTGAACAGGGGGCGCAGCAGGCCGTGATAGTCGGTGGACGTCCCGAACAACGCCACGTGAAGATAGGCGAGGCCCAGGGGCGCGATTTGCTCGACCAGATGGCTGTAGGTCTCCTGCGGCGTGTCGTCGGACACGTCGTTGAAGTTCATCTCCGGTGAGATTTTAATGCCGACGCGACCGGAGCCCGCCACCGAGGCCATGGCTTCCAACACCTCGACCACGAAGCGGGCGCGGTTGGCGATGGAGCCGCCATAGGCATCGGTGCGCCGATTGGTCTTGGACGACAGGAACTGTTCCGGCAGATATCCCGACGCCGCATGCAATTCAACGCCGTCGAATCCGGCTTCCAGCGCCCGTCGAGTGGCGCGGCGATACTCGTCGATGACACCTGCAACGTCCGAGGTCTCCAGAGCGCGCGGCGTGACCATCGGCGTCATGCCGCGATCGGTGTAGGCCTGACCGTCGGCGCGGATCGCCGAGGGCGCCACGGGCAGCACGCCACCCGGCAGGAAGTCGGGAACGGCGACCCGGCCGGTATGCATGATCTGGGCGAAGATACGCCCGCCATTGTCATGCACCGCCTTGGTGACCGTGCTCCATGCCGCCACCTGCGCGTCGGTGTGGATGCCCGGCGTGCGGACATAGCCCTTGCCCATGGCCGAAGGGTAGATGCCCTCGGAGATGATCAGGCCGGCTCCGGCGCGTTGGCCGTAATAGATGGCGGCGATATCGGGCTGCACACCGTCGTCATCGGCGCGCGAGCGGGTCATGGGGGCCATGGCGATGCGGTTCGGCAGGGTGAGATCGCCCAGGCGCAGGGGCTGGAAGAGATCCTTGGTCATGGTCGTTGCTCCGTGTTCGCGATGCCCCGGGGGACCTCAGGGCGCGCAGACACGATAGCATCGTTCCAAAATCCGCACTATCCGGCTAACATGAGCCAATGTGTTAGCAAATATGGAACGATAGCGTGGAACTGGCCGCCATCCGTATCTTCGTCAAGGTCGCCGAGCTCAAGGGCGTTTCGGCTGCCGCGCGAGCGTTGTCGCTCCCCAAATCCACCGTCAGCCGCACCCTATCCCAGTTGGAGGAGCGGCTCGGACTGCGTCTGGTCCATCGCACGACGCGCGGGCTGTCGCTGACCGGCGAAGGCCAGATGCTCCTCCGCCACGCCCAGCGCATCGTCGCCGACGTGGAGGAGGCGGAGCAGGACCTTGCCGCCGTCCACGGCCAACCGCGCGGGTTACTGCGCGTCACCGCTCCCTATACCCTGGGCACGCTGTTCCTGGGGCCGGCCTTGCCCCGTTTCCTGACCCGTTATCCCGAGGTGCAGGTGGTCCTGGACCTGACCGGCCGCATGGTGGATCTGGTCGAAGAGGGGTTCGATCTCGCTCTGCGTGTCGGGCCGCTGGTCCCGTCGAGCTTGATGGTTCGCCAGCTCGGCAACAATCGCCCATGGCTGTGCGCCAGCCCGGCCTCTCTGAAAGGGGCAATGCCTCCGGCTCATCCCCGCGAACTGCCAGGGTACGACATGCTGGAACTGACGGCCACCGTAGGGGCGGTGACACGCCGGCTGAGGGGGCCCGACGGCGAGGTATCGGTCACGATCAATCCCCGCCTTGCCGTCAATGATCCCGGCGTGCTGCGGGATTCCGTGCTGGCCGGGGTAGGACTGGCTTGGCTGCCTCCGTTGCTGGTGGCCGAGGATGTTCGCCAGGGACGCCTGATGCGGCTGCTTTCCGATTGGGCGCCGCCGGCCACCGAGTACCACGCGCTGTTTCCCAGCAGCCGCGGGTTGAGCCCCAAGCTACGGGCCTTCCTCGACTTTCTGGTCGAAGAGATCGCCGAGCCGTTGCGTCGAGCCGGCGGTGTCTGAGACCTCGCGGTGGGCAGGCGGCAGGGGCGCTTTACCGCGCCTTGCGACGGAACAGGAAGAACACCGCCGGGCGGCCGGCCAGGCATTTCAGCTCGTAGCGGGTGGCCGGCCAGTCGGGCGGCAGCCGCGAGCGGTCGGTGGTGGTCACAACCTCGGTGAAGGCGGGATGGCTGCGCAACTGGCGGGTCGCCCACTCCTGGTAGACCGGATCGTCGCTGGCGACCCGCAGTTCGGCCCCATCGGCCAGCACCCGGGCCAGCGCGTCGAGATTCTCCGGGCCGACGAAGCGGCGCTCGGCATGGCGGGCCTTGGGCCACGGATCGGGAAACAACACGAAGGCGCGGCCGATCGAGCCCTCGGGCAGGTGCGGCAGCAGCAGGCGGACGTCGTCGGCGAGGATGCGCACGGTGTCGATCTCGCTGCCCAGCAGGTGGGCGAGCAGGCTGGCGACGCCGTTGCGGAACGGCTCGCAGCCGATCAGGCCGATCTCGGGATGCAGGCGGGCCTGGGCCACCACATGCTCGCCGCCGCCGAAGCCGATCTCCAGCCACACCTGGTCGACCGGGCGGGGAAACAGGGTCCGCGGATCGGGAAGCGTCTCCCCCGCCGCCGGCAGGGCAATCGCCAGGCGGGGCAACAGGGTTTCCAGCAGGCCGAGCGCATGGCGCCGCAATCGCTTGCCGCGGCGGCGGCCGAAAAAGCGCGGACCCGTGGCGGGTCCGCGCTCCTCGTTACGCTCGTCGTTCACCGCGGCTCAGAACGCGCGCTTCAGCGCGTCGACCAGGTCGGTACGCTCCCACGAGAACCCGCCGTCGCCGTCCGGGGTGCGGCCGAAATGGCCGTAGGCGGCGGTGCGGGCGTAGATCGGCTTGTTGAGGCCGAGATGGGTGCGGATGCCGCGCGGGCTGAGGTCCATCATCTCCTGCAGCACCTTGGACAGCTTGTCCTCGTCGACGCGGCCGGTGCCGTAGGTGTCGACGTAGACCGACAGCGGCTTGGACACGCCGATGGCGTAGCTGAGCTGGATGACGCAACGCGACGCCAGGCCGGCGGCCACCACGTTCTTGGCCAGGTAGCGCGACGCATAGGCGGCCGAGCGGTCGACCTTGGTCGGATCCTTGCCCGAGAAGGCGCCGCCGCCGTGCGGAGCAGCGCCGCCGTAGGTGTCGACGATGATCTTGCGGCCCGTCAGGCCGGCGTCGCCGTCGGGACCGCCGATGACGAAACGCCCGGTCGGGTTGACGTAGAACGCGTCCTCGGGGCACATCCAGCC
>JACRFY010000083.1 GCA_016212565.1 Magnetospirillum sp. | reverse complement strand
CATCGGCACCAATACCGACCCCTACCAGCCGATCGAGCGCCGCCGCCGCATCATGCGCGGCTGCCTCGAGGTGCTGTCGGCCTTCGCGCACCCGGTATCGATCACCACCAAAGGAGCGCTGGTCACCCGCGACATCGACCTTCTGGGGCCGATGGCCGAGCGGCGTCTGGCCCAAGTGGGGATCAGCATCACCACGCTGGACCGCGATCTGGCCCGCAAGCTGGAGCCGCGCGCGGCAGTGCCGGAAATGCGTCTCGAGGCGATCCGCCGCCTCGCCGCCGCCGGCATCCCCACCGCGGTGATGGTCGCCCCGGTGATTCCCGCCCTCACCGACCACGAGTTGGAACGGATCCTGGAGGCGGCCCGCGATGCCGGGGCGACCGCCGCCTTCATGATCCTGCTGCGCCTGCCGCTGGAGGTCGAGCCGTTGTTCGTCGAGTGGCTGAAGACCCATTGTCCCGACCGCGCCGGCCACGTGCTGTCGCTGGTGGCGCAATGCCGCGAGGGCAAGCGCTATCGCGCCGCGTTCGGCACCCGCATGAGCGGCACCGGCCCCCATGCCGAATTGTTGCGCCAGCGTTTCGCCGTGGCACGCCGGCGTCTCGGCCTCGACGAGCGGGACATGGAGCTCGACACCACCCGCTTCCGGGTGCCGCCGCGGCCCGGCGATCAGCTATCCCTGCTGTGACGCCATCGCTGCCAGTCGGGCCCGCGCCGCGGCGTAGCGGCGGTCGAGACCACCCTCGACCGCCAGCCGCTGCCAGGCCCAAGGGGTCTCGGGATCGATCTGGTCGGCGAGCAGCGCCAGAGGCGGCGTCCCCGCCCGATTGGCCCCGCGAATGCCGGAGCGGCAGTAGCGATGGTGGCGGCCGACCGCCGCCAGAACGTCCGCCGAAACGCTGCCGATATCGCCGAAGGTGAAGGCGAACCAGGGAATCGCCCGCCCCAACCGCTCGCCGAGCATCTGCGCGGCGGTGGCGAGATCGCGCTCCAGCTCGCCGCCGCCCAGGCGGGTGAGGCGGCGGTGCAGCAGCGAATGGCTGCCGATGGCATGCCCGGCCGCCGACAGCGCCGCCGCCTCGTCCCAGGTCATCGGCCGCAGCGCCTCGGGCAGCGCGCCCGGCTTGATCCGGCCGTCGAAGACATTGGCGGCCACCGCGGCGCGCTGGTTGGCTCCCGACAGATCCATCAGCCCCGGGCAAAGGAAGAACAGGCCGCGGGCGCCGTGCCGCTCCAGCACCCGGGCCGCCGCGACATTGGAGACGAAGCCGTCGTCGAAGGTAAGCACGCAGCGCTCCGGCCCCGGCGGCACCGCGCCGCCGTCGAGCACCGCCTCGGCGACAGCGGGAGAGGCCAGCCGGCCGCTCGCCGCCAGCCACGCCACCAGGCGCTCGAAGGCCGGCATCGCCTCGGTCGGCACGTCGTGCAGCAGCAGGAGACGCACGCCCGGCGGCGAGGAACGCACGGCGCGTACCAACCGATGGGCCAGCAGCAGGGGAGTGGCAAGGTGATGGCGAAGCGACATGGCTCTGCTTACCAAAGGCCCGCGCCGAACGGAATATGCCTTTGACGGTATGGCTGGGTTTGACCCTCGCCGCCAAGTTCGGATAAACGAATGGAGATGCCGACATCCGCTCCGTCCCGCCCTTCGATGATCCTGCACGCCGCCGCCTGGGCCGCGATGCTTGCCGTAACGCTTGCGGCGGTGCTGATGGCCATGCGAGGGGCCACCGTGTTCTCGGCAAGCGAGCCCAGGGCGGTGGTCACCAGCGGTTGGGAGCAGGAAAGCCTGATGGCCCTGTGGGCCTTCCTGCACGATTTGCCGCTTTATCCGCCGGTGACGGCGATTCCGTTCCGCATGTCGGTCTACAATTGGCTGTTCTATGTCGTCTACGGCGGCTGGACGCAGACCGCCCTGACCCTTACCGGGCTGCCCGAGGATTGGCTGCCGACCTTCGCCCGACTGCTCACCCTGGCGGCGGTACCGGTGGCCATCGGGGCGATGTGGGTGGCGTTGCGCCGACCGGGGCCGCAGGGACACCGATTGCCGGCGGCCTTGGCCGCCGCCGCCGCCGGCTATGTCGCCATCGGCCCGCTGGTGGGGTTCTGGGCAATGACGGTGCGGCCCGACCTGTGGGCGATGGCGCTCGAGCTGTCGGCCATCGCCGCCTTCCTGGCGCTGGCCCCGCGCCACCGCTGGCCGGCGTTGGCCGTGGTGGTGCTGTCGTGCTACGCCGCCTGGGCCTGCAAGCAGACCGCAATCAACGCCGCGGGGGCGATTTTTCTGGTGCTGGCACTCCGCCGCCGCTGGCGCGAGGCGGCGGCGCTGGCCGCCGGGCTGGGCGGTGCGATGGCCCTCACCCTGGCCTTGGGCTCGGAGGCCTATCTGCGCAGCCTGCTGCTGCTCGACTACAAGCGCAGCCTCGATCTCGCCCGCGCCGGCCAGGTGCTGGTCAATGCGGCGGCGAAGACGGTGCCGGTCATGGCCGGGCTGGCCGCGGTGGCGGCGATGCTGGCGGGACGCCCTTCGGCGCGCCGCGCCCTGATGGCCGACGACGCGGCGCTGCTCGGCGTGGCCGGCGCGGTGACCTCGCTGGCCCTGGCGCTTGTCACCTCGACCCATGGCGGCGCCGCCGAGAACTACTACTTTACCGCCGCCGGACTGGGCATGCTGGCGGCGCTGGCGCCGTTGCGCCTGGCCGGCCCGTGGCACCGGACCCTGGGAGCGACGCTGGCGGCGGCGTGGCTGGGGCAGGCGACCCTGCTCGGCTATGGCCTGAGCGGCGGGGCCGTCACCTCGCTGGACGCCGACCATCGCCACCTGACCGCCGCCAAGCGCTGCCTGGCGCCGCTGGCGCGCCCGCTGTTCGTGTCCGACCTCACGCTGTCGCTGCCATGGATGACCCCGGGCGGCGGTGGCTTCGTCTACAGTTATTCCTACCTGCCCGGCCGCGCCGCCGGGTTGGCCTTCGAGGCCGGCGGGCTGGGCGGACTGATCGAAGCCGGGCATTTCGCCACACTTGCCCTCGTCGGGTTCGAGGACGGCGGCCGGTTTGACGGCGCCGGCCTTTTGCGCTACGAGAAGATGCCGCAGGTCTGCGGCACCATCGCCATCTACACGCGAAAGGAGCCGGAAGCGGCCTTGCCGCCGTCGTCCCGCTAGGCCGATGACCCAATCCGATCCCGCCCTGGCCGCGCTCGCCCGCCGCGAACGCCACCGCGACAACTATCACGCCCGCAAGGACCCGATCGCCGACCAGCGAATGATGTGGCAGGCCCATGCGTTCCGCCATCTGGTCCACCTGCTGCCTGGGGAGAGCATCCTCGAAATCGGCGCCGGCGGCGGCAGCTTCACCCGCGCCCTGGCCGCCATGACCCGCGGCCGCAACCCGATCGCCGCCGTCACCGCCCTCGACACCCTGCCGCTGGCCGAGGGCGTCGAGGCCGTGCGCCTCGACCGATTGCCCGGCACCTTGGCCGGACGCCGCTTCCGCTATGTGGTGGCCCACAACGTGCTGGACCGCGACAACATCGCCGCCCTGCTCGAACACGTCTTCGCCCTGCTGGAAGAGGGCGGTCGCGCCGTGTTCGTCGAGTCCAACCCGTGGAATCCGGTCTGGCAGGCCCGCCACGCCGTCTTGCGGATGATGGGACGGCCCGAGGCCCAGGTGTTGCTCGACCGCACCCAGCTTTACGAATTGTTCTCGGAGATCGGCTTTATCCGCGTCTCGGCCCGCTTTACCGACTTCGTCTATGCGCCGTTGGCGCCGACCCGACGCTTGGCCGGGGTGATGCGCAACCTGTCGGTGCTGCTCGAAAACATGCCGGTGATGCAAAGCTTCGCCGGCCGCATTCTCCTGCACGCCCAGAAGCCGCCGCGCAGCGTGCCGCGCCCGGCGATGTCGCTGTGCCGCCATGCCGACCTCGCCGGCGCGGTCTCCTTCGTCATCCCCTGCCACAACGAAGAAATGAACATCCCGCCGCTGGTCGAGGGGCTGCGGACCTATTATGGCGACTACATCCACCAGATCGTCCTGGTGAACGACAATTCCCGCGACGGCACCGCCGCGGTGATGGATCGCCTGGCCGCCGAGGATCCGCGCGTCACCCCCGTCCACCGCACGCCGCCCAACGGCGTCGGCCGCGCACTGCGCGATGGCTACGCCGCCGCCACCGGGCGTTGGGTGATGAGCATGGATTGCGATTTCCAACACCTGCTGCCTGAAATGGAGGACATGTTCGACGCCGCCGCCGACGGCGCCGACGCGGTGTTCGGCAGCCGCTTCTCGCGCCAGAGCGTGCTGATCAACTACCCCTTCGGCAAGGTCCTGGCCAATCGCAGCTTCCATCTCCTCGCCAACCTGATCTTCCGCTTCGGCCGCCGCGACGTCACCAACAACCTCAAGCTGATGAGCGCCGACATCGCCCGGCGGCTGACGATCGACGAGCCGTGGTTCGCCGCCAATGCCGAGATCGGCCTGCAACTGGCCCTGCTCGGC
The DNA here is from genome assembly GCA_016212565.1 of Magnetospirillum sp. Classification (GTDB taxonomy): domain Bacteria; phylum Pseudomonadota; class Alphaproteobacteria; order Rhodospirillales; family Magnetospirillaceae; genus JACRFY01. The sequence goes on along the minus strand of JACRFY010000083.1, from coordinate 4,597 downwards.
AGCGACGTGCGCGAGGTGCCGATCTCGTGGATCAACCGCACCTTCGACATGGGCCAGTCCTCGTTCAAGGTGCTGGCATCGGGCGGCGGCTATGCCCGCGTGCTGTGGCGCTTCGCCCAGCGCACCGGCTTCGGTCGCCGCCGCCTCGATTCCCCGCCGGCCGGCTGATGCGCATCGTGGAGGCCTGCCCGGTCTGCGGCGGCACGGATCTGACGGAACGCTATCCGTCAACCTTCACCGGCACCGCGTGGCAGGACGCCGTGCCCTATTTCCTCACCAACCGCGCCACGGCGGTGCATGGGCGGGTGATGGGCTGCAGCGGCTGCGGCTTTGCCTTCACCTCGCCCCAATTCGCCCCCGCGGATTACGCCCGCATCTACGCCGCCGTCCATGGCGAAGGGATCGGCGGGGCAGCCGGCGGAGTCGCGGCCCGCTATCGCGGCCTGGCAGCGCGCGTGCGCGCGACCGAGACCGGCGGCCGCTTCCTCGATTTCGGCTGCGGGTCGGGCGGCTTCATCGCCGCCATGACCGGCTTCGACGGCGTGGGCCTCGAAGTGGCCTCGGGGATCGACGGTGGCGTTCGCCGCCAAGGCGAGGTCCTGGTCGGCGACCTGCTGGCCGATACGCCGCAATCGCGCACCCTCGGCCTGCGGCCCGAGAGCTTCGACTTCATCGTCGCCTGGGACGTGTTGGAGCACTTGCCCGATCCGGGTCAACACATCACCCGGCTCCATGCCCTGCTCAAGCCGGGCGGGCGGCTGTATCTCAGCCTGCCCGATATGGCCAGCCCGATGGCTCGGCTGACCGGCACGCGGTGGAACTGCCTGCTGCTCGAACACCTGTGGTATTTCACCCCGGCGACCCTGCGCCGCTTCTTAAGTGGGCGCGGATTCGCCGTCGAGGAAATCGGCGGCATCGGCTACCCGGTCGATCTGGCCACCCTGGCGGCCCGGTTGCGGCAGACCTACGGACGCTGGCTGCCGCCGCTGCCCGCCGCTGCCGCCGGGCTGGTGGTCCCGCTGCCGATCGGGCTGATGTTCGCCCGCGCCCGCAAGCTTGACAGTCTGCCGGCGCCTGTCTAAACAACCCCCGAGCCCTCGGACAAGCGGCAAGGTATGGCAGGGATGGACATCGCCATCGTCACCGGTTCTGCCGGTCTCATCGGCTCCGAGGCCGTGCGCTTCTTTGCCGACAAGGGCCTGAGCGTCATCGGCATCGACAACAACTTGCGCCAAACCTTCTTCGGCGAGGACGGCTCGACGCTGTGGAACCGCCGTCAGTTGGAGACCACGGTCCGCGCCTACACCCATGTGGATGCCGACATCCGCGACGCCGATGCCATGGAGGCGCTGTTCAAGCGCCATGCCGGCTCGATCGCCACCGTGATTCACACCGCCGCCCAGCCCTCGCACGATTGGGCGGCCAGCGACCCCTTCACCGATTTCACCGTCAACGCCAACGGCACCCTGGTGTTGCTGGAGATGGTGCGCCGCCACGCCCCCCAGGCCTCGTTCATCTTCACCAGCACCAACAAGGTGTACGGCGATACCCCCAACCACCTGCCGCTGGTGGAGAAGGACACCCGCTGGGAATGCGACCCGTCGCACGGCTACGGCACCCACGGCATCGACGAGACCATGAGCATCGATGGCGCGATGCACAGCCTGTTCGGCGTCTCGAAAGCCTCGGCCGATTTGATGGTGCAGGAGTACGGGCGCTATTTCGGCATCCGCACCGCCTGCTTCCGCGGCGGCTGCCTGACCGGTCCGGCCCATTCGGGTGCCCAACTGCACGGCTTCCTCAGCTATCTGGTGCGTTGCGGCATCACCGGACGGCCCTACACCGTGCTCGGCTACAAGGGAAAACAGGTCCGCGACAACATCCATTCCTATGATCTGGTCAACGCCCTGTGGCACTTCTTCGAGACGCCACGGGTGGCCGAGGTCTACAACATCGGCGGCTCGCGCCATTCCGAATGCTCGATGCTGGAGGCAATCGCCATCTGCGAGGAGCTGACCGGCAAACCGATGAACTGGTCCTATTCCGATCAGAACCGCGCCGGCGATCACATCTGGTACGTCTCGGACGTCCGCAAATTCCAGAGCCATTACCCCGACTGGCACTATCGCTACGATCTGCGCGGGCTGCTGGGCGAGATCCACGATGCCCTGGCCGAGCGGATGGCAGGGAGCCGATGACCGCGCCCCCCTCCGGGGCCAGTGGGGTCAAGGCGGGAGCCTACGCGTCCGCCGCGATCATGGTGCTGAACCTGCTGCTCGGCATGGTGGCCCTCAACCTGTTGGCCTGGGTGGCGCTGACGGCGATCGACTGGCTCAAGGTCCGCAGCGGCGACGCCATTCCCGACAATCCGTGGACCCTGCGGCAGCAGGTCTATCCGGGCTGGGACAAGGCCGACATCCAGGCCTTGCTCAAGGAACGCAACACTTGGCCGCCCTACGCCTACGAACCGATGGCGCAGTTCAAGGAGCATCCCGGCACGGGGCGCTTTCATACCATCGGCGAGCACGGCTTCCGTCTGTCGGGCCTCGATCTGCCCTGGCCGCCCGATCCCGCCCGTACCAACGTCTTTGTCTTCGGCGGCTCGACCGTTCTGGGCTGGGGACTGGCCGATGGCGACACCGTACCGGCCCACTTGCAACGCCAGATCGATCCTGGCGGGACCGGAGTTGCGGTCTACAATTTCGCCCAGAGCTATTATTTCTCCACTCACGAGCTGTTGCTGTTCCAAGAGCAGCTGATGCGGGGCTATCGGCCCGATGTGGCGATATTCGTCGACGGCCTGAACGATTTCTTCCATCACGACACGTTCCTGTTCATGAGCGACGCCATCGGTCAGGCCATGGCCGGCCAGACGGTGACCACCGGTCAGGCGCTCAAGCGGGTGCTGCTCGACCAGCCGATGGTGAGACTCGGCAATGCGGTGATGGCCCGCTTGGGGGGCAGAGCCAAGCCCGTGGCGCAGCAGGCCGATGACAGCGTTCGCCGCCTGTTCCAGGAGGGCATGGGCCAAAGGGCCGATTCGGTGATCGACCGCTACTTGCGCAACAAGGCGCTGATCGAGACCCTGGGGCGCCATTATGGCGTCCGCACCCTGTTCGTCTGGCAGCCGGTCCCGACCTACAAGTACGACCTCGAGTCGCATCTGTTCCGGCGCGAGGGCATGGAGCCGCATGCCGGCTCGGGCAGCGGCTATGAGCGGGCAGCGGCACGACGGGCGGAATTCGGCAAGGAATTCGTGTGGTGCGCCGACATTCAGGACGGCCGCAAAGAAGCGCTATACGTCGACGCGGTCCACTACACGGCAGCATTCTCGGCGGATGTCGCCCGTTGCATCCGCGACGGCGCGGGCGCCCTTCTCCCGCGATGATCGGCGTACGACCCGTGCTCCCCATGCCTGGCCAAAGGCCCCTCGCGAAAGACCGCTCCCCATGACCATTCGTCCCGTCACCGATGAAGAGCGGGCCAGTTGGCCCAAGACCGTGATCGTCGCCCTGGAGAAGCCCTTCGTCGACGATCGCGGCGCCATCCAGCCGCTGGTCGACGTGGCGATGGAATCCTGCGTGCTGATCCGCTCGAAAAAGGGCACGGTGCGGGCCAACCATTACCATCAGACCGATTGGCACTATTGCTACGTCCTCGACGGCGAAATCGAGTACTGGGAGCGGCCGACCGGCTCGGACGAAGTGCCGGCGATGACCCTGATCGGCCCCGGCACCATGTTCTTCACCGGTCCGATGAAGGACCACGCCATGGTGTTCACCAAGGACACCACCTTCCTGACCTTCGGCCGCAACTCCCGCGCCCAGGAGGTCTACGAGGCCGATGTGGTGCGCATTCCCCACCTGCCGCCCCAGGGCTGATCCGCGCCGATGGCCGCCGAAGCCTCCTCCTGCGTCCGCCGCTCCACCTGCCGCCTGTGCGGCGGGGCGGCGTTGACGCCGGTGCTGTCCCTGGCACCGACCCCGCCGGCCAACGCCTTCGTCCCCGCCGCCCTGGCGGGGCGCGAGCAGGCCCGCTATCCCCTCGACGTCGCCTTCTGCGAGGGTTGCGGCCACGTCCAGCTCTTGGATGTCGTCGACCCCCGGGCGCTGTTCGAGGATTACGTCTACGTCAGCGGGACCTCGCCGCTGTTCGTCAAGCACTTCGCCGACTACGCCGCCGAGGTGCGGGGGCGCTTCCAGCCGCCGCCCGGCTCGCTGGTGGTCGACATCGGCTCCAACGACGGCACCCTGCTGCGCTTCTTCAAGGACGCCGGGCATGACGTTCTCGGCATCGACCCGGCCAGGGACATCGCCCGGCGCGCCTGCGAATCCGGCATCGAGACCCTGTGCGGCTTCTTCACCCCCCAGCTGGCCGCCGGCATCGGCATCGCCCACGGCCACGCGGCGGTGATCACCGCCAACAACGTCTTCGCCCACATCGACGACCTGGCCGGGGTGGTCAACGGCATCGCCGACCTGCTGGCTCCCGAAGGGGTGGTCGTCTTCGAGGTTTCGTACCTCGCCGACGTGTTCGAGAAGACCCTGTTCGACACCATCTACCACGAGCACCTCGACTATCATTCCGTCGGTCCGCT
>JACRFY010000081.1 GCA_016212565.1 Magnetospirillum sp. | reverse complement strand
GGTGGTCGGCGTGGTCTCGCCGGTGGTCGGGGTGGTCTCGCCGGTGGTCGGCGTGGTTTCGCCGGTGGTCGGCGTGGTCTCGCCGGTGGTCGGCGTAGTTTCGCCGGTGGTCGGCGTGGTCTCGCCGGTGGTCGGGGTGGTTTCGCCGGTGGTCGGCGGCTGGACGCCGGTGAGGGTGGCCAGTACCGTTGCGACATCCTGACCGGTGGCGATCAAGATGCGGTCGCCCTCGGCGAAGTTGAAATCGCGGATGACGTCGGCGCCGCCATCATAGATGAACAGGTCCGCGCCTCCGTCGCCCTGGTGCGTGTCGTCGCCGGCACCGCCGGTCAGAACGTCGTTGCCCTCGCCGCCGGCAAGGAGGTCGTTGCCGTTGCTGCCGACCAGCAGATCGGCGCCGTCGCCGCCGTCGAGCACGAATCCGGACACTTGCGAGGCGGAAGTGGTGCCTGCGGCAGGTTCGGCGGTCGTTTCGGTGGTGGGTTCGGCAGTGGTCTCGGTGGTGGTGGTTTCGGGTTCGGTCGTGGCCGGAGTTTCGGTCTCGGTGGTGGTGGTGGTGGTCTCCGGCTCGGTCGTGGCCGGAGTTTCGGTCCCGGTGGTGGTCTCGGTGGTGGTGGCGGTGGTTTCGCCTTCGGTGCCGGTGGTGTCGGTCGTCGCCGTGGCCCCCGTCTCGTCCGTGGTCGCCGTCGACTCGGTTCCCTCGGTAACGCTGGTGGCGGTGGTTGTCGTGGGCTCGGTCGTCGCTGCGGGTTCGGCCGGTTCGGCCGGCTGGGCCGGTTCGGCCGGCTGGGCGGGTTCGGCGGGTTCCGCACCCGGGCTGGCTGTGGCCGTGGCGCCGCCGGTGGCGACGTCGGGGGCGATCAGCACGTCGTTGCCGCCGCCGCCGTTGAGCACCGGAGCGTCGGCGGTGCCGACGATCAGGTCGTTGCCATCGGCGCCCGTCACCGACAGCCCTTGCGCGCCGGAGGCTGTCAGGACCGAGAATCCCTCGAGTGCCGTCGCGCCCGTCGTTTCGGTGGTGGTGGTTCCGTTAGCCATGGTGGGAGCTCCCTCGTGCAAGTTGCCAACTGCCGAAGGAAACGTCGTTGCGCGATTTCCGTTGCCGCACACGCGCAGGGATGGGCCGTTGCGGCCAACCGGTTCCGCTGGTCCGTTTAACCCGCGAGCCCTTTGCGGGCGGGGGAGAGTGCCGGCCAACCCCGCGCGGCGCTGCCGCTAACGGCGCTCGCTGTATGGGGAGGGGGATACCGCCGTGGCATCCGTTCGAGAGCCAAAACGGCCTCCGAACGGCGAAGGTCGCGCCGCAAGGTGCATCGCCAATGGGAGAAGGACCAGCCTTATGGAGTGCCGGCCCCGCCATCGGAAGCGGGGCGACGGTCTCCCATCAGCGCAGGCCGGAGGGCATCGCTAGAGCAGCGACGCCTGATCGTAGGCCTCGCAGCCGCTGCCCAGGGGCAGCGTCTCCAGCCAATCGAGGAAGCGGCCGACGTCGTCGCCGTGGAAGAACAGCCCGTGCTGCGGGGCGAGGATGTCGACGGCGAGGCGACGCACCATCGCCACCCACTTGTCGCGGGCCCTGCCGTCGCCCATCCAGCGGCGGTGGAACGCATCCATGTAGCCGACATGGTTGGCGAAGTTGGTGACGAACATGCTCGTCTGCTCGCCCGGCGGCACCAGCGCGGCGCCGATGTCGCCGGAAAACAGCACCTTGGCCTTGGGGTCGTAGACGCTGAAGTTGCCGCAGGAATGCAGGTAATGGGCGGGCAGGAATTTCAGGCGTACCGCGGGCGACAGCGCCACGTCGCCGCCGGGATCGGCGATCGGCTGGAAAGCGGCGTTGCGGTCGAAATGGCTGACGAAACCGGTCCACATCCACGAGACATGCACCGCCAGATCGTCGCCGCACACCTGCCGCCACAGCGGCAGGGCCGACGACACGTCCGGGTCCTGGTGGGAAAAGAACAGGTGTTTGATGCTGCCGATCGGCACTTCCTGGCTGAGGGCGGCGACCATCGCCGGGAACACCTCGATGCCGCCGGGATCGAGCAGAATGGTGCCGGCGTCGCTGGTCACCACCAACTGGTTGGTGTCGATGACGTTACCCGGGCGCTCGGGATCCTGACCGAACGCCAGCCAGCGATGCTCGCCCTGCTGCCACAGGGTGGTGCACTTCAACATGACCCCAGTCCTCCCCTGCGGCCGCCGACCGAGGACAGGGCCAGATTGGTCTCGGCGGCATCGCGCATCCGTCGCGAAGCATCGTCGATCATCGCCCGCAACGCGTCGACCCGCTCGCGCATCACGTCGGCCAGGCTGGTCAGCTCGCCCTCGAACGGGCCGGCGGCGGTGGCTTCGATGGCGATGTTGGTGGAGATGATCTCCGACTGCATCATGACGCTGCGCACCGTCGCCACCATCTCGGCCAGGTTGTGGTGGGCGCGCGACAGCTCGCGGGCGGCGGCGCCGATGGTGTCGAGGCGGTTGCGCCAGGCGCGGTCCAGCCAGTCGAGCGGATCGTCGGCGGGAAAGCGGTGCCCGGCCGCCAGCACCTTGCTGCCGGCCGACTCCAGCCGGCCGATGTCGAGCGACGCGGTGAGGATCGCCGCGGCCAGCCCATAACTGCGCGTCTTCAAGGCCACCATCTCCGGCACCAGAGCCAACAGCCGCGACACCGCCTCGGTGGCGAAATGGGTCAGGACTCGCACGGCGCGGCCGTAATCCCCGGCGCGCGCCGAGGCCAACTCGGCGTTGACCGAGAGGATCCGCAATTGGTCGACCAGCCGCGGCAGATCGTCGAAAGCATGATAGGTCGCCTGCGTGCGCCCGTAGAGACCGCGCAAATGCACCGTCAACCGGGACGAGGCTGTTCGCCACTCGCCCCCGGGGACATCCCCCTCCGCCATCTCGCCCACCCAACCCGCGATATAATCGACTGTTCAGTCGGGACGATAGCAGTGGGGGCTGGGCAAGGGTAGAGGAAAACAAGCTCTACAGTTACGGGCCAATTTGCTTTTCCCGCCCGTTGTCGTATTCTCCCCCGATTGATGGCTTGGGTTTGAGAATATGGCTCCGCTTCGCAGCATTGTCTTTGCCCGCGGCATGACCGTTGGCATACTGGTTCTCGCGTTGGTGGCATTCGCGGCCGTCAGCCTTGAGGGAGCCTTCCGCGCCGGAGCCATCGGGCTTGGTGTCGTCGTGCTTGCCGCTTTGGCGTGGCTGGTGGCGGGAACCAACGCGGCGGTGGCGGCACTGGCGCGGTCGCTCGATGCGGTATTGATCCCCGCCACCGAGTTGCGGCTATCGGGGCGTCTGCCGCCGGTGGCCGCCGATCACGAATTTGCCGCCACGGTCGCCCTGCTGGGCCGGCTGCGCGAGCGGCTGGCCGATCTGGCGCTCCGGGCCGCGGTGTTCGACGGCGCCCATTACCCCATCTTGGCGGAAGCGGGCGAGCGGCTGGCAGGCAATCCGTCGGCTCTGGCCGCCCTGGGCGACCGGATGGCCGAGGCGGCCCGCCAATGCGCATCCGGCGCCGGTGCGATCGAGATCCCCGGCCGCAGTTTCAACCTCACCACCCAGGCCGTCACCGACAATGCCGGGACGGCGCTGGGCACCATCCGGCATCTGCACGAGGTGACCTGCACGCAGTCCCTGCTGGCGGAATTCGAGGCCGTGGCGGCGCGGGTCAAGCTCGGCGACCTGTCGCGCCGGCTGACGGTCGATGGTCGCTGCGTCCTGGAGGGCGAGATTGCCGACCGGGTCAACAAGCTGATGACGGAGGTGTCGGGCCTGTGCGACGAATTGGCCGCACAGCTCGAAGGGCTGGCGACCGGCGATCTGACCCGCCGGATCAATCAGCCCTACGAGGGCGTGTTCGCCAAGCTGAAGGGCGACTTCAACGGCACCGTCATCAAGCTGGCGGCGGTCGTCGAGAAGATCGACGTCGCCTCCAAGACCCTGTCGGACATCTCGTCGGAGGTCGCCGAATCCAGCGTCGACCTGTCCCAACGCAGCGAGAAGCACGCCGCCAGCCTGCAGGAGACGGCCGCCGCCATCGAGGAACTGACCGCCACCGTGCGCCAGAACACCGCCAACGCCCAACAGGCCAACATGCTGGCGGCGCAGGCGCGCGAGACGGCGTCGGGCAGCGGGCGCATCGTCTCCGATGCCATCGGCGCCATGGACCGCATCGAGGGCTCGTCGTCGCGCATCGAGACCATCGTCGGCATGATCGAGGAGATCGCCTTCCAGACCAACCTGCTGGCGCTCAACGCCGCCGTCGAGGCGGCGCGGGCCGGCGACGCCGGCAAGGGCTTTGCGGTGGTGGCCCAGGAGGTGCGCAACCTCGCCCAGCGCTCGTCGAAGGCGTCGAAGGAGATCAAGGGCCTGATCACCGAGAGCGGCCGCGAGGTCACCGGCGGTGCCGAACTGGTCAAGGGGGCGGGCGACGCGCTTCGCCACATTACCCAGTCGATTCATCAGGTGGCCGCCATCGTCGAGGAAATCGCCGGCGCCACCCGCGAGCAGAACCACGGCATCGGGCAGGTCAGCACCACCATTGCCGAACTCGACGAGGCGACCCAGCGCAATGCCGCCCTGGTCGAGGAAACGGCGGCAACCGCCAATTCGCTGGCCGAGCAGGCCCAGCAACTCAAGGACCAGATGGCCTTCTTCGTCCTCGACGCCGCCTCGGCAAAGGGCATTGCCCGCCACGCCGCCCTGGTGCTGGGGACCAAGATCGACCATCTGGTGTTCCGCCAGAACGTCGTCGACACCGTCGAGGGCCGCAACAACCTGACCGCCGACAAGCTGGCCAACCATCACCAGTGCCGGCTGGGCAAGTGGTACGACAGCATCGAGGAGCCGGCGGTCAAGGGCAGCGTGTGGTACGGCCGTCTCGACGATCCCCACATGCGCGTGCACGAGGCCGGCAAGCGTGCCCTGGCCTGCCATGCCTGCGGCGATGCCGACGGGCGGTCCCGGGCGATGGCCGATCTCCAGCAGGCCTCGGAGGAGGTGCTGTCGACGCTCGACGGGCTGGCCCGCGACATTCGGCAGGCGGGATAGGGAGACGAGCGATGGGTGAGATCGAAACGCGCCTGAAGGACCTCGGGCTGGACCTGCCGGTACCGCCGCTGGCGGTGGCCAATTACGTGCCCTTCGTGGTCGCCGGGGATCTGGTGTTCGTCTCCGGGCAACTGCCGCTCGAGGGCGGCAAGCTGGTGGTGACCGGCAAGCTGGGCGACACCGTGACCGTGGAGGACGGTGTGCGGGCGGCGCGGCTGTGCGCGCTCAACCTGCTGGCCCAGGCCAAGGCGGCGGCGGGCGGCGACTGGACGCGGGTCAGGCGGCTGGTGCGCCTGACCGGCCACATCGCCTGTACGGCGGCGTTCACCGACCAGCCGAAGGTGATGAACGGCGCGTCGGATCTGATGGTGGCGGTGCTCGGCGAAGCCGGCCGCCACGCCCGTGTCGCCGTCGGCGCACCGGCGCTGCCGCTCGATGCCACGGTGGAGATCGAGGGCATCTTCCAGCTCGGGTGAGGCTACGATGACCGACGACGAGACCCTGTCCGCCCTGGAGGACGTCTACTTCGCCCTCCGCCAGGCGTTCGTGCGCGACGACCGGGCGGAGATGCGAGTCCGGCTCGACCGGATGGGCGAACTGCTGGGCTTTCCCACCGACATCGCCGAAACCGACATCGCCGAAGAGGTCGAGGACGGGGACTGATACGGGTTCCGGATGAAGACATCCGGGAACCGTATCGTTTTATTGTCCCTCGCCGGGCGCAAACCTGCGGTTTGCTTGGCCGCGGCCGCAGGATACGAAGCCCGAACGAATCACCCGGACTTCGTATGACCTGCCCCTGGAGGTCGTCACATCCGGCCGTGACCCAAAAGGGTGCCCCTCGGGAGAGCCGTTGGGACTATGTGTGTTTCGTCATGGCCGGGCTTGACCCGGCCATCCACGGCTACGCCAGCCGCTCGTAAAGGTCGTTCCTGTTTGGGTTGTCTGCCAGGATCAGCTTGACCTTCCAGGCCCTCGGCCAGTGCTGAGGTTCTTCTCGCGCTGAATGGCGGTGCGGATGTCCTCGTGCCGCTCGGCGTACACCAGCTGTTTCAGCCCATAGCGCTTGGTAAAGCCGTCGGCAACGCCTTCCCGGTGCTCCCAGGCGCGGCGTGCGAGGTCGCTGGTCACGCCGACGTACAGCGTGCCATTCGGTCGGTTCGTCACGATGTAGACCCAGCCGCCCTTCATGCTCGCATGATGCGTCCAGCCTTGGGCGTCTGCAACCGGCAGCGTGGATGGCCGGGTCAAGCCCGGCCATGACGGAAAATCTTCGGCAAACAAGAAGCCCCGTATCTGGCGCTATGCCTGACACGGGGCTTTCCACACACACACACACTTAGTCCCAACGGCTCTCCCCTCGGGGCGCCCTTGCGTTTTGCGCCCCCTCTCCCGATGCGGGAGAGGGGCGGACGCTACTTGGTTCCCGAGCCTTCCGAGCCCCCCAGGGCCGCCTGGGCGGCGGCAAGGCGGGCGATCGGCACGCGGTAGGGCGAGCACGACACGTAGTCGAGCCCGACCGTCTGGCAAAAGCGGATCGACGACGGATCGCCGCCATGCTCGCCGCAGATGCCCAGCTTGAGATCGGCGCGGGTGGTCGGGCCGCGCTCGGCGGCGATCTTGATCAGCTCGCCGACACCGGCCTGGTCGAGGCTGGCGAACGGATCGGCCTCGTAGATCCCCTTGGCGCGATAGACTTCGATGAACGGCCCCGAATCGTCGCGGCTCATGCCGAAGGTGGTCTGGGTGAGGTCGTTGGTGCCGAACGAGAAGAACTCGGCCGACTGGGCGATCTCACCGGCCATCAGCGCGGCGCGCGGCAGCTCGATCATGGTACCGACCTGGTATTCGAGGTACAGGGTCGCCGCCTTGATGGTCTCGGCCG
>JACRFY010000080.1 GCA_016212565.1 Magnetospirillum sp. | reverse complement strand
TCGCCACCACCCCGAGACTGATGTGATCCGTAAGCCGCAGTCCTGACGGAAGTTCTGCTGTCGTCCGCGCCATGGCACTCCCCCTTGGCTGTTCGCCAATGAGAGTGCCACAGGCATCTTAAGTGAACGTTATTGGGATTAGGCGTCCACCGCCGCCTCGGGAGCGACGACGAAACGGAAGCCGTTCTTGCCGTGCCGTTTGACCGCATACATCGCTTCATCGGCCATCTTCAGCAGCGACGAGGCATCGGGGGCGTTGTCGGGGAAGATGGCGATGCCGATCGAGCCGCGCACTTCGGCGCGGTGACCGTCGATGTCGAATGGCCGGGTCAGCGTTTCGAGCATCTTCTCCGCAACCAAGGTCGCGTCGCTGCGGTCGCGCAGCCCCTGAAGGATGATGGTGAATTCGTCGCCGGCGAGACGGGCGACGGTGTCGGTGGCGCGGATGCATTCGCCCAGCCGCACCGCGGTCTGCTGCAACAAAACGTCGCCGGCCGCGTGGCCGAGGGTATCGTTGACCTTCTTGAAGCCGTCGAGATCGAGGAACATCAGCGCGAAGCGCATGTCGTCACGACGGCTTTGCCGCACCGCCTGGGTCAGACGGTCGACGAACAGCGAGCGGTTGGGCAGCCCGGTCAGGGCATCGAAATTGGCCTGCCGCCATACCCGCTCCTCATCCTCCTTGCGATGGGTGATGTCGGAGAAGACGGCGATATGGTGGGTGACCGCGCCGTGGCTGTCCTTGAGGGCGACGATCGACAGCCATTCGGCGAAGAACTCGCCGGACTTGCGGCGGTTCCAGATCTCGCCCCGCCAGCGCCCGGTGGCGCCGAGGCTCCGCCACATCTCGCGATAGAAATCGGCATCGTGACGGCCGGACTTCAACATCTTGGGGTTTTGCCCCAGAACCTCGGCGGCGGCGTATTCGGTGATGGCGGTGAAGGCCGGGTTGACGAACTCGATCTCGGCGCGGGCGTTGGTGATCAGCACCGCCTCGCTGGCGGTCTCGACCACCTTGGCGGCGAGGCGCAGCTTCTCCTCCGCCGTCTTCATCGCCGAAATATCGTAGACCCAGGCGAGATTGACCGCCTCGCCCTGGAAATCGGTACCGCGGATGGTCAGCAGACTGTGGAAGGGCGTACCGTCGCGGCGCAGGAACGCCACCTCGGCATCGTCGATCCGCCCCTCGCGACGCAATTTATCGATCACGTCGCGCCGCTGCTCGTCATCGACATAGTGCTGCCGCGCCGAATGACCGATCACCTCGGCGCGCGAGGCGCGGATGATCTCGCAGAAACGGTCGTTGACGAACACCACCTCGCCGTCGCTGCGCCGCGACACCGACACTCCGACCGGGCTCTCTTCGAGAATTCGCCACAGCTTGGCCTCGCTGGTGCGCAAAACCTTTTCGGCATCGAAGCGTTCGGCGATGTCGGCACGCAGGCGCTCGACCATCGGCCCGAATACACCGAGCGCCGAAAGGGCGATCAACCCGAGGATTCCGAACAGCGCCAGGGCGTGGCCGCCGAGCAGCACTTCCATCCGCTCGCCGCTCTCGTGATGGTAGCGTTCGGCGATCAGATCGAGGCGAACGGACAGCGGACCGGCGGCGTCGCCGATCAGGCGGCCGAGGTCGCGATCAGCGCCGGCCAGCCGCCCGTCGCCCGCCTTGGCCGCCACGGCGCGGGCATGGCCGACGAACCGGGCGAGATCCTCGTCGATTCCGCCATGGCCGGTTCCGGCGGCGAGCTGTTCGGTGGCCTCGGCCATCGCCTGCAGCAACGGCGGCGTGTCGGCGGCGGTCGGCAGTTGCGCCGCCGCCAGGGCCACCCGCTCGACCAGCATGCGCTGGTGGGCGGCGACAGCCGCCCGCGCCGCCCCGGTCTGGGCGTCGAGGACGACGCTCGCCAAGCCGAGGAACGAAGCCACTGCCAGGCATGCCAAGGCCCCCAGTACGGCAACGTACCGGATCGTCAATGCCCGCGTGACCTTGGCTCCGAATTCGCCCATGTGCCGTCCACAACACCTGTGGCTTGGTGATACCACGAAAGCCGACACGATTGCGACACGCCCATCCGCCTATCCGCGAGCCGGTCAGGCGCCCCGCAACCGGTCGAGCGCCTCGGTCAGCTTGACCTTCGCCGCCTGCCACTCGTCGCGCCGCTCCCGTTGCTCGTCGACCACCTCGGGGGCGGCCTTGGCGAGGAAGTCGGGATTGCCGAGCTTCTTTTCCACCTTGCCGATGTCGGCGTCGAGGCGGGCGATTTCCTTGTCCAGGCGCGCCCGCTCGCGGTCGATGTCGATCACCCCGGCCAGCGGCATCACCAGGGTGGCGTCGTCGACCACCATCTGCGCCGCCCCGTGCGAGAAGGCCTGGGCGACGCGGGCGCCGTCGGCGTGGGGCTCGAAGGCGGCCAGGCGGGCAATGCGGACGACGAGGTCGCGGTGGGTCTTCGCCCACCCCTCGCGCGTCGCGGTCAAACCGTTGACCAGCAGGTCGACCTGGGCCGAGGGCGGCACGTTCATCTCCGAGCGCACGCCGCGCACGGTCGAGACCATGCGCACCACCCAATCCATCTCCTCTTCCGCCGCCGGGTCGTGGAGGCCGGACAGACGCGGCCACGGGCGCAGCATCAGCAGCTCGCCGCGCTCGCCGAGTTGCGCCCACAACTCCTCGGTGATGAAGGGCATGAAGGGATGCAGCAGGTGGAGGATCTGGTCGAGCGCCCAGGCGGTGGTGGCCCGGGTCTCGGCCTGCGCCGCCGCGTTCTCGCCGCCGAAGATCGGCTTGGCGAACTCCAGGTACCAGTCGCAGAAGGTGCCCCAGACGAAGTGATAGGCGGTGCCGGCGGCGGCATCGAAGCGATAGGCCTCCAGCGCCTGGGCCACCTTGTCGGCGACCTCTGCGGTCGTGCCGACGCTCCAGCGGTTGCCGGTCTCCTCGCCCGCGGCGGGATCGAAGCCGGCCACCGGGGCGCAACCGTTCATCTGGCAGAATCGCGCGGCGTTCCACAGCTTGGTGGCGAAGTTGCGATAGCCCTCGACCCGGCTCTCGGCCAGCTTGACGTCGCGGCCCTGCGCCGCCAGGGCGGCCAGGGTGAAGCGCAGCGCGTCGCAGCCGTATTTGCCGATCAGGTCGAGGGGATCGATGATGTTGCCCTTCGACTTCGACATCTTCTGGCCCTTCTCGTCGCGAACCAGGGCGTGGATGTAGATGTCCTTGAACGGCACGTCGCCCATGAAATGCAGGCCCATCATCATCATCCGGGCGACCCAGAAGAAGATGATGTCGAAGCCGGTCACCAGCACGTCGGTGGGATAATAGCGGTCGAGCGCCGGCGTCTTCTCCGGCCAGCCCAGGGTCGAGAACGGCCACAGCGCCGACGAGAACCAGGTATCGAGGACGTCGGAATCGCGGGTCAGCGGCACCGGCTTGCCGTAATGGGCGGCAGCGGCGGCCTCGGCCTCGGCTTCGGTCAGCTCGACGAAGAAGGTGCCGTCGGGACCGTACCAGGCGGGAACCTGATGGCCCCACCAGATCTGGCGCGAGATGCACCACGGCTGGATGTTGCGCATCCACTCGTAGTAGGTGTTTTCCCAATGCTTGGGGACGAAGCGGGTGCGGCCCGATTCGACCGCCTCGATGGCCGGCTTGGCCAGGGTGGCGGCGTCGACGAACCACTGGTCGGTCAGCCACGGCTCGATGACGACGCCGGAACGATCGCCATAGGGAACCATGTGGGTGTGCGGCTCGATGCGGTCGAGCAGGCCCAGTTCCTCGAACGCGGCAACCACCTTCTTGCGCGCGTCGTAGCGGTCCATGCCGCGATAGCCCTCGGGCACGTCGTCGGTGAGCCGGGCGTCGCGGTCGAGGATGTTGATCATCGCCAGGGAATGACGCTGGCCGACGGCGAAGTCGTTGAAGTCGTGGGCCGGGGTGATCTTCACCGCGCCGGTGCCCTTGGTGGGATCGGAATACGTGTCGGCGACGATGGGGATCAGCCGGCCGACGATCGGCAGCCGCACGCTCTTGCCGACCAGATGGGTATAACGCTCGTCGTCGGGATGAACCGCCACCGCGGTGTCGCCGAGCATGGTCTCCGGCCGGGTGGTGGCGACGGTGATGAAGGTCCCCGCCATCCCCTCGACCGGGTACTTGAAGTGCCACATGTGGCCCTTGACCTCGCGCTGCTCGACTTCGAGGTCGGAGATCGCGGTGTGCAGCTTGGGGTCCCAGTTGACCAGCCGCTTGTCGCGATAGATCAGACCCTGCTTGAACAGGGTGACGAACACCTTGCGCACCGCCTCGGACAATCCCTCGTCCATGGTGAAGCGCTCGCGCGCCCAGTCCGGCGAGGCGCCCAAGCGGCGCAGCTGGCGGGTGATGGTGCCGCCCGATTCGGCCTTCCACTCCCACACCCGCTTGATGAAGGCGTCGCGGCCGAGATCGTGGCGGGTGATCTTCTGCGCTTCGAGCTGGCGCTCGACCACCATCTGGGTGGCGATGCCGGCATGGTCGGTGCCCGGCTGCCACAGGGTGTCGCGACCGCTCATGCGGTTGAAGCGCACCAGCACGTCCTGGAGGGTGAAGGTCAGCGCATGGCCCATGTGCAGGCTGCCGGTGACGTTCGGCGGCGGCATCATGATGGTGTAGGGCGGGGCGGTGCCGTCGACATGGGCGGCGAAGGCGCCCGAGGACTCCCAGCGCTCGTAGTGGACCGGCTCGACCTCGGCGGGGCTATACGTCTTCTCCAGCATGACCTGGGCTCTCTGGCGGCGAGTGGTGGGGGGCAAAACGAAAAGGCGGCCCGGGGTTGGCCCGAGCCGCCTGAACCGTCGGACGGGCGAGACTAATAGTTCTCGGCCCGATTTACCATCTTCTCGATTTCCTTCTTGATGATCCGTTCGATCATGTAGGGAAGGTTCTGGTCCAGCCATTCCTTGAGCACCGGGCGCAGCAATTCGCGCACCATGTCCTCGAGGGTGATGCCGCCGTTGCCCAGGCCGATCCCGCGCTGGCGCACGATCTCGCGGGCCAGGTCGGAGAGCAGCGAGGTGCTGCGGTGGGCCACCGGCTCGGAGAGCAGGCTGTCGTCGTCGTCCTCTTCGATCGCCTTGGCCATTCGCGGCATCGGCATCGGCTCGGGCTCGAAATCGCCGAGATCGCGCTTGTAGTCGTCGAAGCCGAAGGACGGCGCTTCGAAGACCGGCGCAGGCTCGGGGCGCGGCGGCTCCAACACCATGTCATCGGTGAGTTCGAGGACGTCGTCCTCGGGCTCCGGCTCCGGTTCGGGGTCCGGCTCGAACGAAAAGGCCGCCATCGGCTCGGGCTCGTATGCCGGCTCGGGCTCGGGCTCGAAGGACGGCATCGCCATGGGCTCGGGTTCAGGCTCCGGCTCGGGCGCCTTCCCTTTATCCTCGGCCTCATCCTCCGACAAAATGCGGCGGATAGAGGCGAGGATGTCCTCCATCGATGGTTCTTGCTGGGCCTTATCGTCGCTCATGGCTGCGCTTGTCGATGGTCCGCTGCTTCCCGGTCAGCGGCCATCATGCCGCAGGACTCAATACAAATCATTAACATCCTTCGCGCCGTGACGGAAAATTGGCGAAAAGGAGATGCACGTCAAGATGCCACCGATGCGCCCACCAGCTCATTGCTCGTAGCCGGGAAGCTTATCGACACCGGTGCCAATCCATTGCCCGCGCACATCTTCATAGTGCTTGAGCGGATCGTAGACCTCGACCGGCAGGCTCAACCCGGCCGCCGTCATCTGCCCCAGACCCGACTTGAGCTGGAAGGAGGCGACCAGTTCGTCGCGTTGGGCCCGGACCAGATTGACGCGGGCGTCGAACAGCTCCTGCTCGGCATCGAGGACATCGAGCACGGTGCGCGAGCCCACCTTGGCCTCCTCCTCGACACCGGCCAGGGCCATCTCGGAGGCGGAAATCTGCGTCTTGTAGGCGCCCACGCGGGCGCGGGCCGACAGCAGGTCCTCCCAGGCGCGGGTGGCGGTCTCGCCGGCGTCGCGCCGCGCCTGATCGACTTCGATGCGGCGCTGGCCGTAGGTGTGCTTCTGGGCCCGCAAGCGGGCATAGGTGGCGCCCGCCTCGTAGATGGGCACGGAAATCGACACCGTCGCTTCCAGTGTTTCGACCTCGCTGCCGATGGACGAGGTGGCGAGGCCGCGGCTGTACTCGCCGTTGAGGGCGACCGTCGGCAGCAACTCGCCGCCAACCAGATCGACGCCTTCCTTGGCGGACCTGGCGGTCCAGTCGGCGGCGACCACCGACGGATTCTTCTCCAGGGTCAGGGCCATCACCTCGTCGAACGAGGCCGGCACGGCGGTTCCGGCGGTCGGGGCCTGGGGATTGTCCGGCGGCCGCCCGACCACATTGGTGAAGTTGGCCCGGGAATTCTTCAGCGTGCCCTCGGCAGCGACGCGGTCGGCGATGGCGCGGTTGAGGCGCGCCTCGGCCTGACTGACATCGGTGCGGGTGATCTCGCCGACGCGGAACCGCTCCTGGGCGGCATCGAGCTGGCGCTTCAGCACCTGCTCGTTGTTGCCGCTCAATTTGAGCACCGCTTCGTCGCGGACCACGTTGAGGAAGGCGGTGGCGGCGCCGAGCAGGATCGACTGTTCGGTCGCCTCCAGCAGCGCCCGTTCCGCCTTCACATTGGCTTCGGCCTGATCGGTGGCGGCCACCGTGCGGCCGCCGCGAAACAGCGGCTGGCTGATGGTCAGGGTGCCGCTCTTGGGATTGCGGACCTGCTCGCGGTTGGTCGACACATTGCTTTCGTAGCGGCCGCGCCCCCCCTCGCCGGTGAAGGTCACCGTCGGCCGCCAGCCGCCCAAAGCCTGGGGAACGCTCTCGTCGGTGGCGCGCAGGCGCGCCCGGCGGGCCATCAGGGTCGGATTGCTGCCATAGGCGGCGACCAGCACGTCATCGAGCGTTTCCGCTCCGGCAGGGCCAATGGCGGCAACGCCGCCGACGGCCGCGACGACACCGAGCAACCAGCCACATGCTTTGTTCATCGACCACCTGCCCCGTGACGCTTTTGGATGAAGTGCGCGCGCGGAGGAAATATCCATTCATTCCCGTTAATGAAACGTTACCTTTGGTTATAGATGGATCGCCGAAGGGAGTACGGGGGTCAGAACACGAAGCGCGGCGGCGCGTCAAACCCTGGCAGGGTGCTGGTGACGGCATCGAAAACCATGCGGCGCCCCCAGGTATCGCCGACGCGCACCACCAGAACTCCCTTGCCGACTCCGCCGGCCGGGCTGACCACCGCCACCAGACGCCCGCCATCGGACAATTGGCGGCAGATGGCCGGCGGAATCTCGCCGACCGCGCCGGCAATGACCACCACGTCATAGGGCGCCTGCGCCGGATAGCCCTGGTCGAGGCGACCTTGGACCACCGCGGCATTGTCGATGCCCAACTCGGTCAGGGTGGCAGAGGCCCGGTTCACCCACTCGGCATCGCGCTCCAGGGAAACCACCGTCTGCGCCAGCCGCGCGATCACCGCGGAGACATAGCCGGTGGCGTCGCCGATGGCGAGAACCACCTCGTCGCTCCCGATGGCCGCAATCTGCAACAGACGGGCGAGCACCAGCGGTTCGATCAGCGAACGACCGCCGCCGACGTCGATGTCGTCGTCCACATAGGCGAAGCCGCGCATCGGCTTGGGCACGAACACCTCGCGCGGAACCGCGGCCAGGGCGGAGAGAACTCGGGAATCGTCGACCTTGTTGGTGCGGATCTGATTTTCCACCATGTTGAGGCGGGCGGCGGCAAAATCCATGATGGCAAGCTCCGTGAGCAGTCCACGGCGGAGACCTGTCCCGCCACGACGCGGGGATACTCCACCGTCGGGCTTTATACTTGGCCGGGGGCAACAACTCAATGCCGGGCTCGCGGTTCAACAGAGGCTTGACAAGGCCAGTCGGGGCGCGTAAAAGCTCGGTCCTCACGTCGGCCGCCGCCGGCAGGGCCGGGTGGCAGAGTGGCTATGCAGCGGACTGCAAATCCGCGTACGTCGGTTCAATTCCGGCCCCGGCCTCCAGCTCCGCGCAGGCGCAACGTGATGTGTCATTCCGGTGGGGAGAAGGTTTCCTTCCCTGCTGATCCGGAGTAGCTCAGCGGTAGAGCAGCCGGCTGTTAACCGGCTGGTCGGGGGTTCGAATCCCTCCTCCGGAGCCAAAACAAGGGCCGGTCGTCCACAAGACGACCGGCCTTTTTCATGGGCAACCAACCGCCTCCCCGCCTCTACCCCATCGGCAAAGCGCCGGGCTCATCCTGTGTAGATCGGGTTTTGACCCTTTCGAGGGCACCCCAACTATCCGGTTGACGTCCCCATAGCCTGACGGCATCCCCAATGGTCATTCCCCTGTTCCAGAGCGCCACGGTTGCGCTCATCCAGCTTTTCGCTTTGATCGC
>JACRFY010000079.1 GCA_016212565.1 Magnetospirillum sp. | reverse complement strand
ATCCTCAAGCCGCAACCGGCGAAACCCGCGCGGCGTCAAGCGCAAGATGAGCGGTTACAATCTGCGGAAAAAAGGCGACCCGCCTCTCCCCGCCTTCGACATCACAGCCGTCATCGCTGTCGTTAAGTGAACCGTATTGGGATTAATCTGCCCCAACATTGCGCCTGAACCGTGGCCGTGCACGGGTCAAATATGGGACACCCCTCTTAACCCGCTGCCAACCCCGCGCCCCTAGTCTGGCGGCCATACCGCGGAGGGAACGGGCATGGTGAAATGGGCTGAGGGTGCCGTGGTCTATCAGGTCTGCCCGCGCAGCTTCATGGACGGCGATGGCGATGGTGTCGGCGACCTGCCCGGTCTGATCGAGCGCCTGTCCTACATCGCCGCACTTGGGGTGGATGCGGTGTGGCTGGCGCCATTCTTCGCCTCGCCGATGCGCGATTTCGGCTATGACGTCGCCGATTACACCGCCATAGACCCATTGTTTGGCGACATCGAGGACTTCGACCGCCTGATCGCGGCCGCCCATCGAGCCGGGCTCAAGGTGGTGATCGACCAGGTGTGGGCTCACAGCTCCGATTGCCATCCCTGGTTCCTCGACAGCCGCTCGTCCCGCCACGCCGAGAAGTCCGAATGGTATGTGTGGGCCGATGCCAAGCCGGACGGAACCCCGCCCAACAATTGGCTGTCGGTGTTCGGGGGTGGAGCGTGGACCTGGGAGCCTCGACGGCGCCAGTACTACCTGCATCATTTTCTGGCCAGCCAGCCGGCACTCAACTGGCGCCACCCCGAGGTCGAGCAGGCATTGCTGGCGGCCGGGGCGTTCTGGCGGCAACGCGGCGTCGATGGCTTCCGCCTCGATGCCGTCGACTTCCTGCTCCACGACCCGGCATTGCGCGACAACCCGCCGCGCCCCCTGACGGTCCCGCCGTCACGCCCCTTCGCCATGCAACAGCACCGCCATGACATGGGCCAGCCGGAGCTGCCGGACCTGTTCGAACGCATACGCGCCCGTTTCCCCGGACTGCTGTTGGTCGCAGAACTGTCCAGCGAGCCCGATCCGCTGGCACGCTGCACCGCCTTCACCGGCCCGGAGCGGCTCAGTCAGGCCTATACCCTGGCGCTGATGAAGCGTCCATTCACCGCCGAAGGCATCCGCGCCTGGATCGCCGAGGCCGAGGCCATGTGTCCCCACGGCGGCCTGGCCTGGGCGTTCTCCAATCACGACGTGACGCGGGTGGTTAGCCGCTGGGGCGATGGCTCGCCGGCGGCGGCGCGGATGCTGCTGGCCCTCCTGCTTTCTCTGCGCGGCGGGATCTGCCTCTACCAGGGCGAGGAACTGGGTCTGACCGAAGCCGATCTGCCGTTCCAGGCCCTGCGCGATCCGTTCGGGTTGGCCTTCTTTCCCGACTTCAAGGGCCGCGATGGCTGCCGCACACCGATGCCATGGCAAGAAGCGGCGCCGGCCGCCGGATTCTCGACCGCGGTCCCATGGCTGCCGATTCCCGACACGCATCGACCTTTGGCGGTCGAGCGTCAGAATGCAGATCCGGCATCGGTCCTGCACTTCGCGCGCCGCATGCTGGCCTTTCGCCGCCGGCGCACCGCTTTGCGCACCGGCGCGCTCAGGCTGATCGAATCCGCCCCGACCGTGGTTGCTTTCGAACGGGGGAACGCAGACGACCGAGTTCTCTGTTTATTCAACCCGTCGGCGGCGCGGGTATCCTGCGTCGATGGCACCGACCTGCGACCTTGGGCCTATGCGTTTTTTGACGCGGCCAGCGGACTTGAAATTGCTCCATGACAGCGAGATGCGCCGGCTTGAAACGAGCCCCCGTCCGGCCCTAAATTGTCGCTCGCTCGGCTGCAATTCCGTTAAGGGTTCTCCATGGCAAGGGGTCGCATTATTCCGTGCTTCGCAGCCTTCCTCGCCAACGACGCGGGAGGCGGCGTGTGAGCCTTCGATCTGCGTTGCTGAACCCCGGACTGGTCGCCGCACTTCTTTTCACGGCGGTTCCGGCGTCGGCCATGAACGTGGTGGGGCAAGATTCCGACGAGGATTGGCAGCCTCAAGTCAACCGGCTGATCGCCAAGAACGATCTCGCGGCGCAGAAGGCGCCCAATCCGCTCCGGGTCGCCATGGAGGTCTGTCAGGGTACGGCCTGCGCCGAAGCGACAAATGTGCGCTTGAGTTCGCTGGAGGCCGAGCGCATCCGCGCCGTGTTCGATCCACCGGCGACCTCCGCCGCAGAGGAGCGGGCGCAACTCGCCACGGCCATTGCCTTTTTCGAAACCTTCGTCGGCGCCCGCAACGGCACGTGGGCGGACCTTCCGCGCAACCTGCATCCGGAAGACGCCGAGGATGAAGGGCAAATGGACTGCGTGTCCGAATCGACCAATACCCGAACCTATCTCGACCGCCTCGATAAGGCAGGCCTGATCCGCTACCACGGCGTCGGCGAGCAGGTTTTCACCTATATCCTGCTGCTGCAACACATTGCCGTCGAGATGGTCGACAAGGAGACGGGTGTCCGTTGGGTGGTCGATTCGTGGGAAGGGGCCAACGGGGAGCCTCCGGTCATTTCCACCTACGATGACTGGTGCAGCGAATACCACGTCTGAATTGACCGCCGTCATGGCGTGGCGCGGGAGTTCGCCTCAGGGGTAGAACATGTGCCGCAACGGGAAGGAACGCCTGCGATGAACGACTCTGCCGTTGCCGTGATGCTGGTTGCACCGTTGATCCCCGGCATGGCCATCGCCCTTCATCGTCAGGGGGCGATTGGCCGGCTTGGCGTGGCCGTCGTCTGTCTGGTGGCCGCTGTTGTTGGCGGTTTCATCGTCTACAACCTGCTCTGACCATAGGTGGGGAAGCGGTCGGCAAGCATCGCTGCGGCGAGCGCGACCGCGGCCACCAAATGGCCACGGAAGGCGCGTCCCGCGGTGTCGCCGGGGTCGAAGACGGAATGCCAAAATGGTGTTATTCCCGCGTGCGTGCTCAACCACACCGTTGCGGAGAATGCCACGGCTGCCGCCACCGCCCATCCCGGCGACAGCGACAGAGCTTCGCGTTGGCGGAACAAGGGAGCAGAGGCGGCCAGCAGCGAGGCGGCAGCCCCTGCCACCGCCGCCGTCATCCAGTCCGGCCCCCGCAACAGGGCCAGGATCGCCGCTAACGCCAATGCACCAACCGCGGTTTGAAACGCGGTTCCGGACTGGCGCGTCAGGCCGCGGGCACTGACGAGGAGGATCGCCCCCACGCCACCCGATAGCAGATGCGATGGTTCGGCGATCCATGCCGGCAATATCGCCGCCGCACCGGCCGCTCCCGATGCCAGCAGGACCAGCCCGGCGGTAAAAGCCAACGTTGCCGCCAACGGCGGCGCCAGCCCGGCGATCCAGGATGGCACCTCCCTGCCCCGCCGGGCTTGAACCAGTTCGAAGACGCCAAGCACAGCCGCGCCCGCCATCAGCGGCACGAGATTGTAGAGGACTCTGTAGACCAACAGTGCCGCCAGAACGGCATCCGGCCGCGCCTCCGGCAGCAAAAGAACCAAAGCCCCCTCGAACACGCCCAGGCCTCCAGGAACGTGGCTGAGCGTTCCCACCATCGTCGCCACAACGTAGAGGCCGACAAAGGCGGGGTAGCTGATCCGGGTCGAATCGATCGGCAACAACACATAGAGCGCCGCCGCCACCAGAGCGAGATCGACTGCGGCGACCACCATCTGCGCCAAGCTTAAGGGAAACGACGGGTGACGGATACGCCAGCGGCCGATGGCCAGTGGCCGAAAACTGAGTGCCGTCCACGCCAAGTAAAGCCCGAGTGCTGCCGCCAAGCCGGCACCCAATGCCGCGATTGCCGAAACCGGCAAGTGAAGCAATCCGGCAACGCGCTCGGCCTCGATGATGAAGGCGATTGCCGCCAGGGCCGTGGCACCGAGGAAGAAACTCAGGCCGGCGAAGGCCATCACCCCGCCAACCTCGGCAATGCCCAGGCCGAACGTTGCATACATCCGCAACCGCACGGCCCCTCCCGACAGAACGGCAAAACCGGCATTGTGGCTGATGGCATGGCTGACAAAGGAGATCAGGGCCGCCCAGGCCTTCGGCACATCACGGCGGAGGTGCCGCAGAGCCAGCAGGTCAAAGCCGCTCAGGGCGCCATAACTGGCCAATGCCAGCAGCAGGGCGGAAACCAGGGAGCGCGGATCGTGCCGCCTGGCCTCGGCGAGTACGTCACCGAAGTGGTAGCGTCCCAGGGCCCGATGCAGGACCCATAGGGCTCCGACAAAAACGGCAACGCTGAACAGCATTGCTCCCGCCCCCGCCGCCCGCGAGCGGCCGGCGGCTGCCAGAAGGCGAAGGAGGACTGCGCCGACCCGGTTCATGGCTCTGCCGATCCCCTCCTTCCTGCCTGAGAACGGCTGAAAGAGGAACCGGTTCTCCCGCCATCAGTTGGGGACCACGTCTTCGTGCACCTCGGTCGGCTTTGCCGTGGTGCCACGCGACTTGGCGAGCAGCGTATAGGCGGTCGGGACCACGAACAGAGTGAACACGGTGCCCACGACGACGCCGCCGACAACCACCCAGCCGATCTGCTGGCGGCTCTCCGCTCCGGCGCCATGAGCGAGAGCGAGCGGAATAGCCCCGAGCACCATCGCTCCGGTGGTCATCAGGATCGGGCGCAAGCGCAGGGTCGCCGCTTCGATGACCGCATCGATCATCGGCACGCCCTTTTCGCGCAGCTGATTGGAGAACTCGACCAGCAGAATGCCGTGCTTGGTGATCAGGCCGATCAGGGTCACCAGGCCGATCTGGCTGTAAACGTTCAGCGTTCCTCCGGCCAGCTTCAGCAGCCCCAGCGCGCCCGCCATCGAAAGCGGGACCGTCAGCATGATGATGAAGGGATCGACAAAGCTCTCGAATTGCGCTGCCAGCACGAGATAGATGAACAACAGGGCCAACAGGAAGGTTACCCACATGGCCGAACTCGACGAGCGGAATTCGCGGGAGGGACCGTTGTAATCGATCAGAGCATGATTGGGCAGCACGCGCTTGGCGATCGCGTCCATTTCGTTCAATGTCTGGCCCATCGTCGCCCCGGGGGCCAGGTTGGCGGTAATGGTTGCCGCGCGCAGCTGATTGAAATGATTGAGTTCGCGCGGTGCAACGCCTTCCTTCACCGTGACCAGATTGGACAATTGCACCATCCGGCCCTTGTCGCCGCGCACATAGATCGAGGTCAAGTCGTCGGGGTTGCGACGGTCGACGCCTTCGACCTGGACGATGACATCGTATTGGTCACCCTCACGCTTGAACCGTGTCACCTGACGGCCGCCGAGCATGGTCTCCAAGGTCCGCCCGACCACGTCCACCGACGTTCCGGCATCGGCGATACGATCGCGATCCATATTGACCTTGATCTGCGGCTTGTTGAGTTTGAGATCCGAATCGAGGCTGATCAGCCCCGGCACCTTGACGGCCTCGGCCATGAAGGCGTCGACCGCCTGTTGCAGATCCTCATAGGTCGACGAGGTCTTGATGACCACCTGAATCGGCTTCGACGACGCCCTTTCACCCAGCGATGGCGGATTGACGGCAAAGGCCAGCATGCCGGGGATGCCCATCAACTTGGGCATCAATCCCCGCGCCACATCCATCTGCGAGATCGAACGGTCGTTCCAGTCGGTGAGGCGGACGAAGGCCATCATCTGGTTGACGACTGGATTTCCTGCCACGACGAAGTAGCGGTCGACCACAGGTACCTGAGCAATGAAGCCTTCAGCCTGGCGGGCATATTTGTCGATGTTCTGCACCGTTGCCCCTTCCGGGCCAATGCCGATAACGACGACAGTGCCGCGGTCTTCGAGCGGCGTCAGCTCCGATTTCAGCGACAGCAACAGCGCCACCGACGATGCTGCCACGGACAGACCGGCGATGACGACGACGATTCGCTTGCGCAAAGACCGAGACAGCAAGCGCCGATAGCCGTCGGTCATGCCGTCCAGGAACCGTTCGATGGCATTGTAGGCGGCAGAATGGCGCGTTTCGTGGCGCAGCAGGCGAGAACACATCATCGGCGACAGCGTCAGGGCAACAAAGCCCGATACCATCACCGCCGCCGCCAAGGTGAGGGCAAATTCGACGAACAGCTTGCCGGTACGGCCGGTCATGAAGGCCAGCGGGACATACACCGCTGCCAGGGTGATGGTCATCGCCACCACGGCGAAGGCGATCTCCCGCGAGCCGCGAACCGCCGCCTCCATCGGCTTCATCCCCTCCTCGATGTGGCGGAAGATGTTTTCGAGCACGACGATGGCGTCATCGACCACCAGACCGATGGCCAGCACCATCGACAGCAGGGTCAGGGTATTGATGGTGAAATTCAGAACATACATCAGCGCGCAGGCACCGATCAGCGACACCGGAATGGTCACCAGCGGAATCAAGGTGGCCCGGACGGTGCGCAGGAAAAAGAAGATCACCAGGATCACCAGTAACACCGCCTCACCGATGGTGCGGAAAACGGCGTCGATGGAACGCTCGATGAAAATCGAGCTATCATAGGCGATGTTGACCTTCATTCCCTCGGGCAGATTGGCGCGGATGTCCGGCAGCACAGCCCGTACACCTTGCGAGACATCGAGGGGATTGGCGACCGATTGCTTGATCACGCCCAGCGCCACGGCGCTGTCGCCGTTGAAGCGGGTGATGCGCCGCTCGTCCTGTGCTCCGATCTCGACCCGGGCAACATCCTTGATGCGGACCAGGTAGCCCTTGACGTCGGCCAGGATGATTTCCCCGAATTGTTCCGGCGAACGCAGATCGGTTTCCGACAGCACGGTGAATTCCCGCTGGTCGCTTTCAATGCGACCGGCCGGGACCTCCAGGTTCTGCCTCTTCAGCGCCAGTTCGATGTCCTGGGGGGTCAGCTGGTAGGCCGCCAGCCGGGTGCGGTCGAGCCAGATGCGCATGGCGTAACGGCGCTCGCCGAAGATGCGCACGTCGGCGACACCGGTAAGGTTCTGCAACCGCGTCCGCACGAAGCGCCAAGCGTAGTCGGAGACGAACAAGGCGTCGTGGCGGTCCGAGGAGAAGGCCAGATAGATGATCGGTTGGGCGTCGGCCTCGACCTTGGCAATCACCGGTTCTTCGATGTCGTCCGGCAGTCGTCCGCGCACGCGGGCGACGCGGTCGCGGACGTCGTTGGTGGCAGCGTCGGAAGGCCGCGTCACCTTGAAGCGAACGGTGATCTGGCTGCTTTCCGAGCGCGACAGCGAGGACAGCACCTCGATCGCCTCGATGCCGGCCAGCGAGTCCTCCAAGGGCTTGGTGACTTGCGTCTCGATAATTTCCGCGCTGGCGCCGGGATACTTGGTTTCGACGGTCACGACCGGCTCGTCGATATTGGGATATTCGCGAACCGCCAAGCGCTGGAAGGCGATCACGCCCACCAGCACGACGAGAAGGCTCATCACCGTCGCAAAGACGGGACGGCGGATGCACAGTTCGGGGAGTTGCATATCAATTCTCCGGCTTGGCCGGAACGACCTTGACCGGAACCCCCGGGCGCAGCTTCATCTGGCCAGCGGTGACAACGATGTCCTCATCGACCAGGCCTTCGGTGATTTCGACCGTGCCCTGAATGCGTTTGCCGACTTTGACAGGGGTCGGCATTGCCTTGCCGTCCACGACCTTGAACACCATCATCTGCTCCCCTTTCGGCACTACGGCCTCTTCGGGAATGGTGATGGCTGCCGCGCTTTCGTCGACCTTCAGAGCCAAGCGGACAAACTGGCCGGGTCGCAATAGCCCTTCCTTGTTATCGACACGAGCCCGCACCAGTACGGCACGGCCGTTTTGATCCACCGCCGGGTCGATGGCCGATACGGTGCCGGGAAAAGTGCGGCCCGGAAACGGATCGGCGGTAATGGCCACGGTCAGTCCCTGACGCACCAGCGCCAAAAAAACTTCGGGCACCCGGAAATCCACTTTCAGAGGATCGATAACCTCGAGGTTGACGATGTCCTGGCCCGGTTGGACATAGGCGCCGACGCTGACCGTGCGCAAGCCGACCGTACCGGCGAAGGGCGCGACGATCATGGTCTTCTCCAACTGCGCACGCGCCTGCTCCACCTTGGCATGGTCGACCCGCAGTTTGGCTTCCGCCTCGTCGAGGGCGCGTTGGGTGCCGGCTCCCTGGCTGGCCAGACGGCTGGCGCGTTCGGCGTTGGCCTTCGACAGGCCGAGATTGGCCCGCGCCTGCTCCATGTCGGCGGCCAGACTGGCGTCGTCGAGCTTGACCAGAAGTTGGCCGCGATTGACGTGTGTGCCTTCCTCAAAGCCAAATGCCTTCACCCGTCCGGCAATCTCAGGACGAATCATCAC
The DNA here is from genome assembly GCA_016212565.1 of Magnetospirillum sp. Taxonomy (GTDB): domain Bacteria; phylum Pseudomonadota; class Alphaproteobacteria; order Rhodospirillales; family Magnetospirillaceae; genus JACRFY01. The sequence goes on along the minus strand of JACRFY010000079.1, from coordinate 16,954 downwards.
CGATTCGTCGGAGCGCAGGCTCCCGACGGCGGTAATTTCCCGCGCCATGGCGCCCATCTTCACTTTCACCGCTTCAACCGCCACGCCCTGCGGTGGCCCTCCGGCCGCGGGAGCACCGGCCGCCGGCGCCTCGCCGGTCTTCGGTGCCGAGAACCACCAGCCGATGCCCGAAACGATGATCAACAGTACGACGATCAGGAAGGTCCTGCGCATTGGCGACCCTTCACAAGCAGCCTTGTCCACCCATCCCTCTCGATAATTGAACTGAACGGTTCAGTCAACCGCAACGCCGGGAAAGGAGTCCCGACGCCACTTCCCTCTTATGGAGATGAGCATTCCGTATTATCCTGGGACATCCGAAGGGAACCCACAAGGGATGCGGCGCGCATGATCAGACTTGCCAACGTCCTCATCATCGACGGGGACCGGTCCCGTTCGGCAGCTTTGCGCGAGCGGCTGGCAGGAAATTCCTATCATGCGACGGAGGCTGACACACCGGCGGCAGGCTTGGCACTGGTCGAGCGCGAGCATCCGGATCTGGTGCTGATCGCCGGCTCAGGCAGTGACGACGGAATTGCCACCGGTGCCGTGATCAAGAGCAACCCGGCGACCTCCGACATCCCCGTTCTGGTGATGGCCGGTCAGGTATCGTCAGAGCTGTGCACGCGGGCCCTGGAGGCCGGGTTGGACGATGTGATCGCCGATGGCGGCGACGAGTCGGAGTTGATGGCGCGATTGCGGCCATTGGTGCGGCTGGCGATCATGCATGCGGAATTGCATCAGCGGGCAATGATCGCGCGGCAATTCGGCGTCATTGCTCGCGATCGGGTCGATACCTCCGCCAGCGCTCGCCCTGTCCTGCTGGTGATCGGCGATCATCCCGGTGCCGTGGCGACGATCCTCGATCCGGAATGCGAGATCACCGTTACAGACAAGCTTTACGAAGCCGCCGAGTTGCTGACACGGCGCAATTTCGATGCCGCCATACTGACCTTCAAGGAAGAACCCGAGGGGCTGTTGGGGTTCTGTTCCGAAGTTCGCAACAATCCGCGCCTGTTCAATCTTCCGATGGTGCTTTTGGCCGGGGGTGGCATCTCCCATGCCGAGGCCTATCGCCGTGGCGCTACCCGGGTTCTGGCCCGCCCCGCCGATCCTGCCGTGCTGAGGGCAGCGGTTCTGATGCTGGTTCGGCGGCAGCAATTGCGCTGGGCAATCCGTGGAGCCTTGAACGACAGCCTCCAGGAGGCCACACGCGACACGGCCACCGGCGCCTACAACCGGGCTTTCTTCGAAGCGCACCTCGCCGGACGGCTGGCTGTGGCCCAGGCGCAGGGGCGGCATCTGGCGGTCTTATTCTTCTCCGCTCCCAATATCGATGGGGTGCGCCAGCAGTTCGGCGACGACGCGGCCCTGCATCTGTGCCAGCAACTCGGTCAGTGGATTTCCGGCCTGCTTCGGGCCGAGGACTTGGTTGCCCTTTATCGCCGCAATGAGTTCTGCGTCGTCCTGCCCGACACCCCACTGGCCGAGGCCGAGGTGGTAATGCATCGCATCGCCGGCGTTCTGGCCTACACCGATTTCGCCGTTCGCGACGTCTATCAGCCGGTCAAGGTTTGGGTTCAGGTCGGATCGACCGATGTCCGCGCGGGCGACAACGTCGCTGCATTGCTGGCGCGAGCACGCCATAATCTCGACTGACCCGAGGGTGAGGGGCATGAGGATCGACTACGTCTTCGATACCGTTTGCCCCTGGTGCTACGTCGGCAAGCGACGGTTCGAGCGGGCGCTTGGCAAGCGTCCGAATGCCCGCGTCACCATCCATTGGCGTCCGTTCCTGCTCAATCCGGACATGCCGCTGGAGGGCTCCGACCGTAATTCCTATCTTGATCGCAAATTCGGCGGCCCTGCCAGGGTGCAGCGCATCCACGGCGCGGTGGCGGCGGCGGGGTTGATCGAAGGGATTGAATTCGCTTTTGATCGTATCGACCGCACCCCCAACACCCTGCATTCGCACCGCCTGATTCGCTTCGCCAACCAACATGGTCGCGGTAACGAGGCGGTCGAGGCGGTCTACCGGGCCTATTTCTGTTTCGGCCGCGACATCGGTGCCCTGGAGGAACTGGTATCCATCGGTACCGAATTGGGCCTCCCCGAGGCGGATGTGGCGGACTTCTTGTATTCGGAGGCCGACATCTCCGCGGTGATGAACGAAAACGCCCGCGCCCACCGTCTCGGCGTCAATGGCGTTCCCTGCCTGATCCTTGAGGGCATGTACGCTGTCGCCGGAGCCCAAGAGCCGGACATCCTGTTGCGCCTGATCGACATCGCCCGCGAAAGCGAGGCGGAGGCCGCACTTTCCTAGGCCGCCTTGGCGATCGCGACCAGTTTGCCCATCAGCTTCTGCAACGAGGTCACCCGCTGCTTGGCGTCCTCCCAGGTCCGCACCAGCACCAGCTTATGGTCGGGGCGCAGCTTGGCCGCACCGAGCTGCTGGCTGATGAACGTCACCAGGCCGGCTGGGTTGGCGAAGGTGTTGTGGCGGAAGGTAAGAACCGCACCCTTGGGTCCGGAATCGACTTTCTCCACGCCAGCCTGGCGGCAGAGGGCCTTGATCGCCACCACCTCCAGCAGGTTCTCCACCTCGGGCGGCATCTTGCCGAAACGGTCGACCAGTTCCGCCGCCAAGGCGTCGATCTCGCCGCGATCGGACAAGGTGGCGATTCGGCGATAAAGCGACAGCCGCACCGACAGATCGGCGACATAGGTATCGGGTATCAGCACCGGCGTGCCGATGGTGATTTGCGGTGACCATTCGTCGGCGGCCACGCCACGCTCGCCGCCGCGGGCGGCGGCCACCGCCTCCTCGATCAGCTGTTGGTAGAGCTCAATGCCCACCTCGCGGATATGGCCGGACTGCTCCTCTCCCAGCAGGTTGCCGGCGCCTCGAATATCCAGATCGTGGCTGGCGAGTTGGAACCCTGCCCCCAAGGTGTCAAGGGTCTGCATTACATGCAGACGCTTCTCCGCAGCCTTCGAGAGCACTTTGTCGGCAGGCAAGGTCAAGTAGGCATAGCCGCGAGTCTTGCCTCGCCCGACACGTCCGCGCAGCTGATAGAGCTGTCCGAGCCCGAACATGTCGGCGCGATGAACGATCAAGGTGTTGACGCTGGGCATGTCGAGCCCGGACTCGATGATGTTTGTCGACAGCAGAACATCGTATTTCTTGTCGCCGAAGGCGGTCATCACCTCCTCCAACTCGGTCGGAGTCAGGCGGCCGTGGGCAACTGCGGTCTTGACCTCGGGCACCAGCTTCGCCAGGCGCTCGGCAACGCGGTCAATATCGGCCAGCCGCGGGCAGACGTAGAAGGCCTGACCGCCGCGATAGCGTTCGCGGAGGATCGATTCGCGGATCACCACCGGGTCGAACGGCAGCACGAAAGTGCGCACCGCCAGGCGATCAACCGGCGGAGTGGCGATGACACTCATCTCCTTGAGTCCCGTGAGGGCCAGTTGCAGCGTGCGTGGGATCGGCGTCGCCGTCAGGGTGAGGACGTGGACGTCCGATTTCAGCTGCTTGAGCCGTTCCTTGTGGGCGACGCCGAAATGCTGCTCCTCGTCGATCACCAACAGGCCGAGGCGCTTGAAAGCGATGCCCTTTGCCAGCAGCGCGTGGGTGCCGACAACGATGTCCACCGAGCCGTCGGCAATGCCGGCCTTGACCTCGCCGGCATGCTTTGCGTTGACCAGACGCGACAGTTGCTCGACCTTCAGCGGCAGGCCGCGGAAACGTTCGCTGAAGGTCCGATAATGCTGGCGGGCCAACAGCGTGGTCGGAACCACCACTGCCACCTGGAGCCCTGACATGGCGGCGACGAAAGCGGTGCGGAGCGCCACCTCGGTCTTGCCGAAGCCAACATCGCCACACACCAGTCGATCCATCGGCCGGCCGGAGCCGAGATCGGCGATGGCGTCATCGATTGCCCGCATCTGGTCCTCTGTCTCGGCATAGGGGAACCGAGCACAGAATTCATCCCACAGCCCCTCGGCCGGGATCAGCGTTTCGGCCTGACGCAACTGCCGTTGTGCCGCCACGACGATCAACTGCTGAGCCATGTCGCGGATGCGGTTCTTGAGCCGGGCCTTGCGCGCCTGCCACGCCGTACCGCCCAGGCGGTCGAGTTGAACGCCCGCCTGCTCGGAGCCGTAACGGGACAGAACGTCAAGGTTTTCTACCGGAACGAACAGCTTGTTCCCACCGTCATAGACCACCCGCAGGCAATCGTGCGGCGCTCCCCCCACCTCGATGGTCACCAGACCGTCGTAGCGGCCGATCCCGTGTTCGAGGTGAACCACCAGGTCGCCCTCTGACAAGGCCGCTGCCTCGGCAATGAACTGCGATCCCCGCTTCTTTTTCTTGGCCGGGCGGGCCAAGCGGTCGCCGAGCAAATCCTGCTCAGTGATCAGCGTCAGCTCAGGAGTTGAGAACCCGCGGTCGAGCCCCAACACCACCATCGGCAGCCGCCCCCTCGGCACTGCCAAGGCCTCGGACCAATTGTCGACGCTCACCGGCTTCAGGCCGTGATCGCTGAGGACATGGGCGAGACGATCGCGCGACCCAGCCGTCCAGGCCGCGAGAAATGCCCGCTTTCCGGACTTCGTTTCGCCCTCGACATGCTCGCGCAGACCGTCATAGACGTTGATTCCCGGCTGCGCGCGCAGATCGGCGAAGTCGCGTCCGGGGCGCCCGCCTCTGTCAACCGATCGGTTGACACCCTGGTCCGGAGCGGCATAGGGGGACAACTGAACGGTGGGACGGGCGGCGAGCAGGCGGTCCCACTCGGCGGTTTCCAGATACAGAAGCGGCGGCGGCACCGGATGATAAACCATTCCGGACTCGGTTAGGCCCGCGCCGGTGATGGTGCGTCGTGCATCGTAGTATTCCAGCACCAACGCGTGCCGAGCGTCACGGGCCTCGGTCGCCTGAGCGTCGAGGATCACTGCGGCGTCCGGAACGTAGGCGAACAAAGTATCGAGGCCATCATGGAACAGCGGCAGCCAGTGCTCCATGCCGGTGAATTTGATGCTGGCGGAAATCGCCTCGTAGAGCGGATCGCTCCCCTGTACCAGCCCGAACATCTCGCGATAGCTGGAGCGGAAATGGGCGATCGATGCTTCGTCGAGAGGCACTTCGCTGACCGGGCGTAGCGAAAATCCATCCAGCGTGCCGGTGGTCCGCTGGGACATGGGGTCGAAGCTGCGGATGGCCTCGATCTCGTCGCCGAAGAAGTCGAGCCGTAACGGTTCGGGCGTACCCGGCGGAAACAGATCGATGATCCCGCCGCGGACTGCGAACTCGCCCGGCTCCATCACCGTGTCCGAGCGGACATAGCCATTTCGGTTCAAGAACGATATCAGCGTCGCGCCATCGACCCGCTTGCCGGTGCGGGCGGCGAAGCTGGTTTTCTCGAACACCTGACGTGGCGGCACCCGCTGCATCAGCGCCGGCACGGTGGTCAAAACCACCCGTGTCCCCTCGCTGGATATGGCGAGCCGAGACAACGTGTCGATCCGCCGCGCCAACAGGTCAACATTGGGCGACACACGGTCGTAGGGCACGCAGTCCCAGCCGGGAAATTCCAGCACCTCGATATCGGGGGCGAAGAAGGCCAGGGTTTCCGCCAATATCGCCATACGGCCGTCGTCCCGGGCCACCACCAGGACCTCGGGGGCGATTGCGGCACGGGCTAGGTCGGCAATCACCAGGGCATCCATGCCCTCGGGAACGCCGGCGACGGTGACGCGGCCGGGAGTGATCAAGAGGTCGGTGATCGAATTCAAGTGCGGGCGGCCTCACAGCGGACGTAATGACGGATCATCGCCATCAACTCATCATCCAGATGGGCGGGAGCTGGGCGCTTACCGGTCACCCACTCGAATAGATCGTTATCGGTCTCGGCCAGCAATAGCTCAAGCCGCTCGACCTGATTTGGTGTCAGGTGGTCGAGATAACGCTCGGCGAAACCGCCGAACAACAGGTCGTTCTCGTTCGAGCCCATGTGGTGAGCGCGGTACAGCAGTCGTTTGAGTCGAGTGTCCATCGCGGCGGGCATTGCGTCCGGTTGGCGGAGGCCTAGGATATAGAGTGTCCGCGTCCCTCTGTCAGCCACCAACCGCCGAACCCCTCCATGCGACCGCAATGTCTGTTCCCTCTATTCGCACCAGTGACCACGCTGCCGGGCGTCGGCCCCAAGATGGCGCCGCTTTATGAGCGGTTGGCCGGGCCGCGGGTGGTCGATCTGCTGTGGCACCTGCCCACCAGCGTGGTCGACCGTCGCTTCACCGCCAAAATCATGGAAGCGCCTGCCGGGCGAATCGCCACCCTGGAAGTGCGAGTGGATGCCCACTTGCCCTCCGACAATCCGCGGCGGCCCTACCGGATACGCTGTGTCGACGATACCGGGTTCCTCCACTTGGTGTTCTTCCATGGCCGTGAGGATTGGTTGCGCCGCAACCTGCCGGAAGGCGAATGGCGGGTGGTCAGCGGCCTGGTCGAACACTTCAACAACGAGGTTCAGATCACCCATCCCGACCATATCGTCCCCCTCGACCAGCGCGAGGCCGTCATGGTGGCCGAACCGGTCTACTCCCTGACTGCCGGGCTGTCCCTCAAACTGGTGGGGCGGACGGTCGCGGCTGCGGTGGCCACGGCGCCCGATCTTCCCGAGTGGCAGGACGCCACCTGGTTGGCCCGCCAGGCATGGCCGTCGTGGAAGGAAGCCCTGACCACCCTCCACCACCCCGCCGATGCCGCAGCCGAAGCCGCAGACTCACCGGCGCGACGTCGGCTGGCATTCGACGAGTTGCTGTCCAACCAATTGGCTTTGGCGATGGTACGGGCGCATATGCGCCGCCTGAGCGGACGCGAGTTGGCGGGTGACGGCGTGTTGCGGACGAAGGTGATGGCAGCCCTGCCCTTCAGCCTCACCGGCGCCCAACAGCGCGCCCTGGCCGAGATCGATGCCGACATGGCGGCACCGCTGCGAATGCTCCGCCTCCTCCAGGGCGACGTTGGCAGTGGCAAGACGGTGGTGGCGTTGTTGTCCATGCTGACGGCGGTGGAATGCGGCGCCCAGGCAGCGATGATGGCGCCCACGGAAATCTTGGCTCGCCAGCACATGGCGACCATTCACCCCCTGGCGGACGCCGCCGGAATTCAGGTCGCGCTGTTGACCGGGCGCGACAAGGGGCGTGCCCGCCAAGCGGTCCTCGATGCCTTGGCGGCGGGGGAGATCGACCTTGTCATCGGCACCCATGCCCTGTTCCAGGAGGACGTCCGCTTCCATGACCTCGCTTTGGCGGTAATCGACGAGCAGCATCGTTTCGGCGTCCATCAGAGGCTGGAATTGACGTCCAAGGGCCGTGCGGTCGATGTGTTGGTCATGACCGCCACGCCCATTCCCCGCACCCTGCTGCTGACCGCCTATGGCGACATGGATGCCTCACGCCTGGACGAGAAGCCGCCCGGCCGCCAATCGGTGGACACCCGCGTGCTGCCTTTGGCGCGCATCGAGGAGGTGGTGGCGGCGGCAGGACGAGCGGTCGCCAGCGGCGCTCGCGTCTATTGGGTCTGTCCCCTGGTGGAGGAGTCCGAGGCTTCGGACCTTGCCGCCGTCGAACAGCGTCATGCCCATTTGAGCGAAGAATTCGTCGGCCGGGTCGGGGTGGTTCACGGGCGCCTGAAGGGGGCGGTCAAGGATTCGGTGATGGCTGCCTTTGCCGCCGGTGACGTGTCGATTCTGGTCGCCACCACGGTGATCGAGGTTGGTGTCGACGTACCCGAGGCCACCCTGATGGTCATCGAGCACGCCGAACGCTTTGGTCTCGCCCAATTGCATCAACTGCGCGGACGGGTCGGGCGTGGCCGGGGCAAGTCGACCTGCCTGCTGCTCTACGATGCCCCCCTCAACGAGACTGCCAAGGCACGCCTGGAGATCATGCGCGCGACCGAGGATGGCTTTCGCATCGCCGAGGAAGACCTGCGCCTACGCGGCGGCGGCGAGGTGTTGGGAACGCGGCAAAGCGGGCTGCCGGAATTCGCCATCGCCGACTTGTCCATCGACGGCGATTTGCTGGCGGCAGCACGCGACGATTCCAGCCTTATCCTCGCCCGCGATCCCGAACTGGCCAGCCCAAGGGGAGACGCTTTACGGACGTTGCTTTATCTGTTCGACCGCGATGCCGCGGTACGAACGCTCAGGTCTGGATAATTTCGGCCGGTTCGCTACGCTGGCTCTTGCGCCGATGGGCAGGGGTGATGATGCCGGTGGACACCACCATCTTGATGCCGTCCTCCACCGACATTTCCAGCACGTCGACCTCGCGGCGCGGCAGGAACAGCAGGAACCCCGATGTCGGATTGGGTGTGGTGGGGATAAAGACGTTGACCATCTCGTCCTTGAAGTGCTCGCCGACTTCACCGCTGGTGCTGCCAGTGATGAAACCGAGGGTCCAGATGCCCGGGCGCGGGTATTCGATCAGCACCACTTCGCGGAAAGCATTTGCTTTCTGCGCCAGCACGGTCTCGAAGATCTGTTTGACCGCGGCGTAGATGCTGCGGATCACCGGCATGTGTGCCAGTACAGCCTCAGAAATCTGTAGGAACATGCGACCGGCAAAGCCGGCGGTCAACGCGCCGATTACTGTTAGCGACAGCCCGACCAGGATCAGACCGAAGCCCGGAACCCCCCAGTTTTGGGGATTGAAAGCCGGCGGAATGATCGGGGAGACCCAATTGTCGACGGCATTGATGAATTGCCAGGCGATATAGAACGTAATCGCAACGGGCGCCGTCACCAAAACGCCGGCAAAGAAATAGGCGCGCAACCGCGCTCCCATGCTCATGTGCAGGTTTTCCGCCTCGTGACCGGGAGGGGTTTCCGGACTGGACGAATTCATGGAGGACCCGTGTCGGCAGTCGAAACTATCCGAGAATGGCTGAGTCTGCTGCTTTGCGCAATCGCTTCTACAGCCTTACCACCATCGACCCGCTGCACGGGATGGCCAGCGCACCCCACATTCGAGGACGAGGCTTTCCATGGGGGTCGTCATGCCCGCTCCGCGGTTGCTGTCTGTTGCCACGGCCCTCCCGCCGTACCGCGTCGACCGCAGCGTGATGGCCGAATTGGCAGGTACATTATTCAGCGACGAGGCGGAGCGGCTGTTGGCCGTCTGCGCCAATAGCGGCATCGAACAGCGGCATTCCTGCATGCCGCCGCTGTGGTACATCCTACCACACGGTTGGGCGGAGCGATCTCGGCTGTTCGTCGAACACGGGCTTGAGCTTGCAGCCCAGGCAGCGTCGGCCTGCCTGGCACGCTGCAATACTGCGGCACAGGACGTCGATGCGCTGGTGATGGTCAGCACCACCGGAGTGTGCACCCCCAGCCTTGACGCGCTGCTGCTGGACCGCCTGGGTATGAGGCCTGATGTCGTCCGCCTGCCGATCTTTGGCCTCGGTTGCGCCGGCGGCGCACTTGGGCTGGCCCGTGCCGCCGCGCTTTCGCGGTCAATGCCAGGGGCGCGTGTGCTGCTGGTCGTGGTGGAACTGTGTGGACTGACGTTCCGCTGCGCCGACCGCTCAAAAGGCAATATTGTCGCCAGTGCTTTGTTTGGAGACGGCGCCGCAGCGGCACTGGTTGCAGAGGCCGGCGCAGGACCACGAATCAGCGCCTGGGGTGAACATTGTTGGCCGGACTCAGCCGAGGTAATGGGGTGGCGGATCGAGGATGATGGTTTCGGGGTCCTGTTTTCGCCCCATATTCCGGCGCTGGTCCGAGAACAACTCCGTCCGGCGCTTGATGGCTGGTTGGCGTCCCAGCACCTCCGCCGTCAACAGATCGACCTCTACCTCTGCCATCCGGGCGGCGCCAAGGTGATTGTGGCCTTGGAGGAGGCGTTGGGCTTGCCCGCCAGAACGTTGTCCCATGAACGCGCAATACTTAAAGCCTGCGGCAATATGTCGGCGGCCACGGTGCTGTTCGTGATCGAGCGAGCCCTGCGGCACGGGGCTTTGCCGCCACGCACGGTGGTCACAGCCCTCGGTCCCGGCTTTACGGCTGCCTTCGTGCTTCTGCAAGAACCATGAGCCCCGCCACGGCACTCGTGCTGGCCATAGCCTGCCAGCGCCTGTGCGAAATTGTGATCGCATCCCGCAACACCCGACGCCTGCTTGCCGTTGGCGCCGTCGAGATTGGCCGAGGACATTATCCCCTGTTCGTGATCCTGCACGGGAGTTGGCTGTCGGCATGCCTCGTCGTTGCCGACGGCCCTGTCACCACACCACCGATGATGGTGCTGGCGCTCTTGCTGGCCGGTCGGGTGTGGGTGATGATCAGCCTGGGGCGATACTGGACCACCCGCATCATTACCAAGGCAGGAACTCCGCTGGTCCGTCGTGGAGCCTACCGCTTGGTGCGCCACCCCAACTACATCATTGCCGCGGCCGAGATCGCCCTGCTGCCGCTGGCTTTGGGCGCCTGGCAAATTGCGGTGCTCTTCTCCACCCTCAGCGGTGCGCTGCTGGCGCACCGGATCGAGATTGAGGACGCTGCACTGGCAGACCGCGTCACCGTTCGTGGAAGGATTCCTGGAGCTGGCTGAAGATTGGCTTCAGCATATACTGCAATAGCGTCTTGTCGCCGGTAATGATCTCGATGCTGGCGGTCATGCCGGGCGATATGGCAAAGCGGCCCGGCGTGTCACCGACATAGTCCTTGTCCAGAGTTACGCTGCCTTTGAAATAGGGGAGTCCCTTTTCGTCCAAAAAGCTGGAGGCCGATACGGATTGCAATTTTCCGGTCACCGCGCCGTAACGGGCAAAGTCGAAGGTCGTGACCTTGATGCGAACCGGCTGCCCCGGCTTGATGTGCCCGACGTCACGGGTATTGATGCGCGCATCCAACTTCAATTCGCGATCGACCGGAACCACCTCGCAGACGATGGCGCCGGGGGCAATCACCGCGCCGGTATTGTGAACCATCATGCCCTTGACGTAACCATGGGCCGGCGACGTGATCACCAGACGGTTTACGCGATCTTCGAGACGGGCGATGCTTTCCTGAACCTGGGCCAATTCGGCAACCACCGTCCCCATTTCATCCATGGTCTGCTTGTGCAGCGTGGTCTGCTGGTCGACGAGCCGGTTTTCAACTTCTGACATCGATTCACGGGCGGTAACCGTCTGTCCGATCATGCGCGACAGCTCGCCTTTCATGCGGGCGAGTTCTCGCTTGTTGTCGAGGTAGACGACACGGGAAATCAGGTTCTTGGCCACCAATTGCTCACGCATCCGGAGCTCTTCGGACAGGACGTCGATCTGATCCTGCATGGTCTTGTGCTGGGCTTCGAGCAGCGCCAAGTCCGAACGCTTCTGCTCCAATTGCGCCATGATCACCGAGCGGGCGGCGTTGCGAGCCTGGATTTGCGTGTGGTAGATGGCCTGGTTGTCGGTCACCAGGCGCTCGTAGTTCGAGCCGATGAAAGTGAAATCCGGCTTGCGACCTTCGGCAAAGGCCCGCAGGCGCTCGGCACGCAGCAACAGGGTCGCCTCGCGCGCCCGCGTCTGCTCCAAATCGGCCAGTGCCCCGGCAGGGCTCAACTTGACCAAGGGAGCACCTTCGGCCACCAGATCGCCGTCTTTGACGACGATAGCCTCGACAATTCCCCCCTCCAAGTGCTGCACCGTCTGCAGCGAACCGGTCGGGACCACCGTACCGTCGGCGATCGCCACTTCGTCGACCCGAGTGACCGCGGCCCAAGCCACGAAGCACAGGCAGGCCACGCAGGCTAGCAGCATGGTAAAGCGAACCAAGGGCGCTGTGCCGCTCTCTTCCAACTGGATGGCCTGGGCGAGATGGCGCGTTTGCCGGCTCGACTGCTTGACCGGAGAGCGGCCGGTGGCCGCAGCCGGGACCGGAACTTGCGGGGAGGCGGGAGGGACGTTGGCGAGGCTTTGGCTGCTCATATCAGATCAGGTCCGGCGGTATGCGTGCCCGCACCTCTTCGGCCGGCCCGGCAAGGCGAAGGTAGCCGGCGTCGAACACCAGGATGCTGTCGGCAATCTTGAGGTGGCTGGGGCGATGGGTGACCATGAAGATGGTGGATTGGCCGCGGAAAGTCTCGACCGCCTGCATGAAGGTGCGGTCGCCCTCGAAATCGAGGCCATTGACTGGCTCGTCGAATAGCATCAGCGGACTGCGCTTGAGGTAGGCCCGCGACAGGGACAGCTTCTGGATGAAACTGGTCGGCAGATGCTCGGTGGCGCCGTCGCCGATGCGAGATCCGAGCCCTTTCGGCAAAGCCATGATCTCATCCCATACGTCGGCCTGCTCGCAGGCCCAGCGGATGTCGGTGTCCGAGGCCGTCGGGTGGGCAAGACGGAGGTTCTGCGCAATCGTGCCATGGAATAGGTTGCACGCCTGCGGGACATAGGCGACGGCGTGGCGCAACTCGACGGGATCGATCTGGCGCAGGTCGGCATTGTCGATGCGGATCGACCCCGCCTGGGCCTGATAGAGCCCCATGATCAACTTCAGAATGGTCGATTTGCCAGACCCGTTGCGGCCGGTCACCGCCACCACTTCGCCGGGCTGAATCTCGAAGGTCACGCCAACCAGCGCAGGATCGGCCTCGTTGTTATAGCGCAATGATACGCGCGAGAATTCGACCTTGCCTTTAAGGTTCTTGAGCGGGGCAATCATCGCCTTGGGATCGCGCTCGGGTTTGAGGTTCATCAGCATATCGATCTGGCGGATCGATCCCCGCACCTGCTCGACCCGTTGGATCATCGTAAATCCGGTCTGAAGCGGCGACAGAACCCGCCACACCAGCATCATGGCGGCGATCAGGCTGCCGATGGTCATCGTGCCGTCGATTACGCCGAGGACACCAACTGCAATGGTGGCCATTCCCGAGATGACGATGATCATGTTCGACAGCGTCGACACCAAGGTGGCGAACATGCCGTTCTTGAATCCACCCATCGCGGCTCGCGCCGACATTTCGCGGTAACGCTCGACCAGATTGTGCTCGCCGCCGGCCAATTTGAGAGCGCGCATCTTGCCTAGAGTCTCGACCATGAATTCCTGGCGCCGCATGGCTGCGCGCGACGCAATGCCGACGTTCTTGCGCACCGTCGGCATCACGATGTAGCCGAGGATGATAAATGCGATGGAGCCGATGATCGGCACTACCACCAGGACACCACCCAGGACCGCGATGACGGCGAAAAAGAAGATGGCGAATGGCAGCTCCATGAAGACCGTCGCCAGCGGGCCGGTAAAGAACTCGCGCACGGACTCGAAATCCTTGATCCGCGATACCTGAGCGCCAATGGTCGAGCGCTCGGTGAACCCCGGCGGGAGTGCAAGAATGTGCTGAAAGATATTGTTGCCCATGATGTTGTCGAGCCGTGCGCCGACGAAAGCCATGATCCGGGCGCGCACTGCACGCAGGATGGTATCGAACAACAGGGCCATGCCGACACCGATGCTGAAGGTCGCCAGCAGCGACAGGGAACGTGTCGCAATTACCTTGTCGTAGATCGACATCACGAACAGCGGCGTCGACAATGACGCGATATTGAGCAGCAGAGTGACAAAAAACGTCTGCCAAATCAGTGGCCGAAAGCGCTCCATCACCGTACGGAACCAGCCGACCCGTGAGGGGCCGGTGTCCGGTGTCAGCGCGGAGAAGAAGTAGGCGATTCCTTTGATCCGCGGCGATTCGATCGTCGTGTGGGTGATCATGCCGCCGTCAAAAACATCGACGCGGCCCTGGTCGATTGCCTTGACCACCAGCGCGGCGCCTTGGTCGGGAAGAAACAGGCACGGCAAGAGACGCGGATCGATGCCCGCCAACGAAACCCGCTCGGGCCGACTGGAATAATTCAATGAGGCCATGACGTTGCGCAGGCCGGTCAGATCGAGATCGTCGGCAAAGTGCGGCAGGGCCTCGGCAACGTGGCGCGGGTCGCCTTTCCAATTCAGGGCCTTCAGCAGCGGCAACAGGCACGCGGCGAGATCGGAGGCCGCGGTAAAGCCGCCCAGCGCCGTCTGGGCCATTTGCTGTTCATAAAGCTCGACGGCTTGGCTGGGCGGAGCCTTGGAGGTCGAGGCGGCAATCTGATTCATGCCCTCCCCCCTTGCGTTTGGCGCGCAACCAAGCGGCCACCCTTTAGATCGAACACCCGGTCGCCGAGTTTGGCCAGCGATGGGCGCGGGGTGACCAGCACCAGGGTACGCTTGCCCTTGGCCCGCTCCAGCCAGACGCGGATATAGTTGTCGCCCTGGGAATCCATCGCCGCGTTGGCTTCGTCGAACAGCACCACGCGGGGATTGTTGACCAGCGCCCTGGCGATGGCGATGCGTTGCTTGATGCCTCGGGGCAACGAATCGTAGGCGCCATCACCGACCGCGCTGTCGAACCCCTGGGCCATGGTCGCCACCACCTCGTCGAGCCCGAGCAGGGCCGCCGTCTCTACCGCCACATCATCGAGCGCAGGGCGGAACATGGTGATGTTCTGCAGGATGGTACCTTGGAACAGCACGCCGGATTGCGGAAGATAGGCGACGCGATCGCGAACGCTCTGCGGCTCAAAGCTGGCGATGTCCTCGCCGTCGAGCAGAACCCGCCCGCGGGTGGGCTGCACCGCCCCCTGCATCATCGTCAACAAGGTCGTCTTGCCGCTGCCGTTGCCGCCCGAGATGACCACGCATTCGCCCTCGGCGATGTCGATCTCGGCATCCTCGACGATCCAGGGATGATTATCGGCAAAGCGGAAGCTGGCCTTGTCGAGGGTGATCCGCCCACCGATCTTGCCGACCTTCGGCAGGTTGGCCTTGGCCTCCGGCGGCATGGCGAACAATGCGTCGATCCGCTGACGAGCAAGGATGAACGACTGAAAGCGGGTCCAGGTACCGAGAGCCTTCTGCAACGGACTGAGCGCCCGTCCGGCTAGCATCGAGCAGGCAGCCAGTCCGCCGGTGGTCATGTCGCCGTTGATGACGATCACGCTGCCGAAAGCGGCGACGCACACCATGGTGACCTGCGAGAAGAACGATGAGACCCCCATGGCGCTGGCGCTACGCAACGCGACATCGTAGTACCCTTGAGCACACCCTTCCTGAAGGCGTTCGTAGCGACGGACCATCTGGGATTCCATCGCCATCGCCTTGACGCTGTGAATGCCGCCCAGAACCTCGATGATGAAGCTGAATCGACGGTCGTCGGCGATCATTCGTTTGTTGATCGCCTGTCGCAACGTCTTGCCGACATTCATGGCGCTGAGACCGAAGGCGATGAGCAGCGCCAGCGGCACGAACACCAGCACGCCGCCCATCATCGCCACCAGACCCAGGTATAGAATGGCGAAAGGCAGGTCCATGAACGTCATCATCGCTTGACCGGCATAGAACTCGCGGACTGTCGCCAGCGAGCCGAGCCGTTCCAGGTGGGTGCCGGAGCCCTCCTTCTCGAATTGGTGAATGCTGGTCATCACCACCGTCTCAAGGCCCCGGCAGCCGGCATTGTGCTCGAACTTGGCACCAACCCAGCCGGTGATATAGGAGCGCCCCAGATTTAGCAGCGACTCCAGACACAGGGCGCAGAGTACGCCGCCGAGCAGGAAGATCATCGTCCCGGTCGACTGATTGGGCAGGATGCGGTCATAGACCTGCAGCAGCGACATCGGCAAAGCTAGCCCGAGGACATTGAGAAACAGCGACGATATCCCCAAGTCGAACAAATTGTTCTTGAGGGTGGAAAGCTCGCCCAGGCTGAAGGTCTTGGAATCTCCCTCACCGGCTGTCGCTGGCTTGATATCGCTCATTCCTGCTGTCGGCCACTGGTAGAATCCCGGCGATAGCCTATATCGCCAATCGTTAAGAGATGGTTCCTGTGGCAACATTGTGGCCTATCATGACGACGGCTCCCGAGGCACGGAAGGATGGTCGAATTGCACTCCGATACCGCGCTGACGGCAATGCTCGGCCGCCTGATTGCGTTCGATACCACCAGCTATAAATCCAACGTCGAACTGATCGCCTTCGCCGATGACATCCTGCAGCAAGCCGGCGCGGTCACCCGGCTCACCTGGGACGATACCCGCGAGAAGGCCAACCTGTTCGCGACCATCGGTCCCGTGGAACGGCCAGGGATTCTCCTTTCCGGCCATACCGACGTGGTGCCGGTAGAGGGGCAGGAATGGAGCTCCGATCCATTCGTCGCCGTTGAGCGCGATGGGCGCATCTATGGTCGCGGCGCCGCCGATATGAAAGGCTTTCTGGCCGCCTGCCTGGCCATGGCCCCCGAGGCTGGCCGTCGTCGATTGTCAGCCCCGTTGCACTTCGCTTTTTCATACGACGAGGAAATCGGGTGCGTCGGCGTGCGTCGCCTGATCGACGATTTGCCTTCGCTGCCGGTGCAGCCGCGTCTGTGCATCGTCGGCGAACCCACCGGCATGCGGGTGGTGGTCGGCCACAAGGGCAAGAAGAGCGTTCGTTGCCAGGTCCACGGCAAGGAATGCCACTCCGCCCTCAACCACCGCGGTGTCAATGCCGTCGAGGTGGCTGCCGAGATCGTTGCCTTCCTCCGCGGACTGCAACGGCGGATTCGCCAACACGGCCCCTTCGACGCCGGCTACGATCCGCCTTACACCACCATCCATACCGGGCTGATTGCCGGAGGCACGGCGCTGAATATCGTCCCGCGCCGCTGCAACTTCGAATTCGAATTCCGCAATCTTCCCCAGCATGATGCCGAGGCGCTGATGGCCGAGGTGCGGGGCTTTGCCCAAGATCTCGTGCCGGAGATGCTGGCTGTGGATGACGCGACCGGCATACTCTTCGACGAATACAACACCACCGTCGGCCTACTGCCGGGCGGCGATGATGGGGCT
>JACRFY010000076.1 GCA_016212565.1 Magnetospirillum sp. | reverse complement strand
GGCGGCGGCCGGGCTGTGCTTGAGCGGCACGTAGCAGGCCCGCCCCGGCTCCACCGCCAGCGAAAAGCCGACCAGCTCGCAGCGTAGCGGGTCGAGCGAGGTGGTCTCGGTGTCCAACGCCACGGTGCCGGCGGCGGTGGCGGCGTCCAGCCAGCGGTCGAGGGCGTCGAGCGTCAGCACCAGCTCGTACTCGCCCTTCGTCGCCGTGGGTATTGGCTTGGCGGCGGCCGGAGCCACCTCGGGCAGGCGGGCGCGCAGGCTGCGGAAGCCTTGCAGGTCGAGGAAGTCGGCCAGCAGGTCGGGCTGGGGCGGGCGTACCGCCAGGGTCTCCAGCGGCGCGATGCCCGGCACGTCGGCGCGCAGCGTCACCAGCAGGCGGCTCATTCGTGCCGCCGCGGCGTTTTCCACCAGGGTCTCGCGTCGCTTGGGCTGCTTGATCTCGCCGGCCCGGGCCAGCAGGGTGTCGAGATCGCCGTATTCGGCGATCAACTGCGCCGCGGTCTTGATGCCGATCCCCGGCACGCCGGGCACGTTGTCGGCGGCATCGCCGCACAGCGCCTGGACGTCGACCACCTTGTCGGGGCCGACGCCGAACTTCTCGACCACCTCGGCGACGCCGATGGCCTTGTTCTTCAGCGGGTCGAACATCTCGACGCCGTGGCCGACCAGCTGCATCAGGTCCTTGTCCGAGGAGACGATGGTCACCTTGGTCCCCAGCGCCGCCGCCTGGGCGGCATAGGTGGCGATCAGGTCGTCGGCCTCGAAGCCGTCCTGCTCGATGCAGGCGACGTTGAAGGCGCGGGTGGCGTCGCGGATCAGGGGAAACTGCGGCACCAGCTCTTCCGGCGGCGGCGGGCGGTGGGCCTTGTACTGGGGGTAGATCTCGCTGCGGAAGGTGTGTCGCGCGGCGTCGAAGATCACCCCGATGGCGTCGGCATCGGTCTCGCCCAGCAGCTTCATCATCATGGTGGTGAAGCCGTAGACGGCGTTGACCGGGGTGCCGTCCTTGCGCGTCATCGGCGGCAAGGCGTGGAAGGCACGGAAGATGAAGCCGGAGCCGTCGACCAGGAAGAGATGGCGGAATGCGGTCATGGCGAGCTCCAAACGAGGATATTGCCCCTCTCCCGCGAGCGGGAGAGGGGAAGAAACGTTCAATGCCCGCCGGCCTTCGCCCCTTCGGCGAGCCGGTAGGCCCGCGAACAATAGGGGCACACCACCGTCGTCTCGTGCCCGAAGCTGAGGAAGATGCGCGGATGGCCGAGACCCTGGCCGCTGTCGCCGTCGCAGGCGACGGTGGCGGTGGCGACGATTATGGGTTCGGAGGCGGGAGCGTGATCCGACATGGCGGCTTGATCCGTTGACCGTGGAAACTCGCGGATGATACCCATGGATGGCCATGGATCAAACACTCTCGCACACCGCCCCCCTCCCCGAGCAGGCCATCGCCGCCGAAAGCCTGAGCAAGGTCTATCGCGGCCGCCGCGGCACCAAGGCGGCGCTGGACGGCGTCACCCTGTCGATCCCGCGCGGCAGCTTCTTCGGCCTGTTGGGCCCCAACGGGGCGGGCAAGAGCACCTTCATCAACATCCTCGCCGGCCTGGTGGTGAAAAGCGCCGGCCGCGTCGCGGTGTGGGGCCGCGACCTCGACCGCCATCCCCGCGACGCCAAGGCGGCGATCGGGGTGGTGCCGCAGGAGCTCAACCTCGACCCGTTCTTCACCCCGCGCGAGTTGCTCGACGTCCAGGCCGGCATGTACGGGGTGCCCAAGGCCGAGCGGCGCTCGGCCGAGATTCTCGATGCGGTCGGGCTGGCCGACAAGGCCGATTCCTACGCCCGCACCCTGTCGGGCGGCATGCGCCGCCGCCTGCTGGTGGCCAAGGCGATGGTCCATTCGCCGCCGATCCTGGTCCTCGACGAGCCCACCGCCGGGGTCGACATCGAATTGCGCCAGCAGCTGTGGAAGATGGTCGCCGAACTCAATCGTCGCGGCACCACCGTCCTGCTGACCACCCATTACCTGGAGGAAGCCGAGTGGCTGTGCGACCGCATCGCCATCATCGACCGCGGCCGGCTGGTGGCCTGCGACACCACCAAGGCGCTGCTGAAGCGCCTCGACGGCAAGGTGCTGACCCTGACCGTCGACCGCGACGTGGAATCGGTTCCCGCCGGGCTGGCGGCGTTCTCGCCCGAACTGCGCGACGGTCGCCAGATGGTGATCCGCTACCGCCCCTCGGCGCTGCCCATCGCCGCCATCCTCGACGCGGTGCGCGCGGCCGGGCTGGCCATCGCCGATCTCGCCACCGAGGAGGCCGATCTGGAGGACATCTTCCTGCAACTGACCTCGCGGGCCGTGGACGCATGAGCACCTTCGGCCGTCTCGCCACGGTTTTGTTGCTCTTGGCCGTCTCGGCCTGCGCCGGGGCCCAGTTCCGCCTGCCCGGTCCGCCGGTCGGGAGCGCCGAACTCAATCACGACCATTGGCGGGCCCCCGACGGCGTCCGCCTGCCGGTGCGCATCTGGCTGCCGGCGGGCAAGCCCACGGCGGTGTTGGTGGCGCTGCACGGCATGAACGACTACGGCAACGCCTTCGACGAGCCCGGCCGGGCCCTGGCGGCCAAGGGCATCGCCACCTATGCCTACGACCAGCGCGGCTTCGGCGCCGGGCCGGATGCCGGCTACTGGTCGTCGGGCGCGGCGATGGCCGCCGATCTGCGCCAGGCGGCCCATCTGGTCGCCGCCCGCCATCCCGGCGTGCCGCTCTATCTGCTGGGCGAGAGCATGGGCGGCGCGGTGACCATGCTGGCGGTGGCCGATGCGCCGCCCCCCGAGGTCGCCGGCATCATCCTCTCCGCCCCGGCGGTGTGGGGACGGTCGAGCATGAATGTGTTCGAGCGCGCCGCCCTGTGGCTGACCTACCACCTCGCCCCCGGATGGAAGCTGACCGGCGAGGGGCTGAAGATCACCCCCTCGGACAACGTGCCGATGCTGCGCAAGCTGTCCAAGGACCCGCTGGTGATCAAGGCCACCCGCGTCGACGCCATTCACGGCCTGGTCGACCTGATGGACGAGGCGGCGGCGGCGGCGCCGCGGGTGCGGGTGCCGGCCCTGGTGCTGTATGGCGACAAGGACGAGATCATCCCCGCCGAGCCGACCTGGGCGGTGGTGGCGGCGCTGCCGGCGACCGGCTCGGTCCAGCGCGTCGCCCTCTATGACAAGGGCTATCACATGCTGTTGCGCGACCTCCAGGCGGCGACGGTGATCGACGACATCGCCGCCTGGATCGCCGCCCCCGCCGCCCCGCTGCCCTCGGGCGCCGACGCGCGGGCGCGGGCGAAAATGGCGGAGCGGCAAAACTAGCTCAGATACCGCTGCCGGATATGCGCGGTGAACACCACCGGGTCGAGCGGGCGGCCGGTGGCATTGGTGACCAGCTCGGCGGTCGACAGCGACGAGCCCAGGCCGTGCACCTTGTCCTTCAGCCATCCCAGCAGGGGCCGGAAGTCGCCGGCGCCGAGGCTGGGCAGGATTTCCGGCACCTGCGCGCAGGCGGCGGC
>JACRFY010000078.1 GCA_016212565.1 Magnetospirillum sp. | reverse complement strand
GATGGCCTCGGTCAGGCCGCGGACGGCCGCCTGATTGGTGACGAACGACGTGAAGGCCTGGGGCATTCGCGCCAGACCGGGGCCTTCGCGGTTGATGTCGTTGGCCATCGCCAGGGCGTCGCCGCCGATGATCTGCTGGTGTTCCTCCAGGTAGGCCTTGGCCACCACGATCGAGGCATGCAGCGCCGTGCGCACCCGGTCCGAAAACCAGCTCTCGACGCCATAGCGGAAGAACACCGACGAGCCCAACGACATCAACAGCGACGGCATCACGGCGACGAAGGCGAACAGCAGGATGAAGCGCAGATGCAGCCGCGAGCCGCTGGTCCCGCGGCGCCAGCCGCGCCACACCTTGGCGATCCGCGTCACCACCACCGCGCCAATGCCCAGCAGCAGGGCAACGTCGAGGGTCAGCAGCGACAGCACCGTGCGAGGATTGGGCCCGACCGGCCCCGAAACGGTCATCGCCAGGAATGTGGCGGCCACCGAGGCGACCACCGCGACCGACAGCAGGTAGGCCAGCCGCCGGGCGAGATCGACCCGCCGGCTCCACAGCCGGACCCGCAGGGCCAGCCGACGGCGATCACTGGTCATGACGATCCCCTGCCCTTACTTGAGTCCGGTGCGCGACACCGGAACGTCGAGTTCGCGGATCTTCTTGCGCAGGGTATTGCGGTTGAGGCCGAGAACCTGCGCCGCCTTGATCTGATTGCCGCGCGTGGCTTCGAGGGCCAGGATGATCAGCGGCTTTTCCACTTCGCGCAGGACGCGGTCGTAGACGCCGGCCGGCGGCAGGTTTTCGCCGTGGCTGGAAAAATAGTCGCGCAGGTGGCGCTCGACGGTGGCCGACAGCCCCTCGCCCTCGGCAACGGCCGCGGCATCGACCGGCGGCGCACCGCCGGCCAGTTCGGCCTCGATGACGTCGATGCCGATCACCTCTTGCGAATAGAGCGCGGCGAGGCGACGGACCAGATTTTCCAGCTCGCGCACGTTGCCCGGCCAGCGGTGGCGCTTCAGCCGCTCCATCGCCTGCGAATCGATGGTCTTTGGCGGCAGGCCTTCGTTGTTGGCGAGGTTGAGGAAGTGGCGGATCAGCTCGGGAATGTCCTCGGCACGCTCGCGCAGCGGCGGCAGGCGGATCGGCACCACGTTGAGGCGGTAGAACAGGTCCTCGCGGAACATTCCCTGGCGGATCAACTGGGTCAGGTCGCGGTGGGTGGCGGCGACGATGCGCACGTTGGCGCGGATCGGGGTACGGCCGCCGACGGTGGTGTACTCGCCTTCCTGCAACACCCGCAGCAACCGTGTCTGCGCCTCGGGCGGCATGTCGCCGATCTCGTCGAGAAACAGCGTCCCCCCCTCGGCCTGCTCGAAGCGGCCGGGATAGCGCTGGGTGGCGCCGGTGAAGGCACCCTTTTCGTGGCCGAACAGTTCGCTTTCGATCAACTCGCGGGGAATGGCGGCCATGTTGATGGCCACGAAGGGACCGTTGCGACGCTTGCCGTAATCGTGCAGGGCGCGGGCCACCAGTTCCTTGCCGGTGCCCGACTCGCCGTTGACCATCACCGTCAGGTCGGTGCCCATCAGGCGGGCCAGGGTGCGATAGATCTCCTGCATCGCCGGCGAGCGGCCGATCAGGGGAAGCTGCTCCTCGTCGTCGCGGGCGGCAGAGGTGTCGGTGGCGACGTTGCGCGGTGCCGACAGAGCCCGCTGCACCACATTGACCAGTTCCTTGATGTCGAACGGCTTGGGCAGATACTCGAAGGCCCCGCGTTGGGTGGCTTTCACCGCCGTCAGCAGGGTGTTCTGGGCGCTCATGACGATGATGCGCAGCTCGGGACGGATCTTCTTGATCCGCGGCAGCAGGTCGAGGCCGCTCTCGTCGGGCATGACCACGTCGGTGATGACCAAATCGCCGTCGCCCTCGGCCACCCAGCGCCACAGGGTCGAGGCATTGCCGGTGGTCCTCACCTCGTAGCCGGCGCGTCCCAGCGCCTGCGACAGGACCGTGCGGATGGCGCGGTCGTCGTCGGCGACCAGGATGGTGGAAATGCTGCTCATGCCCTGGTATCCCCCTCTTCGACCATCGGCAGCATGACGCGGAAGATCGTGCGCCGCGGCATGCTGTCGAATTCGACGATGCCGCCGTGGTCGCCGATGATCTTCGCCACCAATGCCAGACCGAGGCCGGTTCCCGAAGGCTTGGTGGTGACGAAGGCATCGAACAGATGCGGGCGCAGGTCCTCGGGAATACCGGGGCCGTTATCCTGAATGGTCACCACCAGCGGCAGATGCCGCCGCGTATCGGTGCCGGGGACGGCGATGCGCACCCCGTGCTGATAGGCGGTGGTGAGAACGATCTCGCCGTTGTCGGCAGGCACCGCTTCGCTGGCGTTCTTGACCAGATTGAGGAAGACCTGGATCAGCTGATCGCGGTTGCCGAACACCGGCGGCAGCGACGGGTCGTAGGACTCGACGAACCGCACCTTGCGCCCGAAGCCGTTCTCGGCGATGCGGCGGACATGCTCCAGCACCTGGTGAATGTTGACCGAGCCGCGGTCGATCGGTTCCTTGTCGGAAAACACCTCCATGCGGTCGACCAGCGAAACGATACGGTCGGCCTCGTCGACGATCAGCCGCGTCAGCACGCGGTCGTCTTCGCTGGCGGTCTGCTCCAGCAACTGGGCGGCGCCGCGGATGCCCGACAGGGGGTTCTTGACCTCGTGGGCCAGCATCGCGGCCATGGCGGTCACCGACCGCGCGGCGTTGCGGCTGGCAAGCTGGCCGCCGATCTTCAACGCGATCGACTGCTCGTGGAGCGACAGCAGCACGCAGCCTGGCGTCTCGTTGATCGGCACCGCCTGGACGGTGACGGTGCGATGGCCGGTTCGCGGGGTATCGAGGACCACCCCGTACTCGGAGACCACCAGCGCGTCGTCGTGCGCCTGGGCAATCAGCGAAAAGATCGGGCTGTCCGGCGGCAAGAGGTCGGTCAGCGGCAGGCCGCACAGGTAGCTGGCCCCCGAGGAGAACAATTGCTCGGCGGCGCCGTTGACGAACACCACCACGTTCTCGCCGTCGACCACCACCACGGCGGCCGGCAACGCGCCCAGGACTGCAGCCGAATCGAGGGCGGGCTGGGTACGCTTTCGCGCCAGTGTCGTCGCCTTGCCCATCATGCCGCCTCCCGGTCGAGAAGCGGGTCGTAGAAGGCATGGATGGCCTGGCGGACCGCATCGGCCGACAGGGTGCGATTGACTTCGGCGCGAAACTCGGCCGAGCCCGGCAGGCCCTTCGAGTACCAGGCGACATGCTTGCGAGCCATGCGTACGCCGGTATCGCTGCCGTAATGCTCGAGGATGGCTTCGAAATGCTCGAGCAGGATGGCGCGCTGCTCCTGCGGCGACGGCGGCGTCTGCCGTTCGCCGGTGGCAAGGAAATGCGCCACTTGGCCGGGAAACCACGGGCGGCCATAGGTGGCGCGGCCGATCATCACCCCATCGGCGCCGGCCTCGTCCATCGCTCGCACCGCATCATCGAGCGTCTCGATGTCGCCATTGACGATCACCGGGATGGACACCGCCTCCTTGACCTGGCGCACGAAGCGCCAATCGGCGGTGCCGGAATAGAATTGCTGCCGGGTGCGGCCATGCACGGTGACCATGCGGATGCCGCATTGTTCGGCGACGCGGGCCAGGCTGGGGGCATTGAGGCTGCCCTGGTCCCAGCCCATGCGCATCTTCAGCGTCACCGGTACCCCGACGGCCTTGACGGTGGCCTCCATGATGCGGGCCGCGAGCAGTTCGTCGCGCATCAGCGCCGAGCCCGCCTCGGCTTTCAGCGCCACCTTCTTGACCGGACAGCCCATGTTGATGTCGATCACCGCCGCGCCGAGGTCCTGGTTCAGGCGCGCGGCATCGGCCATCACCGCCGGCTCGCAGCCGGCCAGTTGCACCGCCAGGGGAAACTGCTCGGCGGCTCCGGCGGCCATCCTCATCGTCTGGCGATTTTTGCGGATCATCGCCTGGCTGGCGATCATTTCCGAGACCACCATCCCCGCGCCCATGCGCTTGACCAACCGGCGCGTCGGCATGTCGGTGACTCCCGACATCGGCGCCAGGATCACGGGATTGGCCAGGGCAACCGGGCCGATGGACAGAGGTTGTGCGGGAAGCTTGCTCATATGCGTATTTATTATGCAGGCGCCGCCCAAAGCAACGGCAAAAGCCGTCATCACAGAAGCACTTGGGTGACGAACTTGACGCCCACATAGGCAAGGGTCAGCGAGAGGTAGGCCATCAGCACCACCCGCGCGGCAATCCGGCCGCGCACGCCGCACACCCGGTGGCCCAGTTGCAGGGCCCCGATCAGGGCCAGGGCGACCAGCGACAGCAGGGTCTTGTGCCCCAGCCGCAGCACCGTCCCGGTCTCGAAGTACTGGGTGGTCATCCCGGTGACGACGCCGATGCCCAGCACCAGGCCGCTGGCCAGCAGCAGCCGACCGGCCAGACGCTCTCCGTCGGCGACGCTGGGCAGCAGGCGGGTCAGCGAGGTCGGCCGCTTGCGCTTGAGCGCCCGCTCCTGCAGGAACACCCCCAGCGAGGCGACGGCGGCCATGGTCAGCACCGCATACGTCGCCACCGAAACGATGATGTGAACGTCGACCCACAGCACCGGGGCGCCGGCATTCATCGGCTGCGCCTCACCGGGCGCCAGAGAGGCGAATATCCCGAGCACGGCCAGATAGGGCATCAGCAACGGCGCCAGCCGCCAGGCGTGGGCGGTCAGTCCGGCCACCACGGCGAACAAGGCGGCGGTGGCGGCGATGCTGATCCACAAGGCGGTGCCGAGATCGGTATGCCAAGTGGTGCTCAACATTTCCACCGCCCAGGCCCCGGGCCCGGCGACGGCCAGCAGCGTCACGGCCCAGAACGGACCGTCCCGGCGACCGCTGCTGCGCAGCGGCACCACCGCGGCCGGAATGAGGGCCGCCAGTGCGAACAGGTTGAACGCGAGGGCACTGTTGAGCATGGCCGGACTATAGCATCGAATCCGTCCTGCGTAAGCGCCTTCGCCACCCGCGCTTTTCATTGCCGGCGCGGTCGCTTACCTTGGCGCCCAAGACTTTGGGAGATACCGACATGGCGAAGGTAGTGGCGCTGGTGGTGGCGGCGGGGCGTGGACGCCGGTTCGGCGGCGATGTGCCCAAGCAATACCTCGATCTCGCCGGACGGCCGCTGTTGCGCCACACCCTTGCCGCCTTCGCTGCCAATCCGCAGGTGAATGCCGTGCGGGCGGTGATCCATCCCGACGACCGCCCGCTCTACGACGCCGCCGCCACCGGCCTGTCGCTGCTGGAGCCGGTGGCCGGCGGCGAGACCCGTCAGGACTCGGTATTGCGCGGGCTGGAGAGTCTGGTGGCGCTGGCGCCCGACGCGGTGCTGATCCAGGACGGTGCCCGCCCCTTCACCGATGCCGGCATCATTGCCCGCGTGATGCGGGCCCTCGACGACCACCCGGGTGCGGTTCCGGCGGTCGCCGTCGCCGATACCCTCAAGCGCGGCAGCGGCGGACTGGTCTGCGCCACTGTCGCGCGGGCCGGCCTGTGGCGGGCACAGACGCCGCAAGGATTCCGCTTCCCCGCCATCCTCGATGCCCATCGTGCCGTCGCGGGTGATGAGCTGACCGACGATGCCGCGGTGGCCGAACAGGCCGGCCTTGCCGTCGCCCTGGTCGACGGGTGCGAGGATAACGTCAAGATCACCGCCGCCGCCGATCTCGACCGGGCGCTGCGCCTGTTCGCAGGGCCGGGAGAAACGCGCTCGGCCAGCGGTATCGACGTGCACCGTTTCGCGCCGGGAACGGGAGTCTGGCTGTGCGGCTGCCTGGTGCCGCACGATAGCGCCCTGGAGGGGCACTCGGATGCCGATGTCGCCCTGCATGCCCTGACCGATGCCGTTCTCGGCGCCATCGCCGCCGGCGACATCGGCCACCACTTCCCACCGTCGGATCCGCGCTGGAAGGGGGTCGCTTCCAGCCGGTTCCTCACCCATGCCGCCGGACTGGTGGCGGCGTTGGGCGGGCGGATCGTCAACGTCGACCTCACCATCGTCTGCGAACGCCCCAAGGTGGGGCCGCATCGCGCTGCCATGCAGGCGCAGGTGGCCGAGATCCTTGGTCTGCGTCAGGACCGCGTCAGCATCAAGGCCACCACCACCGAAGGACTGGGATTTACCGGTCGTCGCGAGGGCATTGCCGCCCAAGCCACCGCCACCGTCTGGCTGCCGCGCTAGCTAGCGGGTCTCGGCCGCGATCCAGTCCAGAAACGCCGGATTGCCGCCCGTGATGGGCAGGGCGACGACGCACGGACAGCTATAGCTGTGCAAGTCCTTGATCTTGGCCGTCAAGTCCGCGACCAGATCGGCGCGGGTCTTGAGAATCACCGCCACCTCGCTGCCCTCCTGGACCGCGCCATCCCACCAATAGACCGAAGTGACGCCGGGAAGCACGTTGGCACAGGCCGCCAGCCGGGCCTCGACCACCGCCCGGGCGATGGCTGTGCCCTCCCCGACGGTGGCCGCGGTGATGTAGACGAAATGCGGGTTGTCCATAGGCCCTCCACAACCTCTTTGCCGAGATTTCGATGCCCCCGCGTCACGAATCGCCGGGACCGCAACTGCGTTCGCAGCCCGACAGCGATTGCCCGTCGAGAATGCGTTCGAGAATGTCGACGGCGGCGTCAATTCCGCTCGCTCGAGCCCGCGACGGAATCGGAGCCACCTCCAGCGCCGCCAAGGCTTCGGCCAGCCCGGGGCCCAGCAAAACGGCGCCATCCACGGTGCGGCAGCGGGTGTGTCGCGCCAGCCAATGGTCGAGATTGGGCGATTCCGGCCAGTCCGGTCGCGCCAGGTACAGAACCGGGACCCCCGCCAGCGCCGCCTCGGTGAAGGTGCCGTAGCCGGGCTTGGTCACCACCACGTCCGCCGACGCCAGCAGGTCGGAGAACGGCACGTCGGCCTGTTGCCATGGCAGCACGTCGGCGCGCGAGGGGGACGGCACGGTCGACAGCCACTGCCACCCCTCAAGGCGCGGCCATTGCGCCATCGCCAGGTGATGGTCGATGCCACCGAAGGAGATCAGACCCAACCTCACCCCCTGGCCCTTCCCCAACCGCGCCAGGATCTCGCCGCGGCGGTCCCGGCCACCACGGGCGATCGGGCCGACGTCGAATTGATTGTCCACCGTCATCGGCATCGCCGGTTCGCAGCGCAGGAACACCATCGCCTGCCGATAGGCCGCGAGCATCTGCCGGTAGATCCGCTCGCCCTCCGGGCGATGGCCGAGGTAGTGGCGATAGATGTCGGCCCAATTGAGCGAGGACAGCGCGACCACCGGCACGCCGGCCGCGGCGGCCGCGGCGATGGTCACGTAGGGGACGTTGGCCAGAACCAGATCGGGCCGCGCCGTGCCCAGCCGCTCGGTCTCGGCGGCGATGGCTGCCGGCCAGTCCGCATGCAGGCCGGCATAGGCGGCGGCACTGGCATCGAGGTCGGCTTCGGTGGACGACAGCATCCGCATGCCGAAATCGGGGATCTCGGGCACCAAGGTGAAATCGTCGCCGTAACGGGTGACGAGGAAGTCGTGCGGCAGAGCGGTCTGGACGGTCAGGCGCAGGCCGGGACGGCGGCGGCGCAATTCGGCGACCACCGGTGCGGTCATGGCGGCGTGACCGTAGCCATGCGGCGACAGCGCCACCCACAGATGCGCGGCGTCTCCCATCGACCCTCGATGACAACAAGAGAAGAAATTGGTCGGAGCGGCGGGATTCGAACCCACGACCCCCAGTCCCCCAGACTGATGCGCTACCGGGCTGCGCTACGCTCCGACCGAAGCGGCAAACCTGCCGCTCAATTCAACCGACGGCACCCCGCCGGAAGAGGGGCGCACTATACAGAGCCGCCCCTGGAGATGCAACCCTCAAACACCCCGCAGCAGCAGCAGTTTGCGCAGCTGCTCCAGATCTTCGAGAATTGCCGTCAATTCGTGGCGAAGCTCGGGCGGCAAGGGCCCGCCGGAACCAACCGCCGTTTCGTCATCGAAATCTGTTTCGCCGCCCTCGCCGGCGTCGCCATCGGCGGCAGGGGGGCCATCGGCCTGAGGCGCGGACTCGGCATCGCCGGCCGGCTCGGCATCGGCCTGGGGGTCGCGCTCGCGCCCGCCGCCTTCGCGCAGCAGCTTCTGCACCCCTTTGATGGTGTATCCTTCGGCATAGAGCAGATCGCGGATCCGCCGCAGCAGGGCGACGTCCTCGGGGCGGTAATAGCGGCGTCCCCCGCCCCGCTTGAGCGGCTTGACCTGGGGGAACTTGCTTTCCCAGAAGCGCAGGACGTGCTGCGGCACGTCCAACTCATCGGCGACTTCACTGATGGTGCGGAACGCCGAGTCCGACTTGCCGGTGCGCCGGACCAGCGGAAGCTCGCCGTCGGTTTCGGTCATTTCCCGCCCTTGCGCGCGCCGAGCGGACCGTCGTTGATCCGCTTCTTCAGCAGTTGCGACGGCCGGAACACCAGCACCCGGCGCGGCAGGATGGGAACTTCCTCGCCGGTCTTGGGGTTGCGCCCCACTCGCTCGCCCTTCGAACGCACCGCGAAGCTGCCGAACGAGGAAATCTTCACCGCTTCACCGCGCGACAGCGCCACGGCGATCTCTCCCAGCACCGCTTCGAGCAGATCGGCGGATTCGTTACGCGACAGGCCGACTTCCTGGTAGACGGCTTCGCTCAGTTGCGCGCGCGTGATGGTCTTCTCGGTCATACCGTCCAATGTCCACAGACAAAAAATCCCGGACGGAGACCGTAGCCCCATCCGGGAAACCCGTCAATATCAAAGGGATGCGGCACGACATTGCCGGCGGCCGGCAACACCGGCCGTCGTGTCACATGCGAACCAGCCCGGCCCCCCAGGTAAAGCCGCCGCCCATGGCTTCGAGCAGGACCAGTTGGCCCTCCTTGATGCGGCCGTCGCCCACCGCCTCGGCCAACGCCAGCGGCACCGAGGCCGCCGAGGTGTTGGCATGGCGGTCCAGGGTTCCCACCATCCGTTCCATCGACAGGCCCAGCTTCTTGGCCGTGCCTTCCAGGATGCGCTGGTTGGCCTGGTGCGGCACCACCCAGTCGATATCGGCAGCACCAAGGCCATTGGCCGCCAGGGCCTCGCCGACCACGCTGGACAGGTTGGCAATGGCGTGGCGGAACACCTCGCGGCCGGCCATGCGGATGTGCCCGACCGTCTGGGTCGAGGACGGACCGCCATCGACCAGCAGCAGATCGTGGTGGCGGCCATCGGAATGAAGATGGGTCGACAGGATGCCGCGATCGCGGCTGGTCCCCTCGCCCTCCCCGGCGCGCAGCACCACGGCACCGGCGCCGTCGCCGAACAGCACGCAGGAGGTGCGGTCGCTCCAGTCGAGGATCCTGGAAAACGTTTCGGCGCCGATCACAACCGCGGTCTTGGCCTGTCCGGTGCGGATGAAGTTGTCGGCGATCGCCAGGGCATAGATAAAGCCCGAGCACACCGCCTGCACGTCGAAGGCGGCGCCGCCGGTCATGCCGATGCGGGCCTGCACCTTGGTGGCGGTGGCGGGAAAGGTATGGTCGGGCGTAGCGGTGCCGAGCACGATCAGGTCGACATCGGAGCCTTTGATGCCGGCCCGCTCCAGCGCCTGCAGGGCAGCGGCGGTGGCGAGGTCGCTGGTCGTCTCGCCCTCGGCGGCGAGGTGGCGCTGGCGGATGCCCGAACGCTCGACGATCCACTCGTCCGAGGTATCGACGATCTTGGTCAGGTCGTCGTTGGTCACCAGCCGGGACGGCAGGTAGGAGCCGCAGCCGACGATCCGGGAGCGCACAATCATCGAAGTCATCCGCCGGCGGCGCGTTGTGTCATCTCGGCCTCTTCCGCCTTGAGCGCCTCGAATTCTCCGCGAATGCGGTCATTGTAGCCATGGGTCACCAGATCGACGGCGACGCCGATGGCATTGGCGAACCCGAAGGCATCCGTTCCACCGTGGCTCTTCACGGCGATGCCGTTCAGCCCCAGGAACATCGCTCCGTTGTAGCGGCGCGGATCGGTGCGGGCCTTGACCTTGCCGATGGCCTGGCGGGCGAGCAGGTAGCCGATCTTGGCCAGGAAGGAGCTCTTGAAAGCCTCCTTCATGTAGGTTGAATACAGCTTCACCGTGCCCTCGGCCGTCTTGAGGGCGATATTGCCGGTGAAACCGTCGGTCACCACCACGTCGACGGTGCCGGCGGCAATATCGTTGCCCTCGACGAAGCCGTGGAAGCGAATCGGAAGGTGCGAGCCGCGCAGCGCATTGGCCGCCGCGCGTACCGCATCGTTGCCCTTGAGATCCTCGGAGCCGACATTCAGCAGACCGATGCTCGGCTGCTCGAGACCCAGCACGTTGCGGGCGAACACTTCGCCCATTACCGCGAACTCGATCAGATTGTTGGCATTGCAGTCGACGTTGGCGCCCATGTCGAGCATCAGCGTCTCGCCGCGCTCGGTGGGGAACATGGCGGCGATGGCCGGACGGTCGATGCCCGGCAAGGTGCGCAGCACGAACTTGGAGACCGCCATCAAGGCGCCGGTGTTGCCGGCGGAAACCACACCGGCGGTCTCGCCCCGCGCCACCGCATCGACAGCCAGCCACATGCTGGAGCGTCGTCCGGTACGCAGGACCTGACTGGGTTTGGCATCCCCCGACACCTCGTCCTCGGTGTGCCGGACGGTGCAGACGCCGCGCAGATCGCTCCAGCGGTCGAGCAGCGGCTCGATCCGGCTGGAATCTCCGAACAGCACATAGCGGACGTGCGGCAGGCGCACGTGCGCCAGATGCACGCCCTCGACCACGATGCCGGGGGCGTGATCGCCTCCCATTGCATCAATCGAGATGGTGACGGGCGCGCTCACCGCCCCACGCTCCGCCCGCCGCCCTTAATCAGGCGCCGGCTTCGGCCTGAACGACAACCTCGCGGCCGTCGTAATGGCCGCAAGAGCCGCAGACGTGATGGGGACGCTTGACTTCACCACAGTTCGGGCACTCGGCGACCGAGGTGGGCGTAAGGGCATGATGGGACCGGCGCATGTCACGACGGGACTTGGAGGTCTTCTTCTTCGGAACAGCCATTTCGACTTCTCTCTGCTCGCGGGCCAAATCGGGAAAGGGAGCTTTATTATCGAAAAACTCCGCTGGGAGCAAGGGGATGGTGGGGGTCAGCCACCATTTTCCCGCAAACGGGCCAGCTTGGCGAACGGACTGGCCGGCAATTCGCCCGCATCATCGGGCTCGACAGGCGGTTCGAACACCGCTCCCGGGGCACGGGGAAAGGGGTCGAGAGCCAGCGCCAGATGCTCGGCGACCGCCTCGCCGACGTCGATGAGTCCGCCTTCGATGGGATCGGGCGGGTCGTCGCCGTGGAAATCGACCTCGACCTCCCCCTCCTCGCCGATGTCCGGAGCGAAGCTCATCTCGAACGTTTCGTCGAGG
The DNA here is from genome assembly GCA_016212565.1 of Magnetospirillum sp. Taxonomy (GTDB): domain Bacteria; phylum Pseudomonadota; class Alphaproteobacteria; order Rhodospirillales; family Magnetospirillaceae; genus JACRFY01. Next base: position 22,160 of record JACRFY010000078.1, on the reverse strand, counting down.
TGCTCGGGCACCGGCATCAGCGTGACGACGCAGGTCTGCACCACTTCGGCGGTGAAGTGGCCCTTAACCCGGATGATCGTACCGCCGGCAACCGGTTTCAGCCGCACCTCGGCGCTCAAGGAGACCACCTCGCGGACGCCAAGGCGCTCGGCCAGGGCCTGCCGCTCTGCGGGCTCGGCAGTCAGTTTGACGACCGAACCGGCGGAGGGAATGCGGTCGGCGACCACGGGACGAGACAGTTCGACAGCATTCACGACCATGTCTCCGCCGACAGAAATTCAACGTTGCCCTCGAGCACATCGCCATCGCCCGCGCATTGCAGGTGGGCGGCCTGGGCGATCAGGTAGTCGGCGACCCGCCCGGCCGTCTCGCCCGCAGGAGCATCGGCCCGCCACAGGTTGCGGATCAGCGCGTCCTCGACCGCCGCCTTGCCGTCGGCGAAGGCGCGGTCGTAGGCGGCGACGCGGCCGAAGAACGCCTCGCTCATCACCCGGACCTTCTTACCCACCGACAGGTCCCCCACCCCCATCTCCCGCAGGCTGCGGTCCATGTCGGCAAACATGAGATCGAACAGAGCCTGCGACAAGGCGCGGGCGGCCTCGGCCTTCGTGCCCGTCACCCCGCCCAGACGCCGCATCAGCAGGAAGACGTGGAGCACCACCATGTCGAAGCGGCCGTCGACGCTATCGGCCACCCCCAGCGCGCGATAGAACACCGGCTGCCGCGCCTGTTCGACGGCGCTCCGGTAAAGGCGTTCGGCACAATGCTCGCGGCGGCGGCGTTGGAACAGGGCTTTCAGCGGCATGCAAGGGGTCCAGACGGCAGGGGCCGGAGGGCGTCGTTGACAACGCGGCTCGGGGACGTGCAAAGTCCGATGCGAATTTGGCCTCCCATCCCGCTCCCGTCAATCTCCGGCTTCGTTGCGCATGAAGAACGTCATCCGTTTTCCCGCCATTGCCGTCGTTGCCGGGCTGACCTCCCTGGCAGCCTGCTCTCCCACCATGGAATTGCGCGGCAACCTGCCCCATCCGGAACAGGTCGCCCAGATCGAAGTCGGCAAGACCACCCAGGACGAGGTGCTGACCCTGATCGGCACCCCCTCGTCGACGATGAACTACGGCGAGGAGATCTGGCACTACATTTCGACCCGCACCGAGCAGGTCGCCTTCTTCGAGCCGAAGGTGCTCGACCGCACGGTATTGAGCCTGTCCTTCGACGCCAAGGGCGTGGTCAAGGATGTGCAGAAGAAAACGCTGAAGGACAGCCGCGACATCGCCACCGTCGACCGCGAAACGCCGACCGCCGGCAAGGACTTCACCATCCTTGAACAACTGCTGGGCAATGTCGGGCGCTTCTCCAAGGACTCGTCGAAGAAGTAGCGCCGCCTGTCTCTCCGGATGGGGGGACATGACAATCACAATTCGGAAACAAAAAACCCCGGCCGCGTTCTGCGACCGGGGTTTCTCGTTACCGCAACGTCGTTTCGATCAGCCGGCAACCATGGCCAGCAGAAGGATGGCGACGATGTTGATGATCTTGATCATCGGGTTGACGGCCGGACCGGCGGTGTCCTTGTAGGGATCGCCGACGGTGTCACCGGTCACCGCGGCCTTGTGGGCCTCAGAGCCCTTGCCGCCGTGATTGCCTTCCTCGATGTACTTCTTGGCGTTGTCCCACGCGCCGCCGCCCGAGGTCATCGAGATGGCAACGAACAGGCCGGTCACGATGGTGCCGAGCAGCATCGCGCCGAGAGCGGTGAACGCGGCCGCCTGACCGGCAGCCACCGCCACCACACCGAACAGCACGATCGGCGACAGCACCGGCAGCATCGAGGGGAGGATCATCTCCTTGATGGCAGCCTTGGTCAGCATGTCGACCGCAAGCCCGTAATTGGGCTTGGCCGTGCCGGCCATGATGCCGGGGATCTCCTTGAACTGACGGCGAACCTCGACGACGACCGAACCGGCGGCACGACCGACCGCCTGCATACCCATGGCACCGAACAGGTAGGGCAGCAGACCGCCGATGAACAGGCCGATGACCACGAAGGGGTCTTCGAGGCGGAACTGAACGTTCAGATCCGGGAAGTAGTGCTTGAGGTCCTCGGTGTAGGCGGCAAACAGCACCAGCGCGGCCAGACCGGCCGAACCGATGGCGTAGCCCTTGGTCACCGCCTTGGTGGTATTGCCGACGGCGTCGAGCGCGTCGGTGGTCTTGCGGACCTCCTTCGGCAGGTCGGCCATCTCGGCGATGCCACCGGCATTGTCGGTGACCGGGCCGTAGGCGTCGAGGGCGACGATCATGCCGGCCAGGGCCAGCATGGTGGTGGCCGCCATCGAGATGCCGAACAGGCCGGCCACCTTGTAGGCGACGATGATGGCGATGCAGATCACCAGCACCGGCAGCGCGGTGGCTTCCATCGACACCGCCAGACCCTGGATCACGTTGGTGCCGTGGCCAGTGGTCGAGGACTGCGCGATGCTACGCACCGGGCGGAACTCGGTGGCGGTGTAGTACTCGGTGATCCACACCATGGCGGCGGTCACCACCAGGCCGATCAGCGAGCACAGGTACAGCGAGGTGCCGGTAACGGTCTCGCCGCTGATCATGGTGAAGGTCGCGCCGAAGCCGCCGAAACCGACAGCGAAGACGGCGGCCACCAGGGCGGCCGACAGGACGCCGGTGACGATCAGGCCCTTGTAGAGCGCCCGCATGATCTTGCCCGAATCGTCGAGCTTGACGAAGAAGGTGCCCGCGATCGAAGCGATAATGCACACGCCGCCGATCACCAGCGGCAGGGTCATCATCGCCTGCTTCGCCTCGTCGGCAAAGAAGATCGAGCCCAGCAGCATGGTGCCGACCAGGGTCACCGCATAGGTTTCGAACAGGTCGGCGGCCATGCCGGCGCAGTCGCCGACATTGTCGCCCACGTTGTCGGCGATCACGGCCGGATTGCGGGGATCATCCTCGGGAATGCCGGCTTCGACCTTGCCCACCAGATCGGCACCGACGTCGGCGCCCTTGGTGAAGATGCCGCCGCCGAGACGAGCGAAGATGGAGATCAGCGACGCACCGAACGACAGGGCCACCAGGGCCTCGATCAGGTTGCGCGCATCGACGCCCGCCGCGGTGAGGATCATGTAATAGCCGGCGACGGCGATGATGCCGAGACCGACCACCAGCATGCCGGTGATGGCACCGGAGGTGAACGCGACGTCCAGAGCCGCCTGCATGCCCTTCGACCGAGCAGCCTCGGCGGTCCGGACATTGGCGCGCACCGACACGTTCATGCCGATGTAACCGGCCGCACCCGAGCAAACGGCGCCCAGCACGAAGCCGACGGCCTGATAGGCGCCGAGACGCGCCGCCAGAATGACGGCAATCACGACGCCGACCATGGCGATGGTGGTGTACTGGCGATTCAGGTAGGCGCGGGCGCCTTCCTGGATGGCGCCGGCGATTTCCTGCATTCTCGGCGTGCCCGCAGGCGCCGCCAAGATCGACCTGCTGGCGTAGGCTCCGTAGAGCAGCGCCAGCATGCCGCAAGCGATGACGAACAAGAGAGTCATAGTCTTCGTTCCCCTGAGCAGCTTGGATGGTCGTACCCCGCAATCCGTCCGGCGAGGGCTGGCTGGCAAGGTGGACGACTGAAGCGGAGCAAAACTGCCAGAAGGAATCGGGGGATGCAACAGAATGCTGCTGGTAGCACCTCTCCAGCTTAATACGATGGTTCTAATATATTGTGAGTTGCCGAGACTTGGCGGACAAAAGGATTGCCTCACCCCACCTTATTGCGCAGTCGGGGCCTGCCCCAAGGTGTCGCCCGCTACTTGAGCGCGGTATGCTCGATGATGATGTCTTTGACCATCCCCGCCCCCATCACCCGCTCGCTTGTAAGAACAAGCCGCCGTCGAACGGCATCTTGTTCAAGACCATTGCTGTCGCGCAGAACCAGGGGAAGAAACTGGATGAGATCCTGGAGGAAAGCGTGTTGGAGGCGCGGAAGGTTGGCCGCCACCACCTCCCGTTTCTCGAACGGTACTTCTAGACGCAAGATCAGCTCGGCCTGGAAGCGGACTTGCCGGTCCTGAATGACCGGCACGATCAACAGTCCGAAATCGACATAGCTGGGCGGAAGGGACGCCGGCGGCTTGTCGCCCAACTCCGGAACCTTGCCTATGACGATGCCGAGCTTGGCCAGAGGATCTATGCCCCAGAAATAAAATCCGCCGACCACGGCGCCCACCATCATCAGGAAGGCGATGACGATGAAGATCAGTCGGATCACATCCGGTCCCCCGTGAAGTGGCGCCAACCCCCTCGGTCCAGCGGCATCGCCGCCCCGGCGCCGTCGATCACCTTGACGCCAGCGCCAGCCTCGATGTGGCCGATGGGCGTCATCGCCACCCCCGTGGCGCCGGCCAGCGCGGCAATCCCCGCCGCCGCCGCGGCCGGTGCTGTGATCAGCACTTCGTAATCATCGCCTCCCGTCAGCGCGGTGGCAAGCAACGAGTGGTTCGCCGCAATCGCGCGCCGAGCCGGCGGCGACAGCGGCACGCGCTCGGCCGCGATCACCGCCGCCACCCCGGACGCGGCGCAAAGATGGCCGAGATCCTGGACCAAGCCGTCCGAGACATCCATGGCGGCATGGGCCAAGCCGACCAACCGCGGGCCAAGCCCGACCCGCGGTTGCGGCAGCCGGTAGCGGTCGGCAAGAAATTCGACATCCGCCGCCGCCGCGGCCATCTCCTTCCGCGCCGCCGACAGCCCCAGGGCGCCGTCGCCGATGGTGCCGCTGACCCATACGGTATCGCCCGGCCGCGCCGCCGAGCGCAGCAGCGCTCGCCCGGCGGCGATGCGTCCCAGGGCCGTCAGCGTCAGGGTCAGCGGCCCGGGGGTCGCCACGGTGTCGCCGCCGATCAAGGCGATTCCGAAATGGCGGACATCCTCGGCCAGGCCGGCCGCAAAGCGGCGCAGCCACGAGTCGTCGATCCCACGGGGAAAAGCGGCCGCAAGCAGGACCGCGAACGGCTCGGCGCCCTTGGCGGCCAGGTCGGACAGATTGACCCGCACCAGCTTGCGGGCGACCAGGTCGGGCGGATCGTCGGCGAGGAAATGAACCCCGGCGACCATCGCGTCCATGGTCACCACCGTATCGAACCCGGGTTCGGCCGCCAGCACGGCGGCGTCGTCGCGCAACCCCAAGGCGCCGGGAAACCCGGCGGCCAACGGGGCGAACAGTTCGGCGATGATGGCGAATTCGTCGGGAGGGCCGGCCATGCTCGCCCGCCCCGTCAGCGCGGTCCGCCGCCGCCCTCGAACTCCTCGGGCCGCAGCACGCGGGCAATGCGGTCGAGCACCGCGTTGACCAGGCCCGGTTCGGGGCCGGCATAGAAGGCGTGGGCGACGTCGACGTATTCCGAAATGGCCACTCGGCCCGGCGTCTGCGGCCGCGCCTGGATTTCAAAGGCCGCGGCGCGAAGGATCGCGCGCAGGACCGATTCCAGACGGTCGGTCGACCAGTCCTTGGTCAAGGCACGGCCGATCATCGCGTCGAGCGTACCCCGCTCCGCGGTGGCGCCGTGGACCAGGAAGGCAACCAGATCGCCGTCGGGTTCGGCCATGCGACCGCGCGGCTCGCCGTCCTGACGCTCGCGGAAGTCGCGCAGCGCATCGACCGGTTGCTGCCCGGTCATTTCCATCGAGTAGAGCGTCTGCACCGCCGCCAGACGGGCCGCGCTGCGTTTGGCCGCGCCGGGATTGACCTTGCGGCCGGGAGGATTGCTCATGGGGTCAGCTTCAGCTGACGCTTGAGATCGATCATGCGCAAGCATGCCCGTGCCGCCTGCCCGCCGAAGTTCTTGCGCGTCGGGTCGGCGCGATGCAGAGCCTGCGCCTCGTTGTGCACGGTCAGCACGCCGTTGCCCAGCGCCAGCCGATGGTTCAGCGACAATTGGGCCAAACCATGCATGCACTCGGTGCCGACATGGTGGTAGTGGTCGCTTTCGCCGCGGATGGCGCAGCCCAGGGTGACGTAACCGTCGTAGCGATGCCCGGCCGTCCCCTGCGCCTGGGCGTCGAGAACGAACTGCAGCGCCGCCGGCAGCTCGTAGATGCCGGGAACGGTCATGACGTCCCAGGCAGCGCCGGCCGCTTCCAGCGTCGCGGTCACGCCGGCCAGCGCCATGTCGGCGAGGTGATCGTAGAAGCGGGCCTCGATGACCAGCACCCTTGGCTTGTTCATGGCTCTCTCCTCTACGCCGCCGGGATGGGACGCTGCTCGACCACCTGGAGCCCGAAGCCGTCCAGGCCGACGATGGTCTTGTGGGTGTTGGACAACAGGATCATGCGCTCGACTCCCAGGTCGAGGAGGATCTGCGCTCCCACCCCGTAATCGCGCAGTTCGCCGCCGGCCATTCCCCCGGCGAGGTGTGCCCGCACCCGGTCGGACAGGCTGGTCGCGCTCGGCTCGCGGATCAGCAGCACCGCCCCGCAGCCATGCGCGGCGATCATTTCCATCGCGGTATGAAGCTGGCCGGCCTTGCCCGAGCCCTGGTCGCCCAGCACGTCGTCGAGAATGTTGACGGCGTGGACGCGGACCATCACCGGATCGCAGGCGGAAATGTCGCCCTTGACCAGGGCGATGTGCTCGGCATAGGCCACCGCGTTGACGTAGACCGACATGGTCCAGTCCCCGCCCCACTTGGAATGGAACGGAGTCGACATCTCGCGGCGAACGATCTTGTCGTGACGGCGGCGATAGGCGATCAGGTCGGCAATGGTGGCGATCTTCAGGCCATGGAACTGGGCGAACGTCACCAGGTCGGGCATCCGCGCCATGGTGCCGTCGTCGTTCATGATCTCGCAGATCACCCCCGACGGATTGAGACCGGCGAGACGGGCGATGTCCACCGCGGCCTCGGTATGCCCGGCGCGGACCAGAACGCCGCCATCGCGGGCGCAGAGCGGGAAGACGTGGCCAGGGGTGACGATGTCGCCGCGCCCCTTGGCCGGATCGATGGCCACCTGCACGGTGCGGGCCCGGTCGGCGGCCGAGATGCCGGTCGTCACGCCCTCGCGGGCTTCGATCGACACCGTGAAGGCGGTCTGGTGCATGGTGCCGTTGTCGGTGCTCATGAACGGCAGGCCGAGCTGCTCGACCCGTTCCTTGGTCATCGACAGGCAGATCAGGCCGCGGCCGTACTTGGCCATGAAGTTGATCGCCTCGGCATTGGCCATGCCGGCGGGGATGACGAGGTCGCCCTCGTTCTCGCGGTCCTCGTCGTCGACGAGGACGAACATGCGCCCCTGGCGCGCCTCGGCGATGATGTCCTCGATGGAGGACAGGTACTGGTGATATTCCGACACGGCCGCGTCATTCCTTCTCAAGAAGGCGGGCAACATAGCGCGCGAGCATGTCGATTTCCATATTCACGCGATCCCCCTCTTTCAGGGTGCCGAAGGTGGTCGCCGCCTGGGTGTGTGGGATAACGTTGATGCCGAACCGGCAGCCGTCAACCTCGTTGACGGTCAGCGACACCCCATCCAGGGCCACCGAGCCCTTGGGAGCAACGAAGCGAGCCAGATCAACGGGCGATTCGAAGGTGAAACGAAGCGACTGGTTGTCGGGCCGGATCGATGCCACCCGGGCGACACCATCGACGTGGCCCGAAACGATGTGGCCGCCCAGTTCGTCGCCGACCTTCAGCGCTCGTTCGAGGTTGACCCGCGCCCCCTCGCTCCACTCGCCCAGCGTGGTCTTGGACAGCGTCTCGGCCGAAACCTCGACGGCATACCAGCCGGCCCCGCACTCGACGATGGTCAGGCAAACGCCGTTATGGGCGATGGAGGCGCCCACGGCGATTGTTGCCAGGTCGTAACTGGTGGCGATTTCGAAGCGCGTCTCGCGCCCCTGGCCGCGCACGACGCGGCGCACCTCGCCCAGATCGGTGACGATGCCGGTAAACATGGGTCAGGCCTTTTCGTAGGTTTCCATGAAATCGTCGCCGACGCTACGCGCGTCGACGCGGCGAAAGCGCGGGGTTTGCGACAGATGGTCGACGCCGAAGGCCACGGCCGCGGGAATGCCGTCGCCGCCGATCAGCCGCGGAGCACGGAACCACACCAGCCGGTCGACCAGTTCGTCGCGCAGCAGCGCGGATGCAAGGTGCGAGCCCCCCTCGACCAGCACGCGGGTCACGCCATCGGCGGCCAGACGGCGCAGCACCGCCAACGGCTGAAGGCGGTGGTCGGCGTCGCCGGGCAATTCGATCATTTCGACACCGGCCTCCTCGAAGGCCTCGCGCCGGGCATGATTGCCACCACCGGCGAGGGTAACCACCCAGGTGGGAATGTCGTTGGCACTCGCCACCAGCCGACTGGTCAGCGGCAGGCGCAGGCGCCCGTCGACCACTACCCGCACCGGCGAGCGCTCTTCGAGCCCGGGCAGGCGACACGACAACTCGGGATCGTCGGCCAGAGCGGTGCCGCTGCCGACCATGACCGCATCGTGCTCGGCCCGCATCAGATGGACGGCGGCGCGGGCGGCATCGCCGGTGATCCAGCGACTTTCGCCGGAATGGGTGGCGATGCGGCCGTCCAGCGTGGTCGCCAGCTTCAGCGTCACCAGCGGGCGGCCTTCGCGCACCTTGAGAAAGAAGCCGGCATTGAGCGCCGCCGCTTCCTCCTGCATCACCCCGGCGGTAACCATCACCCCGGCCCCCTGCAGACGGGCCAGCCCGCGGCCCGACACCCGCGGATCCGGATCGACGATGGCGGCGACCACCCGGGTGACGCCGGCCGAGGCCAGGGCATCGGCGCAGGGTGGCGTCTTGCCATGGTGCGAGCACGGCTCAAGGGTGACGTAGACGGTCGAGCCGCGGGCCGCGGCGCCAGCCATGGCCAGCGCCTCGGTCTCGGCATGCGGCCGTCCGCCCGGTTGAGTCCAGCCGCGCCCGACGACGGCGCCGTCCTTGACGACGATGCAGCCGACGGCGGGGTTCGGCCACACCGTCCCCAGGCCGCGCCGGGCCAGGCCCAGCGCCGCCAGCATGTGGCTGCGATCGGTGTCAGCGGTCGCGGGGGTCACTCAGCTTACCCACGAAATCCTCGAAGTCCTTGGCTTCGCGGAAGTTTCTGTAGACCGAGGCGTAACGGACATAGGCCACCTTGTCGAGATCGGCGAGGACGTCCATCACCAGTTCGCCGATGTATTTGGACGGAACCTCGTTCTCGCCCAGGCTTTCCAGGCGCCGATGGATACCGTTGACGATGCGCTCGATCTGCTCTTCGTCGGCCGGCCGTTTGCGCAGCGCGATCTTCAGCGAACGCACCAGCTTCTCGCGGTCGAACGGCATGCGCGCACCGTCCTTCTTGACCACCACCAGATCGCGGATCTGCACCCGCTCGAAGGTGGTGAAGCGCGAGCCGCAGGCCGGACAGGAGCGCCGACGCCGAATGGCCGAGTTGTCCTCGGTCGGCCGCGAATCCTTGACCTGAGTGTCGTCATGTCCGCAGAACGGGCAACGCATAACCTATATCCCCCCTTGGGCGCCGCGCTCGTCCCCCGGAGCAGCGGCGTGCGGTAAATTCCTCGTCCCCGGCCCCGTCACGAATAGATCGGGAAACGGCGGCACAATTCGCTGACCTCGGCCCGAGCCTTGGCCTCGGCGGCCCCGTTGTCGTCGGGATTGGCCGCCAGGGCATCGAGGACGTCGCCGATCAGATTGCCGACCGTGATGAACTCCTCGACACCGAAGCCACGGGTCGTGGCCGCCGGCGTTCCCAGGCGCACGCCCGAGGTGACGGTCGGCTTCTCGGGGTCGAAGGGAATGCCGTTCTTGTTGCAGGTCATCCCCGCCCGCTCCAGGCTGGCCTCGGTAGCCTTGCCGGTCAGGCCCTTGGGACGCAGGTCGACGAGCATCAGATGGCTGTCGGTGCCGCCGGAGACGATATCGACGCCGCGCCGCACCAGGGTGTCGGCCAGGGCCTTGGCATTGGCCACCACCTGGCGGGCATACGCGGCGAATTCCGGCCGCAGCGCCTCGCCGAACGCCACCGCCTTGGCGGCAATGACGTGCATCAGCGGGCCGCCCTGGATGCCGGGAAAGATCGCCGAGTTGATCTTTTTGGCAAGATCCGCGTCGTTGGTGAGGATCATGCCGCCGCGCGGACCGCGCAGGGTCTTATGGGTGGTGGTGGTGACCACATGGGCATGGGGCAGCGGGCTGGGATAGGCGCCACCGGCGACCAAGCCGGCGAAGTGGGCCATATCGACCATGAACAGGGCCCCGACCTCGTCGGCCAGCTTGCGGAAGCGGGCGAAGTCGATCACGCGCGGATAGGCGGACCCGCCGGCGATGATCAGCTTCGGCTTATGCTCGCGCGCCAGAGTCTCGACCTCGTCGAAGTCGATCTGGGCATCCTGCTTGCGCACGCCGTACTGAACCGCCTTGAACCACTTGCCCGACTGGTTGGGAGCGGCGCCGTGGGTGAGATGGCCGCCGGCGGCCAGCGACATGCCCAGGATGGTGTCGCCCGGCTGCAGCAAAGCCATGAAGACGCCCTGGTTCGCTTGCGAGCCCGAGCTGGGCTGGACATTGGCGAACTTGCAATCGAACAGTTCGCAGGCCCGGTCGATGGCCAGTTGCTCGGCGATATCGACGAACTCGCAGCCACCATAGTAGCGCTTGCCCGGATAGCCCTCGGCATACTTGTTGGTCATCACCGACCCCTGAGCCTCCAGCACGGCGCGCGAGACGATGTTTTCCGAGGCGATCAGCTCGATGTTGTCCTGCTGGCGCCGCAGTTCCTTGCCGATGGCGGCGAACAGGGCGGGGTCGCGCTCGGACAGCGACGTGCGGAAGAAGGCGGCGGTATTGCTCATCGGTCGGTTTTCTCGGGGCTTTGGGTTGAACTCAGCGTTCGCCGGCATCGGCGAGCTTGGCGACCCGGCGAGCATGCCGGCCGCCCTCGAAGGCAGTGGTCAGGAAGACGTCGACACAGTCCTTGGCCACTTCGGAACCGATGGTCCGGCCGCCGAGGACGAGGACATTGGCGTCGTTGTGCTGGCGGCACATGCGCGCTCCGTAGCAATCATGCACCAGGGCCGCGCGGACATGACGGTGGCGGTTGGCGGCGATCGAAATGCCGATGCCGGTCCCGCACAGAAGAATGCCGCGCGAAGCCCGGCCGTCCTTCAGCGCCTTGGCCACCAGGGTGGCGTAATCGGGATAGTCGACCGAGGCCGCGCCGTCGGTGCCAAGGTCGAGGACCGCATAGCCCTTGGCCACCAGCTCGTCGCGAATCAGGTTCTTGAGGTCGACGCCCCCGTGGTCGGAGGCCAGCGCGATGGTTTCGGACGTCATGCCGCAATTTCCGGTCATTCAGATGACAACGGCGCTAGATACCATATCTCGCAGGCGATTGCCAATCCGCCACAAACCCATGGGCTCCCCCCAATGCGCGCGCCGCGACCGCATGTGAAGCGCGAGTCGACAATTTCCCCCTGGAGACGGGTCAAGACAACCCGATGCAGGCACAGACCATTGGGGTATAGGCCTCTCTCCTTGGGGGGAGATTTATTGACAAGGGCAGTGTCTCAAAGAAATGATTATTCATTTTTCGCAGATTGGAATTGACAGCCAAGACCCGGCATGGATTCATTATCTCACCCTCGATCATGAACCGTGCCCGGATACCCAAATGACTGATATCAGCCCCGACAAGCTCCAGCGCGACGACCTGCTGCGTATGGCCGTCGACGTCGTTGCCGCCTATGTGAGCAAGAATCCGCTTCCCGCCGGTCAAATCCCGGAGGTGATCCATACCGTCTATGCCTCGCTGTCGTCCCTGGAGAACGGACAGCCGGAAGCAAAGGCCGAGGCGCCGAAGCCGGCGATCGCGGTGAAGAAGTCGGTGACCCCCGACTACATCATCTGCCTTGAAGACGGCAAGAAGTTGAAGATGCTCAAGCGCCACCTGCGCACCACCTACAACATGACCCCGGACGAGTATCGGGCCAAGTGGGGCCTGCCGCCCGACTATCCGATGGTAGCGCCCAACTATGCCGCCCAGCGCTCCGACTTTGCCAAGAAGATTGGCCTTGGCCGCAAGGCCAGCGAGGCCGAGGAAAAGCCGGCCCGCCGCAAAGGGCGGTAAGCCAAACCGGCACGATTATGGTTGCCGTCATCCCCGCTTGGTGCGGGGATGACGGATGAATCCTAGACCAGGATCCCGCCGCCGCTGCCGTTGCCGCGCCCGCCGCTTGCCGGGCCGCGCTTGGACAATACATATTCCAGCTTCCGCAGCGCCGCGGCTTTGAGATAGGCCTCGCCGGCTCCCGGATTGCCGACGATGGACACTTCGGTCAGTGTCTCGGCGTCCATGGCCGACACTTTAATAAATCGTCCGATCACCTTCATTTCGAACAGCACCTCACGGCGTGGCGCCATGGTCGATCCTCGCGTCGTGTTCTCTCTTTATAAGTGCCAGCCCTCAGCCGGGAAAGACAAGCTCGTCCTCGCCCAACGGTGAGAAATAGGCCGCCACCCTGGCCGGATCGACTTCGGCGAGCGACATCGGCGTCCACGCCGGCTTGCGGTCCTTGTCGATCACCAATGCCCGGATGCCTTCATAGATATTGTCGTCGGCGAGACTGCGGCAGGCCATCCGGTATTCGCGGCGAATGGCCTCGTCGAACGACAGCGTTGCGCCATCGCGCAATTGCCGGAAGGTCAAAGCGAGACTGAGGGGGCAGTTGTCGCCGATCGGCTCCAGCGCCTCCCAGGCCCAGTCGCTGCCCTCGGCGACCAGGGCGGAGATGACCTCGCGCATCGTCGCCCGATCGAAACAGCGGTCGACGGCCGCCGCTCGCTCGGACAACGGCGACGGACCGGCATCGCCATGAAATGCCGCCAGGGTGTCCGGCACCGCCGTGTTCGGATCGGCCGACGCGGCTGCCGCGACCAGGGCGACACGCAGCCGGTCCCGCTGCGCCGCGGCAACGAAGTGGGTGGCCAGCCCCGCCCACAGGCAGTCCGCGGCGCCGAGACGGGCCCCGGTCACGCCAAGATAGAGTCCGACCTGCCCCGGGCAGCGCGACAGGAAGTGGGTGGCGCCGACATCGGGAAAGAAGCCGATGGCCGTCTCCGGCATGGCGAACAGGGTGCGTTCGGTGGCGACGCGGTAGCGGCCATTGACCGACAGGCCGGCGCCTCCGCCCATGGTGATGCCGTCGAGGATCGATACCACCGGCTTGGGGTAGTGATGGATGCGGCGATCCATGCGGTATTCGTCGCGGAAGATGGCCCGGTTGAAGGCATCGTCACCGCGCCGCCGCGCATCCCACACCGCACGGATGTCGCCCCCGGCGCAGAAGGCCCGCTCCCCTGCCCCGTCGATGACCACCGCCGTCACCGCCTCGTCCCTGGCCCAGGCCGCCAATTGGCGGTCGATGGCGACGAACTGCGCCGGCGACAGGGCGTTGAGGACCTGGGGGCGATTGAGATGAATGCAGCCCAGACGCCCCTCGACGGTGAAGATGGTCTCCACGTTGCTCATATTCCGTCCTCATTGCACATATCAAGTATGTATAATATTCGATGTCCGCTTGACAGTGGCGACACGCGGTGTTCAACTCCGGCGACATCATTCGAACAGGCAGGGCGGCATGACGATCAAGACCACCAATCCCGAAACTCTGGTTCTGCACGCCGGCTTCCGCAGCGACCCGGCGACGAATTCGGTGGCGGTGCCGATCTACCAAACCACCTCCTACCAGTTCCGCGATACCGAGCATGCCGCCAATCTGTTCGCCCTGAAGGAACTGGGCAACATCTATACCCGCATCATGAACCCCACCTGCGACGTCCTCGAGCAGCGCATTGCCGCCCTCGAAGGCGGCGTCGCCGGTCTGGCCGTGTCGTCGGGCCAAGCCGCCAGTACCTTCGCCATCATGAACCTGTGCCAGGCGGGCGACAACTTCATCAGCTCGACCGATCTCTACGGCGGAACCTGGAACCTGTTCGCCAACACGCTGAAGCAGTTCGGCATCGAATGCCGCTTCGTCGATCCTGCCGATCCCGAGGCCTTTGTCCGCGCCAGCGACGACCGCACCCGCTGCTGGTACGCCGAGACCCTGCCCAATCCCAAGCTGCAAGCCTTCCCCATCGCCGAGGTCGGCAAGCGGGCCGAGGCCTTCGGCGTGCCGCTGATCGTCGACAATACCGCCGCACCGGTGCTGTGCCGGCCGTTGCAGCACGGCGCCCACATCGTCGTCTACTCGACCACCAAGTTCATCGGCGGCCACGGCACCTCGATCGGCGGCATGATCGTCGACGGCGGCACTTTCGACTGGGAGAGCGGCGGCAAGCGCTTCCCCACCCTCAACGCCCCCGATCCCAGCTATCACGGCGCGGTGTGGACCGAAGCGGTCAAGCCGCTGGGGCCGATCGCCTACATCATCCGCGCCCGGGTGATCCTGCTGCGCGACCTCGGCGCCTCGATGAGCCCGCTCAACGCCTTCCAGTTCATCCAGGGCCTGGAGACGTTGCCGCTGCGCATGCGCGCCCACTCGGACAACGCCGCCGCGGTGGCGCATTTCCTGTCCAAGCATCCCAAGGTCGCCAAGGTGATCTATCCCGGCCTGATGCACGGCGAGGCCCGTCGTCGCGCCGACGCGGTGCTCAAGCACGGCTACGGCGCCCTGGTCGGCTTCGAGCTCAAGGACGGCGCCGAGGCGGGCAAGCGCTTCATCGATGCGCTGCAGATGTTCTACCACGTGGCCAATATCGGCGATTCGCGCTCGCTGGCCATCCATCCCGCCAGCACCACCCACTCCCAATTGGAGCCCGACGATCAGTTGGCGACTGGCGTGACACCCGGCTATGTGCGATTGTCGGTGGGAATCGAGCATATCGACGACATCACCGCCGATCTGATCCAGGCCCTCGACAAAGCGTGAGTTGATGCCGGAGTTTCTTCCCCCCGCCAGCTTTCCCCGGACCCGCCTGCGCCGCGGCCGCCATTTCGAGTGGTCGCGGCGTCTGACGGCCGAGCACACCTTGAGCGTCGACGACCTCATCTGGCCATTGTTCGTGGTCGAAGGCACCGGCGTGCGCCAGGAGGTGGCGTCGATGCCCGGCGTGGCCCGGCTCTCCATCGACCTGCTGGTCGAGGCGGCGCGAGGCGCGGCCGATCTGGGCATTCCGGCCATCGCCATCTTCCCCTCGGTCGACGCGGCGCTGAAGACTCCCGATGCCCGCGAGGCCGTCAATCCCGACAATCTGGTTTGCCGGGCGGTCCGCGCGGTCAAGAAGGCCGTGCCGGGATTGGGGGTGATTTGCGACGTTGCCCTCGACCCCTTCAACTCCGACGGCCATGACGGGCTGGTGGTCGACGGGTATGTCGTCAACGACGCCACCGTCGAAGCACTGTCCCGGATGGCGGTGGTTCAGGCGGAGGCCGGCTGCGACGTCAATGCCCCTTCCGATATGATGGACGGCCGCATCGCCGCCATCCGCGATGCCCTCGATGCCGCGGGCTTGGCGCAGGTACAGATTCTCTCCTACGCCGCCAAATATGCGTCGGCCTTCTACGGGCCGTTCCGCGATGCGGTGGGCTCGAAGGGGGTGCTGAAGGGTGACAAAAAGACCTACCAAATGGACCCCGCCAATTCCGAGGAGGCGCTCCGCGAGGTCGCCCTCGACATCGCCGAGGGGGCCGACATGGTGATGGTCAAGCCCGGCCTGCCCTATCTCGACATCGTTCGCCGGGTGAAGGAATCGTTTTCGCTGCCCACCTTCGCCTACCAAGTGTCGGGCGAGTACGCGATGATGAAGGCGGCTGCCGCCAATGGCTGGCTCGACTGGGACAAGGTGATGATCGAGAGCCTGCTGGCGTTCAAGCGCGCCGGCGCCGATGGCGTCTTCACCTATGCCGCCCCGGAAGCGGCCCGGTTGCTCGCACGGTCCTGAACCACAACCGTCTTCACCTCCGCCATTTGCCGTATCCGCGATTAACAGCTTATTAATGTAATTGACGGAAGTCAAATACACGGATCATTGCCGCGCGCTATCAAGGCTGCATTGCACACATTTTCGGCGGAGCATGACAATGCATTCACCCAACAGGACGGGCGTCTTCGCAATTGCGGCGTCTATCTCCATTGCCGTCATGGGAATGCCGGCCCTCGCCTATGACCGGGCGGTCAATCCGTCGTGCAAATTGGAGCCGGAAGCCAACTGCAATTGGGGCGCGCTCCAGGGCGCCAAAGCGCGCGGCATGGATCTGCGTGAAGGCTCGTTTCTGTCGGCGAACATGGATGAGGGGGACTTCGAGGGGGCCGACTTCACCTTTTCGGGCATGCAGATCACCAGCATGAAGAAGGCCAACCTCAAGCGGGCCAATTTCACCTCGGCGCATATGCACGCGATGAAGCTTCAGGGCGCCAACCTGGAAGGCGCCACCCTCGATAACACCAACCTGAGCAGTGCCAATCTCGAAGGGGCCAACCTCAAGGGGGCGAGCATCCGGAACGTGCTGTGGATGAATGCCCGCTTGAGCGGCGCCACCTGGATTGACGGTCGGGTCTGCGCTCAGGGCTCCATTGGCGTGTGCAATTAGGTCAGGCGATGCGCCGCTGGCATCGCCACTCGGCCCAATAGGGCAGTGCCATCACCACCAGCATGGCGCTCCACACCAGCATCTCGGGGTTTGCCCACATGATCCCGGCCAGCAGCGGCAATTGGTCCGACAGCGCCGGGTGCATGGTGATGAAGTCGTCGCCGCGGGCCAAGGCAACGGCCTCCGACAGCGGCGCCGCCACGGCGGCGGCCAGCAGGCCGAGCGTCATCTGCCGCGCCGGAGCGAATCCGCCGCCGCGTCCGCCGGAGAACAGCCGGCCGACGGCAAAGGCTTTCTCCCAGCCGAGGCGGAAGAACACCATCCGCACTGCGGCAAAGGCGGTGATGCCGACGCAGGGGACGAGGAATTCCAGGTTGGGGATGTCGCGATAGCGGCCGTTGATCAGCAGGATCGCCGTCGACAGCACCGCGGCGGCGCCGAACAGAGTCATCAGGCGCTCGCCCCAACGGTTGGCCTCCGGGCCGCCGCCGTCGGCGAGCCCCTTGCCGGCGACGGCGAGAATGGCCGCCGCCAAACCGGCATGCACGGCGATGCGGATCACCGCCCAGGTGTCGCCCAGCCAATCGTAGCCCAGCCACCAGGCATTCAGCGCCTGCCACGTCACCAGAGCCGCCAGCCCTTGGGCCAAGGCGGCCAGTGCCAGGGCGGCCGTCGGACGATAACGCTGGGGCCGGCGCAGGAACACCAGGCCCCCCGCCACGCCCAGCGCCATCGAGGCGGCGGCATGGATCGGCCAGTTCGGATTGGCTTCGACCGGCCCGGCCATGCGGAACTTGACCTGGCGCTGGCTGTCGACCACCCCCCAATTGGCGCCGACGGTGCCTTCCAGCTTGGCCTTCCATGGCTGGTCGAAAGCCTCGACGACGTTGTAATCGAAGCCGTTGTCCTTGGAGATCTTGGCCAGGGTGCGGACGAAGCGGGCGCCGTTCTCCATGTTGGCGGCGGCCGGACCGCGATTGCGCCCGCGGGTCGGCCAACCGGCCTCGCCGATCAGGATCGGCTTGCCGGGGAAGGCATCGCCGATCATGCGGTAGATCTTGACGATATGCGCGGCGGCCTCGTCGACCGACACCGGCTCGTCCTCCCAATAGGGCAGGATATGGACGGTGACGAAGTCGACCTCGTTGGCCAGTTCGGGATGCTTGAGCCAAAAGGCCCACACGTCGGCATAGGACACCGGCTGCTTGACCGCGGCGCGGACTTTACGCAGGTAGGCGGCGATCTGCGGCGCGGTCTGGTCCTGGCGCAGCAGCACCTCGTTGCCGACGATCACCCGGGTGATCGAGTCGGGATACTGGTTGGCGGCACGGATCAGCGCCTCGACCTCGCGGTCGTTGATGTCGGCCTCGCGGCCCAGCCACGCCGAATGGGTCACCTCGATGCCGTATTTGCGGGCGAGACCGGGGAGGATCTCCAGCCCTTCGCGGGCGGTGTAGGTGCGAATGCCCTTGGTCACGCCGACCAGGCTTTTCAGGTCCTCTTCGATCAACTCGGGCGGCGGATAGCTCTTGGTCAGCGGGCTGTAGCCGCGACGATAGGGGGCGAAGGAAACGCTGGGGAACGGCTCATCATAGGACAGCTCGACCGGAATCGGCCGATTGAAACCCCACCAGCCGGCCCAACTGGCGGCAGCCGTGGCGACGACGAACAGAACAACCGACAGCAGACGCATGCCCTAACCTCCGCATCCGGGTCCCTTTCCTATGCCGGGAGGCCGGCGGCGTCAACGGCAGCCGTCTCCCCGCCGCGGCTTTTCCTCGCCGCCGAGGCCGATTTGCGGTAGAATCGGCACGGTTCGGAGTGCCTTGCCATGGCCGGGATCGGCAGCCTCGTCAACACGCCCCAGGGATTGGGGCAGGTGGTCACCCTGGTTGGCGGCAGCCAGGAGGTCGGCGGCGAGCGATTCCAAAGCGCCCTGGTTCAGACCCTGTCGCCGAGCGGCGACACGGCGTCCGCATCCGCGTCCACCGCCGCGCCCTCGATCTTCGCGCCCTCCCCCGCGTCGGCTTCCCACAAGAGCGAAGACGATCTGTCCGCCTCCGAACGACAGGCGCTCGCGGAACTTCAAGCCACGGATCGCGCCGTCAAGGCCGAGGAGCGCCAGCATGCCGCGGTCGCCGGAGCCTATGGCAGCACGCCGCAATATGAGTATGTGCAGGGACCGGACGGCAAGTGGTACGCGGTCGGCGGCCACGTCCAGGTCTCCAGTGCGGGCGCCGCCGATGCCGAAGACGCGGCGCAAGTCGCCGGCAAGCTGTCCGCCGCCGCCCAGTCGGTGATGAGTCCCTCCTCGGCCGACTTCGCCGCCGCCGTGGAATTCGCTCAACAGGCGGCGAAGAATGCCGGACTGGCCTTGCGCCAGGCCGCCGACCGCTACGCCGCCCAACCGTGGCTGCGTGGCGACAAGGGCGGGGTGGTGAGCATCAGTGGGTGATGGATTTCCCCCTCGCCCACGCGCGGGGCTTTCTATTCCTGTCCTTTTGCAAACAGCTCGACCCGCCCCGTCTGCTCGAACGGCAGGGTGCGCCTCTCGCCGCCCGCCAGGATCAGCGATCCGGTCAGGTGGTAATCGACCCCCTTGCGCTTCGGCAGCAGCTTCAACTGGCGAAAGATATCCAGCGTGGTGACGGTGACTTCGGCCTCGGTGGTGGCTTCCGACAGACGCGACACCGAGACGCCGTCGGCATTCATCCCCTTGGCGAAGGGCTTGCCGTTGAGCTCCAGGGCGAAGCGATAGCCGTCGACCGCCAGCCTGGCGTCGTTGGGATTGCGGATCCGCAGCACCACCCCGACCTTCTGCTCGAACAGCGAGCCATCGTGGAAGCGGATGTCGGCGAGCGTCACCTCGGGCGGCTCGGTGATTTCACCGGTAGCGCAGGCGGACAGCGCCACCAGGATTGCCGCCACCGCGGCACGACGCAGACCGATCATCAGATTTCCTCCACCTCGACCACCCCGGACAGCGAGCGCAATGCCCCCATGAAGCGGGGCGAGAGGGTGATGGTCTGCTTGAGCCCGATCTCGACCTCGCGCGACCCGATCTGCGAGACGATGGCGATGCGGTTGCGGCCGCGCGGCTCGCGCTCCATCAACTGCGCCAGCTCGCGAATCGGCGTCTCGTCGCGGATCACCACCTTCAGCCCGGCGGCAGCCTTCGACGCCTCCTGGTCCAGCGAGGCGACACGCTGGCAGGTCAGCTTGAGCTGCTCCTCCTCCAGCCGCGCCTCGACCTCCAACAACAGTGGCCCGCCCGCCTCCAGCAGCTCGCGCGAGGCGTTGAGGACCTCGGAGAAGCAGGCGACCTCGAACATCCCCGAGGCGTCGGAGAGGGTGAGGAAGGCGTAGCGGCTGCCCTTGGCCGAGGTGCGTTCGTTCTTCCCCAGCAACGATCCCGCCAGCTTGACCCGGCTCTTGCCGCCGGCCTGGAGGTGGCGCGGCACCTCGACCGACTTCAGCACCCCCAGCCGCTTGAGGCTCTTGTTGAAGGCGTCGAGGGGATGGGCGGAGAGGTAGAAGCCCACCGCCTCGAATTCCTGGTTGAGCTTCTCGTGCGGCGACCAGTCGGCGGCCGCCTCCAGCTTCAGGGCCGGGGCGTTGCTGCCGCCGAACATGCTGATCTGGTTCGATTCGCGCTGCTCGGCCTCGTTGGCGGCGAAGCGCAGCAGCGACTCGATATTCTTGAACACCTTGCCGCGGTTCTTTTCCAGGCCGTCGAAAGCGCCGGCCTTGACCATATTCTCCATCTGCCGGCGATTGAGCTGGCGGCAATCGAGGCGGCGAGCGAAGTCGATCAGATCCTTGAACGGCCCGTTGCGGTCGCGCTCCTCGACGATCGAGCGCATCGCCCCCTCGCCGACGTTCTTCAATGCCGCCAGGGCATAGCGCACCGCCGGCTGGCCGTCCCCCCCCTTCTCCACCGCGAAATCGGGGCGGGAACGATTGATGTCGGGCGGCAGCAGGCGGATCTTGAGGCGGTCGAGCTCCTGGCGGAAGGAATTGAGCTTGTCGGTGTTGCCCATGTCGTAGGTCATGGTGGCGGCCATGAACTCGGCGGGGTGATTGGCCTTCAACCAGGCGGTCTGGTAGGCGATCAGGGCATAGGCGGCGGCGTGCGACTTGTTGAAGCCGTATTCGGCGAACTTGGCCACCTTGTCGAAGATCATCGACGCCTGGGCGCCGTCGACGCCGCGGGCCACCGCGCCCTCGACGAAGGTCTTGCGCTGGGCCTCCATCTCCTCCTTGATCTTCTTGCCCATCGCCCGGCGCAACAGGTCGGCACCGCCCAGCGAATAGCCCGACAGGACCTGGGCGATCTGCATCACCTGCTCCTGGTAGACCATGATGCCGAAGGTCTCCTTGAGGATCGGCTCCAGCAGCGGGTGCATGTAGTCGGGCTCTTCCTGCCCATGCTTGCAGGCGATGTAGTGCGGGATCTGGTCCATCGGGCCGGGCCGATAGAGCGCCACCACGGCGATCAGGTCTTCCAGCCGGTTGGGGCGCATGCCCCGCAAAACTTGCCGCATCCCCGATGATTCAAGCTGGAACACGCCGGCGCTGTCACCGCGGGTGAGGAGTTCGTAGGTCAGTTCATCATCCAGGGGAAGCGTGGAAAGATCGACCTCCAACCCCTTGGTTTTCTTGATGTGTTTGACGGCGGTGACCATCACGGTCAGGGTCTTGAGGCCGAGGAAGTCGAATTTGACCAACCCGGCCGATTCGACCCATTTCATGTTGAACTGGGTCACCGGCATGTCCGAACGCGGATCGCGATACAGCGGCACCAACTCGTCGAGCGGGCGGTCGCCGATCACCACGCCGGCGGCGTGGGTCGAGGCGTGGCGGTACAGCCCTTCCAGCTTCATGGCGATGTCGAGGAGATGGCCGACCGCCTCATCGCTCTCCTTCATCTCCTTCAGCACCGGCTCGCTGTCCAGCGCCTGTTCCAGGGTCACCGGATTGGCCGGGTTGTTGGGCACCAGCTTGCACAGGCGGTCGACCTGGCCATAGGGCATCTGCAGCACCCGGCCGACGTCGCGCAGCACCGCGCGGGCCTGCAACTTGCCGAAGGTGATGATCTGCGCCACCTGGTCGTAGCCGTACTTCTTCTGCACGTAGCGGATGGTTTCCTCGCGCCGGTCCTGGCAGAAGTCGATGTCGAAGTCGGGCATCGAGACCCGCTCCGGATTGAGGAAGCGCTCGAACAGCAGGCCCCAGCGCAGCGGATCGAGGTCGGTGATGGTCAGCGCCCACGCCACCGCCGAACCGGCGCCCGAGCCGCGGCCGGGGCCGACCGGCACGTCGTGGGCCTTCGACCACTGGATGAAGTCCGAGACGATCAGGAAGTAGCCGGGGAAGCCCATCTGCTCGATGACGCCCAGCTCGTATTCGATCCGCTCGCGATACGGTTTTGCCGCGTGGTCACGCTCCTCGTCGCTCATGCCGGGGCGGAAGACGTGGGTGACCAGGCGGGCCTCCAGCCCCTCGCGGGTCGTCTGGCGCAGCACGTCGGCCTCGGT
>JACRFY010000073.1 GCA_016212565.1 Magnetospirillum sp. | reverse complement strand
GGACCCGCCGCCGCCGCCGCCGCGCTGGCCGCGGTCCGGGCCGCCGGCGCCCGCGCCTGGGCGGCGACCCACGCTCCCACCCGGGCGGCGTTGGCGTCGCCGCCCGGGTCGCGGAACAGGGTATGGCCGCCGTCGGGATAATCCCACCACGTGGCGCCGGCGCCGAGGCGGGCGACCAGGGTGGTGGTGCCCTGGCGCGAGACCACCGTGTCGCGGCGGCCGCTCAGGACCAGGACCGGGCACGGCGCGGGAGCGGCGGCGTCGCGGGCGGCGTCCATCTTCTCCACCACCCCGGCCCAGAAGCGCGCCGCCGGGGTGTCGAGCAGGCGTAGCGCCGCCACCGCCACCTGTGCCGAGAGGGCATCGGGCCACACCGCCGGGGCGGCAAGGACGACGGCGGCAACCGGGGGGGATCGGCCGGGGGCGAGGGCGGCGAGAACCAGGCTGGCGCCCAGGCTTTCCCCTACCACCACCAGCGGCAGGGTGGGATGGCGTTGCGCCACCGCGCGCACGGCGGCGGCGATGTCGTCGCCGCTCATGGTGGCCTGGTCGAGGGTCACGGCATAGGTCGCGAGGCCGGCGCCGCTCCACATCCGGGCCGGGGCGGCAAACACCGCCGCCGACCCGCGCAGGCCATGGATGCCGAGAACGACGGCCACCGCCGGTCCTTGCGCCGGCCAGGCCAGCAGCGGCCGGCTCCAGCCGGCGATGGCGATTTGGCGCGCCGCGCCGCCATCGAGCCCGGTCACCGCCGGCAGCGGCGGAACGCAGCCGTCGACCAGCACCGCGACCAGCGCGGCCACCAGAACCCGCAGGCGAACGGGGGCATCGGCCATGCGCTCCACATCGGCGGGAGCGCGGGGAAAGACAAGGCGCCGACGGTGGTGGACCCGGATCCCATCCGGGTCCACCGACCGGGGCGCGGTTACCGGTTGGTGCGCCGCGCGGCGTTGGCCAACCAGGTATCGATGTCGGATTCGAGGTTGCGGATCCAGAAATTGTAGTGCGGGTGGATATTGCTCCCCTGCTCCTTCATGCCTCGGCTGGAGACATGGGCGATGTTGAAGCGCCGCTGGTCGAAGGTGATCTCGACCTCGGCGGCGAACTTCGGCTGGTCCTGGACCGCACTCAGCTTTCCCGGGCCAAGCCGCTCGAATCGCCAGCCGCGGCTCTGACCGGCATCGATGATGGTCTTTTCGACCTGCGCCAGCGGCAGCGCCTGGGCGGAGGTGGCGATCGGATGGGCATTGACGTTGTAGATCGGCTCTTGCCCACAGGCGGCGACCAAGAGGCCAAGGACAACGACTGCGCTGTAGCGGAACATGACGCCGCACTCCTCAGGCGGGGGGAAGTCCGGCATGATATGCCCGCGTTGCGGAGCGCGCAAGGCTCAGGCCCGGGGCGCGCGGTCCGGCGGTCCTATCCCTCCGCGCTACCGCGCTCTTCATCTTCTCCTCATGGCCCCCACCTACCATGTGAGTCCTTGGACCCTGGGAGGTGGCGACGATGACGATGCACGCGGGACGAGTGGTGATGGCCAGCCCCGATCACTACGAGGTCTGCTACGCCATCAATCCGTGGATGAAGCCCGAGCAATGGGGCGCCGACCGCGACGGTCCGGCGCGGGCCAAGGCGCAGTGGCAGGCGCTGGCCGGGCTGCTCGGCGAGGCCGGGCTGACGGTCGAGGTGGTGCCGGCGGTGCCCGGTCTGCCCGATCTGGTGTTCCCCGCCAATGCCGCGGTGGTGCTCGACGGCCGCGTCCTGCTCGCCCGTTTCCGCTATCCGCAGCGCCAGGGCGAAGAGCGCTGGTTCCGCGACTTCTTCGAGGGCCTGGGCGCCCGCGGCCTGGTCGCCGCGGTCGAGTCGCTGCCCGACGGCGTGTTCCAGGAGGGAGCCGGCGACTGCCTGTGGGACGCCTCGCGCCAGCTGTTCTGGGCGGCGCACGGACCGCGCTCGACCGCCGACTCGCCCGGCCACATCCGCCGCGTGTTCGGCCAGACGGTGGTCGACCTCGAACTGGTCACCGCGCGCTTCTATCACCTCGACACCTGCTTCTGCGTGCTGTCGGGCGGCGAGGTGCTGTATTTCCCCCCGGCGCTGTCGGCGCGGGCGCAGGAGGCGGTGATCGCCCATGTGCCCGCGGAATTGCGCCTGGTCGCCACCGCCGACGAGGCCGAGGCCTTCAGTCTCAACGCCATCAACATCGGCCGCGACCTGATCATGACCGCGCCGCCGCCGCGCCTGCGGGCGGTGCTCGAAGAGCGCGGCTATCGCTGCCGTCCGGTCGACCTGTCCAGTTTCGTGTTGTCCGGCGGGGCGTCGTACTGCATGACTCTGCGCCTGGACCGCTTTTCCCACGCCAGCCGGCGTGTCGCCGCCGAATGAGGACTGCCCCATGTCGCTGCCCGATTACCTGGAGATCGAATCCCGCCTGGGAGCCCACAACTACAAGCCGCTCGACGTGGTGCTGACCCGTGGCGAGGGGGTGTGGGTGTGGGACACCGACGGCAATCGCTACATGGATTGCCTGTCGGCCTATTCGGCGGTCAACCAGGGGCACTGCCATCCGCGCATCCGCGACGCCCTGGTCGAACAGGCCGGCCGCCTGACCCTGACCTCGCGGGCGTTCCGCAACGACCAGCTGGCGCCGTTCTACGAGGAAATCTGCGCGCTCACCCGCTCGCACAAGGTGCTGCCGATGAACAGCGGCGCCGAGGCGGTGGAAAGCGCGATCAAGACGGTGCGCAAGTGGGGCTATCAGGTCAAGGGCGTGGAGCCCGGCCGGGCCGAGATCATCGTCTGCGCCGACAATTTCCACGGCCGCACCATCGCCATCGTCGGCTTCTCCACCGACCCCACGGCGCGCGACGGCTTCGGCCCCTTCGCCCCCGGCTTCACGGTGATCCCCTTCGGCGATGCCGCTGCCCTGGAGGCGGCGATCACCCCCAACACCATCGCCTTCCTGGTCGAACCGATCCAGGGCGAGGCGGGGGTGATCATTCCTCCCGAGGGCTATCTGCGCCGGGTGCGCGACATCTGCACCAAGGCGGGGATCATGCTGATCCTCGACGAGATCCAGACCGGATTGGGGCGCACCGGCAAACTGCTGGCCGAGGAGCACGAGGGCATCGAGGCCGACCTGACCCTGATCGGCAAGGCGCTGTCGGGCGGCTTCTATCCCGTCTCGGCGGTGCTGTCGAACAGCGAGGTGCTCGGCGTGCTCAAGCCGGGCGAGCACGGCAGCACCTTCGGCGGCAATCCCCTGGCCTGCGCGGTGGCGCGGATGGCGCTGAAGGTGCTGGTCGAGGAGGGGATGATCGACAACGCCGCCCGCCAGGGGGCGGTGATCCTCGACCGCCTGCGGGCGCTGCCGTCGCCGGCCATCAAGGCGGTGCGCGGCCGCGGGCTGATGATCGCCATCGAACTCCACCCCGAGGCCGGCGGCGCCCGCCGCGTCTGCGAGGCGTTGCAGGGCCAGGGGCTGCTGTGCAAGGAGACCCACACCCACACCATCCGTCTGGCGCCGCCGCTGGTCATCACCGACGATCAGGTGGCTTGGGCGCTGGAGCGGGTCGAGGGCGTGTTCGGACGGCTGGGCGGTTAGGCGGTTCGCCTGCGTGACGCAATCGCGCTGTGCGTGCCAAAAAATTCCGCAAGCTCTCGCAATCCGTCATTCCCGCGAAAGCGGGAATCCATGTGTCAACGAAAACGCATTATATTTCAAGGTCAAGGCTGCGTCATCATGGATCCCCGCCTTCGCGGGGATGACGACTGTAGGGGGGCCGCGCGATTTCCTCCGTGGTCTCTGTGCCCTCCGTGGTGTACCCCCGTCCCTGGCGATTCGGAGGTATTTTGCCCAACGACATCCTGGTTCTCGGCATCGGCAATTCGCTGCTCTCCGACGAGGGGGTGGGGGTGCGGCTGGCCGAGGCGCTGGCGGCCGAAGCGTTGCCCAGCGGAGTGCGGGTGGTCGATGGCGGCACCATTGGCCTCGCTTTGCTGCCGCTGATCGAGGATTGCCGGGCGGTCCTGTTTCTCGACGCCGCCCGCCTCGACGCCGAACCGGGCACGGTGCGGCTGATGGAGGGGGCCGCCTTCGACGCCTTCGTCGGCGGACGGCGCGCGACCCCGCACGATGTCGGGCTGTCGGATCTGGTCACGGCGCTGATGCTGTCCGGCACCCTGCCGGCGCGCCGCGCGCTGCTGGGCGTGCAGCCGCTGATGCTGACCCTGGGCATGGCGCTGTCGCCGCCGGTCGCGGCGGCGCTGCCGGCGGCGGTCGCGCTCGCACGGCGGCAAGTCGCCGATTGGGCGTAGTAATCCGCTACTGCCTGCGGCGCGGCGCGGGGGCGCACACTATCCGAAAGGTTAGGCCCTTCGTCGAAAGAGAAATCGCATGTCGACCAAGCCTGCGTTGCTCCCCCTCCTCGACAGCCACGGCATCAGCCGCCGCGACTTCACCAAATACTGCACCGGCCTGACCGCGGCGATGGCCCTGGCGCCGGCGATGGCGCCGCGGGTGGCCGAGGCCCTGGAGCGGGCGCGGCGGCCGTCGGTGATCTGGCTGTCGTTCCAGGAATGCACCGGCTGCACCGAGTCGCTGACCCGCGCCGACGCCCCCAGCCTGGAACAGTTGATCCTCTCGGCGGTGTCGCTCGACTACCATCACACCCTGCAGGCCGCCGCCGGCCATGGCGCCGAGACGGCGCGGCTGAAGGCGATGGCCGAGAACGCCGGCCAATATCTGGTGCTGGTCGACGGCTCGGTGCCGCTGGGCGATCCCGGCTATTCGACCATCGCCGGCCGCTCCAACCTCGATATCCTGCACGAGACGGTGGCCGGTGCGGCGGCGGTGGTGGCCATCGGCAGCTGCGCCGCCTTCGGCGGCCTGCCGGCGGCGGCGCCCAATCCCACCGGCGCGGTGTCGATCGGCAGCCTGATCACCGACAAGCCGGTGGTCAACCTCCCCGGCTGTCCGCCGATCCCGGTGGTGATGACGGCGGTGATCGCCCACTTCCTCACCTTCGGCCGCCTGCCCGAGCTCGACTCGCTGGGGCGGCCGCGGGCCTTCTACGGCGACACCATCCACGACCGCTGCTATCGCCGCGCCTTCTACGACAAGGGTCTGTTCGCCAAGAGCTTCGACGACGAGGGCGCCCGCAAGGGCTGGTGCCTGTTCGAACTGGGCTGCAAGGGCCCGACCACCTACAACGCCTGCGCCACCGTCAAGTGGAACGGCGGGGTCAGCTTCCCCATCCAGTCCGGCCATCCCTGCCTGGGCTGCTCGCAGCCCGATTTCTGGGATGCCGGCAGCTTCTATCGGCCGCTGTCGCAGCCGTGGGGGGCCGACGGGCACCTGGCGGCCAACGCCGTCGCCGCCGGAATCGGCATCGGTGTCGCCGCCGGCATGGCGGCCATCGAAGCCAAGAAGCGCGCCGCCGCCGAGCGCCAGCCCGTCACCCTCGCCGACCTGGAGGTCAAGCCATGAGTTCGACGGCCCTGCTGCTGTGGGCCAAGGGCCCCGGCTTTGCCTTCGCCGCGGCGGTGTTCCTGTTCGGCGTCACCCTTCGCGTGGTCGAGATGCTGTGGCTGCGCCGCCGACCCGACCGCTCGGTGGCCCGCGGCAGCGGCGCCCTTCAGGGCCTGCGCACGGTGGTCTCGCGCTTCCTGCCCGCCCCGGGTCTGGTGGCGCGCTCGCCGGTGGTCCATGTCGGCGGCATGGTCTTCCACCTCGGCCTGTTCGCGGTGGTGTTCCTCTACGGCCCGCACATCGCGGCGATCCGCGGCATGACCGGGCTCGACTGGCCGGGACTGCCGACCGGAGCCATCGACGGGGCCACCGTGCTGACCATCGCCGCCATGATCGTCCTGCTGATCGCCCGCTCGAAGGATCCGGTCCGGCGGCTGCTGACCACCGGCGCCGATCACCTCGCCTGGACGGCGACCCTGCTGCCGCTGCTGACCGGGTTCCTGCTCGTCAACCGCGTGGCTTTGCCGTTCGAGACCCTGCTGGCGGTGCATCTGCTGTCGGTCGAGCTGCTGCTGGTGCTGTTCCCCTTCACCACGCTGATGCACGCCGTCACCTTCGCCTTCGCCCGCTACTATGCCGGGGCCATCGCCGGCCGCAAGGGAGCGCACTCATGACCCTGTCGCTCGGCAACGGGCTCGCCGCTTTGCGCGAGCAGATCGACGCCCCGGTCGCGGCCTTCTTCAGTTCGTGCGTCCACTGCGGATTGTGCGCCGAGGCCTGCCTGTTCTACACCGAGACCGGCGATCCCCACTACGCGCCGATCCGCAAGCTGGAGCCGCTGCGCCGGTTGTGGAGCCGGGAATTCACCCTGTTCGGCCGCATCGGCGCCGCCCTCGGCCTGTCCCGGCCGCTCACCGAGGCCGACCTGGCCGAATGGGAGGTGCTGGTCTACGATTCCTGCACCCTGTGCGGCCGGTGCAGCCTGGCCTGCCCGGTGGGCAACGACCTCACCGCCATGATCCGCAAGCTGCGCGAGGGCATGACCGCCGCCGGCTATGCCCCCGAGGGGCTGAAGAAGGCGGCGGTGCGGGCCCTGACCGGCATCAGCCCGGTCGGCGTCGGCGAACATTCGGTGCGGAAGCTGGTCGAGGCCCAGGCGGCCGCCTGCGGCATCCCCATCGAGATGGACAAGGAGGGCGCCGACTGGCTGGTGACCATCTCCTCGATCGAGTTCATCGCCTTCCCCGAGGTGCTCGGTGCCCTGGCCAAGCTGTTCAAGGCCGCCGGGGCCACCTGGACCATCGCCTCGGACGCCTACGAGGCGACCAACATCGGGGTGCAGATCGGCTCCAGGGACGTCGCCGGCACCCTGGTCCAGCGCATCGTCGATGCCGCGCATCGGCTCAAGGTCAAGGGGGTGGTGACGCCGGAATGCGGCCACGCCTACCAGGCGCTGCGCTGGGAGGGACCGAACCTGATCGGTGCCGCCTACGACGTCGAGGTCATCCACATCATCGACCTGCTCGACCGCTGGCGCGCCGCGGGCAAGCTGAAGACCAGCGGCAAGGACACCTCGCGCCTGACCTACCACGACCCCTGCCAGATCAGCCGCCGCGGCGGGCTCGAGCCGCAGGCGCGGCGCCTGATGGCCATGGTGGCGGCGGACTTCGTCGAGACCGCCGATGCCGGGCCATGGAACTGGTGCTGCGGCGGGGGCGGCGGCCTGTCGGCCAACCATCGCGCCAAGGACCTGCGCCTGACCGTGTTCGGCCCCAAGAAGCGCCAGCTTGAGGCGGTCAAGCCCGAGGGGCTGGTCACCGCCTGCTCCAATTGCCGCAACATCCTCGAAGAGGCGTTGCAGCACTACGACATGGACCTGCCGGTGCTCGGCCTCGTCGAGATGCTGGCCGAATACCTGGATGAGGAACCGTCATGACCCAGCGCCTCGTCGTCGACCCCATCACCCGCATCGAAGGCCATCTGCGCATCGAGGCGACGATGGACGGCAGCCGCATCGCCGAGGCCTATTCCTCGGGCACCATGGTGCGCGGCATCGAGCTGATCCTCCAGGGGCGCGATCCCCGCGACGGCTGGGCCTTCGCCCAGCGCATCTGCGGCGTGTGCACGCTGGTCCACGGCATGGCCTCGGTGCGTGCGGTCGAGGACGCCCTGGGCATCGCCGTGCCGGCCAATGCCCAGTTGATCCGCAACCTGATGATCGCCGCCCAGTACGTGCACGATCACGTCATGCATTTCTATCACCTGCATGCGCTCGACTGGGTGGACATCGTTTCGGCGCTGAATGCCGATCCGGCCGAAACCGCGGCGCTGGCGCAGTCGCTGTCGTCCTATCCCAAATCCTCGCGCGGCCATTTCGCCGACGCCCAGGCGCGGCTGAAGGCGTTCGTCGAAACCGGGCAACTGGGCATCTTCGCCGAGGGCTATTGGGGCCATCCCGGCTACAAGCTGCCGCCCGAGGTCAACCTGCTGGCGGTTTCCCATTACCTCGACGCCCTGGCCTGGCAGCGCGAGGTGGTGCAGCTTCACACCATCTTCGGCGGCAAGAATCCGCATCCCAACTTCGTCGTCGGCGGCGTGCCGCTGCCCATCGGCCCCGATACCGACTCGTCGCTCAATGCCGAGCGGCTGGGCAGGATCCGCGACATCGTCGGCCGCATGAAGGCCTTCGTCGATCAGGCCTATCTGCCCGACACCCTGGCCATCGCCGGCTTCTATCCCGAGTGGTTCGCCCAGGGCGAGGGGGTGGGCAACTTCATGACCTACGGCGAGTTCCCCGAGGCGGGGGGCGGATGGATGATCCCGCGCGGGGTGATCCTCGACCGCGATCTCAGCCGTATCCATCCCGTCGACCTCGCCGCCGAGTCCGAGGTCCAGGAATTCGCCGCCCATTCCTGGTACGCCTATGGCGGCGGCAAGCAGGCCGGGCTCCATCCCTGGGCCGGCGAGACCAAGCTGGCCTATGACGGCCCCAAGCCTCCGTTCGAGCAATTGGAGGTCGACAGGGCCTATTCGTGGCTGAAGTCGCCGCGCTGGCAGGGCAAGCCGATGGAGGTGGGGCCGCTGGCCCGCATGCTGATGCTCTACGGCAGCGGCCATGCCCAGGCCAGGGAGCTGGTCGACAGTTCGCTGGCCAGGCTGAAGCTGCCCGTCACGGCGCTGTTCTCGACGCTCGGCCGCACCGCCGCCCGCACGCTGGAAACCAAGATCATCGTCGATGCCATGGGCGGCTGGCTGGACCAGCTGGTCGCCAACATTCGCGCCGGCGACATCGACACCTTCAACGAGGCCCGGTGGGAGCCCTCGACGTGGCCCGCGCACGCCAAGGGCGCCGGTGCCATGGAGGCGCCGCGTGGGGCCCTCGGCCACTGGGTGGTGATCGACGACGGCAAGATTGCCAATTACCAGGCGGTGGTTCCCAGCACCTGGAACGCCGGCCCGCGCGACGTCGCCGGCCTGTCCGGCCCCTACGAGGCGGCGCTGAAGGGCCATGTGCTGGCGGTTCCGGACCAGCCGCTGGAGATTCTCCGCACCATCCACAGCTTCGACCCCTGCATCGCCTGCGCCGTCCACCTGACGGGGGCCGGCGGGGAGAGCCTGCTGGAGTTGAAGGTGGTGTGACGTCGAACCGGACGGCCGTTGGTTAAGCCGGCGCGGCGCTTGGGCGAAACCCTCGCGGCATGAAGGAAACATTCATGCCGCCGGTATTATAGGGCCCGTCGGCGCCGAAGCCCGTCGAGGCGAATCTGCATCGCCTGAGGTGAAACCTTGAATACGGCAGCAAGATTGTCGGCATTTTGCGGCCTGCCGAGGTTTTTGTAGAATTCCCGTACCAACGGTTCCGGCATCAACAGTCCGGCAGCGAATTTATTCGCATCCGTTTCGTGCTGCGGGCCGATTGCAGGATTGAAATTCGCCTCCGTCGTCATGGTTCGATAGGCTTTGTTGTCGTTCGTGCCATTGCCGAGAAGATGGCGGTGGGAGACGAAATGTCCCAGTTCATGCGCAATCGTGAATCGTTGGCGCGTTTCCGGATGACGGGCGTTGACTCGAATGAGAAACGTCCCGTTCCCTTGCCTCTCGATCGAACCCGAAACCTCGTCCGGAAGTTGCGAATAGGCGATGTCGACCCCGAGGCGCCGCGCCAAACCGGCAAGGTCCACCGGTGCGCTCTTCATCGCTTCGAGCACCATCTGGTAAACGTTGGGCGACTCAGTGTGAGCCGTCATCGGGCTGTGCCTCCGAGATCCGGTCTGCAATATCGTCATCGGCCATCGCGTCCTCATAGGCGTGGTAGTCAGCCACGAATGAGGGCCACATTTTCTGAATATAGTCGTTCGCCACAGCTTCGGCGATTTCCGTTGCCGCCCGTTCGGCGATGCCCGCCGCCATGTGGCGGAAATAAGCAAAGGAAATGATGGCCGCAAGGGCGATGACAATGGTGAGGATCGCGACGGTGAGAGCCGCCCACGACAGGTAATTCTGGTAGATCGCCTCCAATGCGGCGACCTTTGCGGTAAGCTCAATCACCCTGTTTTGATCGATCGTCGCTTCCATCGCAACTGCACCCGAACTGCTGGCAGGCCTGCCTTCGTGCATGACAGAGTCTGCGACCAGAGGCGGAATGGCAAGGCAAAATATAACATTGGTAGAGGCTGCCACGACAGAACTCGCGGTTATAGGGTTGTTTCTGTGGCCTTGATGTTCGTCGTCGGCCTCGCCTTACCCCAGCCCGGCGTTCCGTCCACGACCTTGCTCCGATTGCCCGGCCGCGGTCGCGCCCTCATCTGATCCCGATGCCGGAATCGTCGAGGGGCCGACGTGCAGGACCTTCTTTTTCTCGCCCACCGTCTGCCCTATCCGCCGGATAAGGGCGACAAGCTGCGCGCCTATCACTGGCTGAGTTATCTCGGCCGCCGCTACCGCCTTCATCTCGGCTGCTTCGTCGACGATCCCGCCGACTGGCCGCATATCGGGGCGATGAAGGCGATGGCCGCCAGCATCTGCGTGCGACGGCTCGACCGGCGGATTGCCGCCCTGCGCAGCCTGCGCGGTCTGCTCACCGGGGTGCCGCTCAGCCTGCCGTTCTACGCCGATCCCGGCATGGCCCGCTGGGTGGCGGGGGTGCGGGACGAGGTGCGCCCGGCGGTGACGGTCGTCTTCTCGTCGCAGATGGCCCAGTACGTCGTCGACGACCGGTCCTCGCCGCTGGTGATGGATTTCTGCGACGTCGATTCCGCCAAGTGGCGGCAATACGCCGAGCGCCGCCGCGGTCTCGCCCGCTGGGTCTATGCCCGCGAGAGCCGCCGCCTGCTCGCCTTCGAGCGCCGGGTGGCCGCGGTTGCCGCCGCCAGCCTGTTCGTCTCGGCGGCCGAGCGCGACCTGTTCCGCTCCCTGGCGCCGGAAAGCGAGGCGCGTCTCCATGTGGTGGAGAACGGCATCGACGCCGCCACCATCTCGCCCGACCATCCCTATCCCCGCCCGTTTTCCGGCGACGGTCCGGTGGCGGTCTTCACCGGCGCCATGGACTACTGGCCCAATGTCGAGGCGGTGACCTGGTTCGTCGCCACGGTGCTGCCGCTGCTGCCTGCCTTCCGCCTGGTGGTGGTCGGCAGCAATCCGTCGGCGGCGGTGCTGGGCCTGCATGCGCCGCCGCGGGTCGAGGTCACCGGCCGGGTCGCCGACGTGCGCCCCTACCTCGCCCATGCCACGGTGGTGGTGGCGCCGCTGCTCACAGCCCGCGGGGTGCAGAACAAGGTGCTGGAGGGAATGGCCATGGCCCGCCCGGTGGTGGCCACGCCGCAGGCCTTCGAGGGGATCGACGCGATTCCCGGCCGCCATCTTCTGGTCGCCGACGGCCCCGAGGCCTTTGCCGCCGCCGTCCTGCAAGCGGCCTTCACCCCGGCAAGCGCGGCCATGGCGGAGGCGGCGCGGCGGCATATCCGCGCCCGCTATGCCTGGGAAAGCCGCTTTGCCACCCTCGAACGGCTGCTGGAGGCGGTATCGGCGTGAAGATTCTCTACCATCATCGCACCGTCTCCAAGGACGGCCAGGACGTGCATATCGAGGAATTGATCGCCGCCTTTCGCCGCCGTGGCCACGAGGTGGTGGTGGTGGCGCCGCCGTCGCGCCGGGCGGCGCCGTTCGGCGGCGGCGGGGGCGGGGTCGCCCGCCTGCGCCGCCTGCTGCCGCCGGCGGTGGCCGAGTTGCTGGAACTGGCCTATTCCCTGCCCGCCTTCCTCCGTCTGGTCCGCGCCTGGCTGCGCCACCGGCCGGATCTGGTCTACGAGCGCTACAACCTGGTCTTCCTC
>JACRFY010000072.1 GCA_016212565.1 Magnetospirillum sp. | reverse complement strand
GGCGGCAGGTGGCGAACTCGGCCGGCAACGGCTTGTTCTCGGGCGGCACGCAGCGTACCGCATTGGTGACGCGGGCGTCGACCAGGGTAAAGCCATCGTCGGGACGGGCGCCGTAGTCGCCGGCGGCCAGCCCGGCCTCGGCCAGGGTGGCGTAGAGGAGGTCGCCGGCATAGTCGCCGGTGAACGGCCGCCCGGTGCGGTTGGCGCCCTTGAGCCCGGGGGCCAGCCCGACCACCAGGATGCGGGCGTCGAGGCTGCCGAACGACGGCACCGGGGCATTGTGCCAATCGGGCGCGGCGACGCGGTTGGCGGCGCGGAAGGCCACCAGCCGCGGGCAGAGGGGACAGTCGAATTCGGGCACCGTCACTGGTCGTCGTTGCCGCGCGGCGTCTGGGAATAGCGGTCCTCGCGATGGACCTGGGCGCGGGCGATCAGCGGCTCCAGTTCGAGGAGCTCGACGAAGGTATCGGCCTGGCGGCGCAACTCGTCGGCGACCATCGGCGGCTGCGAGCGCACCGTGCTGACCACCGAGACCCGCACCCCCTTGCGCTGCACCGCCTCGACCAGACGGCGGAAATCGCCGTCGCCGGAGAACAGCACCACGTGATCGAGGTACTGGGCCATCTCCATCACGTCGATGGCCAGCTCGATGTCCATGTTGCCCTTGATCTTGCGCCGGCCCATGGCATCGGTGAATTCCTTGGTCGGCTTGGTGACCATGGTGTAACCGTTGTAGTCGAGCCAGTCGACCAGCGGGCGGATCGGGGAGTATTCCTGATCCTCGATCAACGCCGTGTAATAGAACGAACGAATCAGACGCCCCTTGGAGGTAAAGAACTCCAGCAGGCGCTTGTAGTCGATGTCGAAACCAAGGGCGCGGGCGGCGGCATACAGGTTCGACCCGTCGATGAACAGGCCGATACGCTCGTTGGGATGGAAATGCATGATGGCGGTCTCGACCAAATAAATGGAGTGGGGGACGGAACGAAGCCCGGTCGGCGGTAATGTGTTTAACGTAGGCGCAGCCGGGCGGCGCCGCAAGGGGCGATGCGCGCTAGGCGGAAGCTTGCTTTCGCGGCAGCGGGGCAATATATAAACTGAAATCTTTCCCGGCAAACTGCGGACAAGGACGTTCAATGGCGCGCGTAACCGTCGAGGATTGTGTTCTCAGGGTTCCCAACCGTTTCGAGCTGGTGCTGATGGCCTCCCAGCGGGCCCGCGACATCTCTTCGGGGGCGCGGATCACCGTCGAGCGCGACAACGACAAGAATCCGGTGGTGGCGCTGCGCGAAATCGCCGACGACACCGTGGTCCTCGAGACGCTGAAGAACACGCTCGTCCAGGGCTTGCAGAAGCACGTCGAGCACGACGAGCCGGAAGAGGACGAGATGGAGGCCTTCATGCCCGAGCGCGACATCGCGTTCGAGAACATGGCCGCCAGCGAGGAGGAAATCGCCGAAGACGGTCTGACCGTCTCCGACGAGGGCGTCGACTTCGAAGGCGACATCGACGGCGCCCCCGGCGACGGCGAGGAGTAAGGGCCAGGGGGCGGCGGATGATCCAACCGGGACTGCCGCTCCCCGTCCGGCGGCGTCGCCGGCAACCGTAAGGGAGCCGAATCAGGCGATGCTGCGTCAGTTCGAACTCGTCGAGCGCGTCAAATCCTACGATCCCACGGCGGACGAGGATGCGATCAACCGCGCGTACGTGTTCGCCACCAAGGTGCATGGCTCGCAACTGCGGGCCTCGGGCGATCCCTACTTTTCGCATCCGATCGAAGTCGCCGGCATCCTGACCAAGTACCGACTCGATTCCTCGACCATCATCACCGCGCTGCTCCACGACACCATCGAGGACACGCCGGCCACCTACGAGGACATCGAACGCCTGTTCGGCACCGAGGTCGCCCGGCTGGTCGACGGCGTCACCAAGCTGTCCCGCATCGAGCTGCAGTCGGACCATGCCAAGCAGGCCGAGAACCTGCGCAAGCTGGTCCTGGCGATGAGCGACGACATCCGCGTCCTGCTGGTCAAGCTGGCCGACCGCGTCCACAACATGCGCACGCTCCACTACATCCAGAAGCCGGAGAAGCGCCGCCGGATCGCCCTCGAAACGATGGAAATCTACGCTCCGCTGGCCGAACGCATCGGCATGCAGGAGATGAAGATGGAGCTCGAAGACCTGGCGTTCGGCGAGTTGCATGCCGATGCCCGGGCCTCGATCATCTCGCGCCTCAGCTTCCTGCGCGAGCAGGGCGGCGACCTGATCGGCCGCATCCTCGACGAACTGCGCCGCACCCTCGCGGAAGCGGGGGTCAAGGCGACGGTGTCGGGGCGCGAGAAGACGCCGTTCTCGATCTGGCTGAAGATGCAGCGCAAGAATGTCGGCTTCGAGCAGCTCTCCGACATCATGGCCTTTCGCGTGGTGGTCGAGACGGTCGAGGACTGCTACCGGGCGCTGGGCGTGATCCACTCCGCCTATCCGATGGTTCCCAACCGCTTCAAGGACTACATTTCGACGCCGAAACCGAACGGCTATCGCAGCCTGCACACCGGGGTGTTCGGTCCCGAGCGGCAGCGCATCGAGGTGCAGATCCGCAGTCAGGAGTTGCACGAGGTCGCCGAACTGGGCGTCGCCGCCCACTGGAAGTACAAGCAGGGCGGCGGGCGGATGACCGATGGCCGCCAGTACCGCTGGCTGCGCGAGCTGCTCGATATCCTCGAACACGCCTCGAATCCCGAGGAATTCCTCGAGCACACCAAGCTGGAGATGTTCCAGGACCAGGTGTTCTGCTTCACCCCCAAGGGCGATCTGATCGCGCTGCCCAGCGGGGCGACGCCGGTCGACTTCGCCTATGCGGTGCACAGCCAGGTCGGCGACACCTGCGTCGGCGCCAAGATCAACGGCCGCATCATGCCGTTGCGCACCCGGTTGCAGAACGGCGATCAGGTGGAGATCGTCACGTCCAAGGCGCAGACGCCCAATCCCACCTGGGAGCGCTTCGTCGTCACCGGCAAGGCGCGCGCCCGCGTGCGCCGCTTCATCCGCACCCAGCAACGGGCCCAGTATGCCGATCTCGGCCGCGCCATTCTGGTGCGCGCCTTCCGCCAGGAAGGCTACGATTTCACCGAGAAGGGCCTCGAAGGGGTGCTGAAGATCTTCAAGGCCCCGACCGCCGACGATCTGATCGCCATGGTCGGCGAGGGCATGCTCACCGCCCGCGAAGTGGTGTCGACCGTCTATCCCGAGCTGAAGACGGCGGCGCAGAAGACCGACAACGTCGTCGCCCTGCAACGCAAGGCCAAGGCGCAGAGCGAGCGCAAGGATCGCAGCAATGCGGTGCCGATCAAGGGCCTGATCCCCGGCATGGCCATGCATTTCGCCGGCTGCTGCCACCCTCTGCCGGGCGACCGCATCGTCGGCATCGTCGCCACCGGCAAGGGCGTCACCATCCACACCATCGACTGCGAGAATCTCGAACAATATGCCGATCAGCCCGAGCGCTGGCTCGACCTGTCGTGGGACGAAGCCGAGGGCGCCAGCAATGTCGGCCGCATCGATCTGGTGGTGGCCAACGAGACCGGGACGTTGAGCACCATCACCACGGTGATCGCCAAGAATATGGGCAATATCACCAATCTCAAGATCACCAATCGCACCCTCGAATTCTTCGAAATGATCATCGATATCGAGGTGCGCGACGTGAAGCACCTCACCAACATCATCGCCGCCCTGCGCGCGACGCCGGCCATCAATTCGGTCGACCGCGCCCGCAACTGAACGAGCCTCTGCCCATGATCCGACCCTTGCGTCTCGGCGTGAACATCGATCACGTCGCCACCATCCGCAACGCGCGCGGCGGCCACCATCCCGATCCGGTCCGCGCCGCCCATCTCGCCGCCGCCGCCGGTGCCGACGGCATCACCGCCCATCTGCGCGAGGATCGCCGCCACATCGCCGATCGCGACATCGAGCGCCTGGCCAACGAGATCGCGTTGCCGCTCAATCTGGAGATGGCGGCCACCGAGGAGATGGTGGCGGTGGCGTTGCGCCATCGTCCGCACGCCGCCTGCATCGTTCCCGAGCGCCGCGAGGAACGCACCACCGAGGGCGGCCTCGACGTCGCCGGGGCGGTCGAGCGCCTGCGCCCGCTGGTCGGCCGGCTGGTCGACGCCGGTATCCGGGTGTCGATGTTCATCGAGCCCGACCCACGCCAGCTCGATGCCGCCCGCGCCATCGGCGCTCCGGTGGTCGAGTTGCACACCGGCGCCTATTGCGAGCACGAGGGCGAGGGGCGGGATCGCGAACTGGCGCGGATCGTCGCCGCCGCCGCCCATGCCGCCGCCATCGGCCTCGAATGCCACGCCGGGCACGGGCTGTCCTACGACACCGTCAAGCCGGTCGCCGCCATCGCCGCGATCGTCGAACTCAACATCGGCCATTTCCTGGTCGGCGAGGCGATCTTCGTCGGCTTCGACGCCGCCATCCGCCACATGCGGGCGTTGATGGACGAGGGACGACGCGGGAGTGGGGCGTGATCCTCGGCATCGGCAACGATCTGTGCGACATCCGTCGCATCGCGCAAACGCTGGAGCGGTTCGGCGAGCGGTTTCTCGACCGCGTCTTTACCGTCGCCGAGCAGGCCAAGGCCGACCGGCGCACGCCGGAGATTCGCGCCGCCACCTATGCCAAGCGTTTCGCCGCCAAGGAAGCCTGCGCCAAGGCCTTGGGGACCGGATTTCGCGACGGCGTATTCCTCAAGGACATCGGTGTCGTCAATCTGCCCTCGGGGCAGCCGACCCTCACCCTGACCGGCGGGGCGCTGGCGCGGCTCGACGCGTTGACGCCTCCGGGAATGCGGGCGGCGATCGCGCTGACCATGACCGACGAACATCCGCTCGCCGAGGCGGTGGTGATCATTTCCGCCCTGCCGCGATGAGGCGCAGCACTTCGTCGGCCACCAGCCGGTTGCCGGCGGCGTTCCAGTGGACATCGCTGGGCACGAACCAACGCTCCAGCGCCGCATCGCGGTCGACGGCGAAGAACGGCGGGTAGAGGTCGAGGAACGCGGCCCCGTTGGCGGCGCACCATTCCTTGAGGGCCAGCGAATGGCGCGATTGCCGCTGCCCGTGCCACAACTGTCCCGGCCAGGGATAGGCGGCGATGCTGAGGCGCACGCCGTGGGCGTCGGTCACGTCCTTGAGGCGTCGGAGATGGGTCAGCGCCAGCTCCATGCCGTGTCGGCCCCAGTTTTCCCAGGCATCGTCGTCGAAGGTGTAGGCTCCGTCGCGCGAATTGACCACCGCCGCCCAGCCGCCGGGCAGACCGCGCCCCTCTTCGCCGCCGGCAACGGCGTTCTTGCGCCGGGCGCGGATCAGGTCGGAGATGGTGATCGCCGCCTTGCCGATCACCGAATGGATCGCCAGCCAATCCTGAACCGGCGAGGGTTTGCGCATGTTGACCCCTTCGGGGCGATTGCGCAGGACGCGGCTGCCGTCGGGGCTGAGGGCGTACCACTCGGCCTCGTTGAGGATGTCGCCGGGATCGACGAGGACAATCAGGTGATCGAAGGTGACGCCATCGACGTCGAGCAGGGTCTGGACCTTCTTGAAATAAATCACCGGCGAATAGGACGAGACCCCGAAATTGACCACCTCGGTGCCCTGGGGGCCCAGCGCCTGCTGCAGCAGGCCGGCGACGGTCTGCTCGTAAGGAAGGCCGACGCCCTCGGTAAAGGAATCGCCGATCACCGCCAGGCGCGGCCCGGCGGCGACCTTGGCCACCTCGCGAACGCTCCGGTCGCGGGCCCCGAGGGAATTGGTCGCCAAACGGTACTGATGGCCGCCCCACCAATCGACCAGATCCATGTTCGACCGCAGGGTGTGATGATAGACCGGGTGGCTGATCCGCACCTTTTGGCGATGGCCGCGTTGATCCCAGTCGGGCAGCAAGGCCCGACCGGCCTCGGCCAGGGCGAGATCGGCGGCCACGATGGCGGCGGCTGCCAACAGCACGTTGCGGAATCTCTCGTTCAAGCCGGTCCCCCTTATGAATCGGCGTTATCTTGCACGGTCCGGCCAACGACGCCAACCGGCTTGACAGCGGCGCCTTCGGCTGGCTTGATCACGCCCGCCGCGACGGCGGCGCAACAACACTACGCTAGGCGGCATATCGGAATGACACACGGCCAGTCGGGCGGCGGCACCTGGGAAACCATCAAGACCGTCGTCTACGCCATCCTGATCGCCGGCGTGGTGCGCACCGTGGCGTTCGAGCCCTTCAACATCCCCTCGGGCTCGATGATTCCCACCTTGCTGGTCGGCGACTACCTGTTCGTCTCCAAGTTCAGCTACGGCTATTCGCGCCATTCGCTGCCCTTCAGCTTCGGCCCGTCGGGCGGTCGGATCTTCGAGCGCGCCCCCGAACGCGGCGACGTGGCGGTGTTCAAGAAGCCGCCCGAGGACAAGGTCGACTACATCAAGCGGGTGATCGGCTTGCCCGGGGACCGCATCCAGGTGGTCGAGGGGGTGCTGAACATCAACGGTGTCGCCGTCAAGCGCGAACGGATCGGCGATTTCGTCGCCACCGACCGCGAGGGCACCATCATTCGCGCGCCGCAATACTGGGAGACCCTGCCCAACGGCCGGCGCCACCGCATCATCGAGTTCTACGGCGACGGCGGGCCGGCCGACAACACGCCGGTCTATGTGGTTCCGCCGGGTCACTTCTTCATGATGGGCGACAATCGCGACAACTCGCAGGATTCGCGGTTCCTCGACGTGGTCGGCTACGTGCCGGCCGAGAATCTGGTCGGCCGTGCCGATGTGATCTTCTTCTCCGGCGACGGTTCGGCGGCGCTGTGGGAGGTGTGGAAGTGGCCATGGGCCATCCGCTACGGTCGTCTGTTCCAGGGGATCGGCTGACGGTGCCCGCGGACGGCCTTGCTGCGACGCTGGGGCACGCGTTTGCCCGCCCCGACCTGCTGGTTGAGGCCCTGACCCATCCCTCGGCCCTGCTCGGGCGCAAGCTGCGCCGGGTGACCCCCTACGAGCGGCTGGAGTTCCTCGGCGACCGCGTGCTCGGGCTGGCGGTGGCCGAGATGCTTTACCTGCGTTATCCCGATGAAGCCGAGGGCGCCCTGGCCCGTCGCCATGCCGCCCTGGTCCGCCGCGAGGCGCTGGCCCGGGTTGCCCGCTCCACCGGCATCGCCGCCGCCATCGTCATGGCCAAGGGCGAGGAAGATACCGGCGGTCGTGCCAATCCCGGCCTGTTGGCCGATGCCTGCGAGGCGGTGATCGGGGCGCTGTATTGCGACGGCGGTCTCGACGTCGCCGCCCGCTTCGTCCGTTCCCAGTGGGAAGCGTTGATGGAAGAGGCGGAGGGACCGCCCAAGGACGCCAAGACCGAATTGCAGGAATGGGCGCAGGGGCGGGGCAAGCCGCTGCCCGCCTACCGCACCGTCGGGGTGGAGGGGCCGCAGCACGATCCGGTCTTCGAGGTTGCCGTCGAAGTGGCGGGGCTCGACCCGGTCTCCGGGCGCGGCTCGTCGAAGCGGGCGGCGGAGCAGGCCGCGGCGACGGCCATGTTGGAAAAGGCGAAAATGGTATGAGTACGGAACCGCCTTCGGTGCCGTTTGCCGAGCAGCGTTGCGGCTATGTCGCGGTGGTGGGCGCCCCCAATGCCGGTAAGTCGACCCTGGTCAACGCCCTGGTGGGGACCAAGGTGTCGATCGTCAGCCCCAAGGTGCAGACCACCCGCTTCCGGGTCCTCGGCATCCTGATGGCCGGGGCGGCGCAGTTGATCCTGGTCGACACCCCCGGCATCTTCCAGCCGCGGCGCCGCCTCGACCGCGCCATGGTCGCCGCCGCCTGGGGCGGGGCCGCCGAGGCCGAGATCGTCTGCCTGCTGGTCGACGCCATCCGCGGCTATGACGACGACAGCCGGGCCATCGTCGCCCGCCTCAAGGAGGCCAAGCGCCAAGCGATCCTGGTGCTGACCAAGGTCGACGCGGTGCGCAAGGAAACGCTGCTGGCCCTGACCGCCGAATTGTCCGCCGAGGAGCTGTTCTCGGACATCTTCATGGTCAGCGCCCTGAAGAACGACGGCCTTGCCGCCTTGCAGGCCACCCTGGCCGAGCGGGTGCCGGCCGGGCCGTGGATGTTCCCCGAAGATCAGGTCTCCGACCTGCCGCAGCGCCTGCTGGCGGCCGAGATCACCCGCGAGAAGGCGTTCTTCTACCTGCACGAGGAACTGCCCTACGCGTTGGCGGTGGAAACCGAATCGTGGCAGGAGCGCGACGACGGTTCGGCGCGCATCGACCAGGTGATCTATGTCCAGCGTGACAGCCAGAAGGCCATCGTCGTCGGCAAGTCCGGCCACCAGATCAAGACCATCGGCGCCGCCGCCCGCGTCGAGCTGGAGGCGCTGCTCGACCGCCGCGTCCACCTGTTCCTGCACGTCAAGGTCAAGGACGACTGGGCCGACAAGCGCGGCTTCTACTCCGAGGTGGGTCTCGACTTCGACGCCTGACAACGGAGTCCGGGCATGAACGCTGGGGCCGTGGGGGTCTTCCTGCTGTGGCTGGGAACGCTGGTCCTGGTGGCCGTGCTCCAGCATCGCCTGCGCCATGGCGCCTTCAGCGACGAATCCTTCGAGCGGCCGCCGCCGTTGCAGCGCTGGCAGGTGCCGGTGGCGATGACCGGCATGGCCCTGGCCGCCGCCGGCATCGCGCTCACCCTGTGGAGCTTTGCGTGAGCATCCAGTGGGCCGACGAGGCCGTGGTGCTGGCGGTCCAGCGTCATGGCGAAAGCGGTGCCATCGCCAGCCTGCTCACCCGCGCCCACGGACGTCATCCCGGGCTGGTGCATGGTGGCGGCGGCAAGTCCGGCCGCGGCCTGCTGCAACCGGGAAATCGCGTCCAGGCGTGGTGGCATGCCCGCCTGGCCGAGCAACTGGGCGCCTATCGCATCGAGTTGGTCACCGCCCATGCCGCGGCAGTGATGGACGACCCCGCCCGTCTCGCCGCCTTGGCCGCCGCCTGTGCGATCGGCGAGGCGACCCTGCCCGAGCGCGAGCCCCATCCCGCCGCCTTCGTCGCCCTGGCGGCCTTCCTCGACGCCCTGGCGAGCGAGGCGTGGCCGAGCGTCTATGTCCACTGGGAGATGGCGCTGCTGCGCGACCTCGGCTACGGCCTCGACCTGTCGTCCTGCGCGGCCACCGGCCGGGCCGACGATCTCGCCTATGTCAGCCCCAGGACCGGCCGCGCCGTCAGCCGCGAAGCCGGCCGCCCTTGGCATGAGCGTCTGCTGGCGCTGCCGCGCTTTCTCACCGAAGGCGGGGAGGGGGAGGCGGCGGAGATCCGCGACGGCTTGAGCCTCACCGCCTTTTTCCTCGACCGCCACGTCCTGGCCCCGCAGCACCGCGACATGCCGGCGGCACGGGCGCGGCTGGCGGAACGCTTCCGCTCCTGAGCGCGTCGAACGCCGCCATTGACAGGCGCGCCGCATCGGGATTAAGTGAGTGTCTGCTTACTCACTGAGGTCGGCCATGCGTGTGAACAAGAGGGTCATCGGCATCGCTGCAATCGTTGCCGCCGTGGCGGTTGGCGGCGCGGTCATCGGCGGACGCAACCGTCCGGCGCCGCCGATGGCGGAGGCCGCCACCTTTCGTGCCGACGAGAGCCGGGTTTACGGCCTCGGCAGCGTCGAGGCGCGCATCCTGGCCCGGGTCGGTTTCGACATTTCGGGAACCCTGACGGCGCTGTCGGCCGACCACGGCGATCGCGTCGTTCGCGGGCAGATTCTCGCCCGGCTGGATTCCCGCGAACAGCAGGCGCGGGTGGCCCAGGCCCAGGCCGGGGTGAGGCAAGCCGAGGCGGCCCTGGCCCAGGCCTCGGCGCGTCTCGACCGCGCCCGCGCGGTGCTGGTCCAGAAGCGCAGCGTCAACGGCCGGCGGCAGAATCTGGTCCGCAACGGCACGGTCTCGGTGGAGGCGGCAGAGGATGCCAACGCCACGGGCGAGGTCGCCATCGCCGATACCGCGGTGGCGGTCAGCGACGTCGAAGCCGCCAAAGGGGGGCTCGAAAGCGCCCGCGCCCGGTTGCTGCTGGATCAGGCGGTGCTGGACAAATACGCCCTGACCGCTCTTTTCGACGGGCTGGTGGTCGAGCGCAGTCGCGAATTGGGGACGGCGGTAACGGCTGGAATCGGCCTGTTTACCATCATCGATCCGGCGACGGTGTGGGTGCGGGCTTTCATCGACGAGGCCCAGGCCGGGGGATTGGCGGCGGGACAAGCGGTGGAGATTTCCCTCCGCTCCCTGCCCGGGCAGACCTTCCCCGGCCGGGTGGTGCGCATCGACATCGAAAGCGATCGCGTCTCCGAAGAGCGCCGGGTCCAGGTCGCCTTCGATGCCATCCCCGCCGACATCCATCTCGGCGAGCAGGCCGAGGTTCTGATCGACAAGGGAAGCCGATGAACCTGGCTCTGCGCGACATCCGCCACCATGGCGGACGCTTCCTGCTCACCTGCCTGGGGCTGGCATTGCTGCTGGGGGTGGTGATGTCGATGGTCGGCATCTACCGCGGCCTAGTCGACGACGCCCTCATCCTGGTGCGCGCGCCGGCAGCGGATCTGTGGGTGGTCGAGGGCGGCACGCGCGGCCCGTTCGCCGAATCGTCGCGCATTCCCAAGGACAGCCGGGCCGCGGTCGCTCGCCTCGCCGGGGTGGCCGAAGCCGGGGTGGTGACCTATCAGACGGTGCAGATCCATGTCGGGACGCGCACGCTCCGGCTGATGGTGGTCGGCTTCGAACCCGGGCGTCCGGGCGGACCGGTCGCCGTCGCCGACGGGCATTCGCTCACCCGCAGTCATTTCGAAATGGTCCTCGATCGCCGCGCCGGGATCGGGCTCGGCGAGCGCCTGCGGATCGGCGCGGACACCTTCACCGTGGTCGGGCACACCGTCGGCGAGGTGGATTCGGCGGGAAACCCGGTTGCCTACGTCACCTTGAAGGATGCGCAGCGTCTGCAGTTC
Source organism: Magnetospirillum sp. (assembly GCA_016212565.1). Taxonomy (GTDB): domain Bacteria; phylum Pseudomonadota; class Alphaproteobacteria; order Rhodospirillales; family Magnetospirillaceae; genus JACRFY01. The sequence continues at coordinate 5,467 of JACRFY010000072.1, read as the reverse complement.
GAACTCGACGGCGCCGCTGCCCGCAATCAGGCGGTGCGCGGCGAAGCGGCCAATGCCAATCAGGTCAATGCCGTCCTGGCCCGCGTTCTGCCCGGCCACGATGCCGTCGCCGTCGCCCGCGCCGCCGAGCGCTGGAAGCACCTGTCGGCCCTGACCCAGGGGCAGCAGGAAGAACTGCTGTTGAGTGCGGTGGTCGACAAGGCGCGCAAGCAGATCGGCATGTTCACCACCATCCTGCTGCTGGTTTCGGCGGTGATCATCGCCCTGATCATCCACACCATGACCATGGACAAGACCCGCGAGATCGCCACCCTGAAGCTGATCGGCGCTCCCGACCGCACCATCCTCGGCATGATCGTCCAGCAGGCGCTGGCCCTGGGCGGCATCAGCTTCGCGGTCGGTGCCGGGTTGATCCTGGCGGTGGCGGACCATTTTCCCCGCCGGGTGATCATCGTCGCCACCGACGTCGCGGCGCTGTCGGCGGTGGTGGCGGTGGTGTGCATCGTCGCCAGCGTGCTTGGCGTGCGGACGGCGCTGAAGATCGATGCCGCCCGGGCATTGGGAGGCTGAGGATGGAGACGCCGATCATCGAACTTCGCGGGGTTGCCAAGCATTACGGCGAGGGCCCGACACGGGTCGATGCGCTGAAGCCTCTCGACCTCGACATCCATGCCGGCAGCCTGATCGGCCTGCTCGGTCCCAGCGGTTCGGGCAAGAGCACCGTGCTCAACCTGATCGGCGGCATCGTCGATCCCAGCGCCGGGCGGGTTCGCCTCGACGGTGACGTGGTCTTCGACGGTCGCTGGCTGCGCCGCGACCTGCGGCGCATGCGGCTGGAGAAGATCGGCTTCATCTTCCAGTTCCACAACCTGATCCCCTTCCTCTCCGTCACCGACAACATCGCCTTGGTGTTGAATCTCGCCGGGTGGAGCCGGCCGGAGGCCGAGCGGCGCACCCTCGACCTGCTGGAGTACCTGCAAGTCGCCGACCGGGCCCAGGCCATGCCCTCGCAACTCTCGGGCGGACAGGCGCAGCGGGTGGCGATCGCCCGTGCCCTGGCCAATCGCCCGCGCATCATCCTCGCCGACGAGCCGACCGCGGCCTTGGATGGCGAGCGCGCCGGCATCGTCATGGACCTGCTGCGCAAGGTGGCGGTCGAGCAGGCGGCGGCGGTGGTGGTCGTCACCCATGACGAGAAGATCATGAACCGCCTCGACGCCACCCATGTGCTGCGCGACGGGGTCCTGGTGGCATGAGCAAGCGCAAGAGCGCTTCGGAGCGGCGGAGCGAGATCATCCTCACGGCGCTGCGCCTGGCCGCCGATCTGGGGCCGGATCGCATCACCGCCGAAGCCATCGCCAAGGAACTGGGGGTGACGCAGCCGGCCATCTTCCGCCACTTTCCGCGCAAGGACGATATCTGGGAGGCGGTGATCGGCTGGCTGGGCGATGCCTTGGCCGAGCGCTGGGCGGCGGCGATGGCGGTGCCGTCCGAGCTGCGGCTCAACGCCGTCCTGCGTGCCCAGTTCGCCTTCGTCGAGGCGTTTCCCGCCCTGCCGCTGGTGCTGTTGTCGGCCGAGCTTCATGCGCGCAACGACGGCGTTCGTCGCGGCGTCGCCGCCCTGATGGGGCGGTTCCATCACACCCTCGCCGCGGCGATCGCCGCCGACCGGGACGGCGGAGCGGTGGCGGCCGCGGTCGATCCGGCGCGGGCGGCATGGATGCTGATTGCCATCGTCCAGGGCACGGCGATTCGCTGGGTGATCGGACGCTGCGGCTTTCCTCTGGCAGAGGAGGGGATGTCCATGGTAGCTACGGCCATCCAGGGCATCGCGACTGGTTGACCGTTCCCCTCCAGGCGGTACTATATCTTGTGAGCTGACCGAGGATTTCGATGACCGAACCCGCCGTTACCGTCGGCATCCGCGAAACGCCGCTGACCGAAGCGTTGGGCGAGCGCTACCTCGCCTATGCCATGTCGACCATCGTCTCGCGCTCGCTGCCCGACGTCCGCGACGGCCTGAAGCCGGTGCATCGCCGCCTGCTGTTCGCCATGCGCCAGTTGAAGCTCGACCCCGAGGGCGGGTTCAAGAAGTGCGCCCGCGTGGTCGGCGACGTGATCGGCAAATACCACCCGCACGGCGACGTCGCCGTCTACGACGCCATGGTGCGCCTGGCCCAGGACTTCGCCGTCCGCTATCCGCTGGTCGAGGGCCAGGGCAACTTCGGCAACATCGACGGCGATAACGCCGCGGCGATGCGCTACACCGAGGCCAAGCTGACCGCGGTCGCCGCGGCGCTGATGGACGGTCTCGACGAGGACGCGGTCGACTTCCGTCCCACCTACGACGGCACCGAGGAAGAGCCGATCGTCATGCCGGCGGCCTTCCCCAACCTGCTGGCCAACGGTTCGGCCGGCATCGCCGTCGGCATGGCCACCAGCATTCCGCCGCACAATGTCGGCGAGATCTGCAACGCGCTCGACCATCTGATCGCCCAACCCGATTGCGCCGTCGACACCCTGATCGAGCGCATGCCCGGCCCCGACTTCCCCACCGGCGGCGTGCTGGTCGAGGGCCGTGCCGCCATCGCCGAGGCCTATCGCACCGGACGCGGCTCGTTCCGGGTGCGGGCGCGGTGGGCGGTGGAGAAGCTGTCGCACGGCCTCTATCAGATCGTCATCACCGAGATCCCCTACCAGGTGCAGAAGTCGAAGCTGATCGAGAAGATCGCCGAGCTTCTGGGCGAGAAGAAGCTGCCGCTGCTCGCCGATATCCGCGACGAATCGGCCGAGGACGTGCGCATCGTCCTCGAACCGCGCAACCGCACCATCGAGGCCGAGTTGCTGATGGAACAATTGTTCCGCCACACCGACCTCGAATCGCGCGTGTCGTTGAACATGAACGTCCTCGACAAGGACGCGGTGCCGCGGGTGATGGACCTCAAACAGGTGTTGCAGGCCTTCCTCGACCATCGCATGGAGGTGCTGGAGCGGCGCTCGCGCTTCCGTCTCGACAAGATCGAGAAGCGGCTGGAGGTTCTGGACGGCTACCTGATCGCCTATCTCAACCTCGACGAGGTGATCCGCATCATCCGCGAGTCGGACGAGCCCAAGCAGGCGTTGATCGCCGCCTTCGGCCTCACCGACACCCAGGCCGAGGCGATCCTCAACATGCGGCTGCGCGCCCTGCGCCGGCTGGAAGAGTTCGAGATCCGCCGCGAGCACGACAAGCTGTCGGGCGAGAAGGCCGACTTGCAGTCGCTGCTCGCCGACACCGCCAAGCGCTGGACCACCATCGCCGCCCAGGTCGCCGAGACCCGCCGGCTGTTCGGTTCCGGCCCGCTGGGGGATCGGCGCACCGAGATGGGCGACGCCCCCTCGGCGGTGGTGGTGCCGCTCGATGCCTTCATCGAGCGCGAGCCGATCACCGTCATCTTGTCGGAAAAGGGCTGGGTGCGGTCGATGAAGGGCCATGCCGAGGGCCCGGAGAGCTTCAAGTTCAAGGAGGGCGACCAGCTCAAGGTGTGGCTGAAGATCGAGACCACCGACAAGATCCTCATCTACGCCACCGATGGCCGCTTCTACACCCTGGGCGGCGACAAGCTGCCCTCGGGCCGCGGCTTCGGCGAGCCGATCCGCCTGATGGTCGACATGGCCAACGACGCCGACATCGCCGCGGTGATGGTCCATCGCCCCGGCCGCAAGCTGCTGTTGGCCTCGGATGCCGGCCGCGGCTTCGTGGTCGAGGAAACCGAGGTCCTGGCCCAGACCCGCGCCGGCAAGATGGTGCTCAACCTCGAAAAGGGCGAGAAGGCGACCTTCTGCCTGCCGCTGGAGGGCGACGCGGTGGCGATCATCGGCGACAACCGCAAGTTGCTGGTGTTCATGGCCGAGGAAATTCCGCTGATGACCCGCGGTCGCGGCGTGATCTTGCAGAAATACCGCGACGGTCACGTTGCCGACATCAAGATCTTCGACCTCAAGGACGGGCTGTCGTGGCCGCTGGGCGAGCGCACCCGTACCGAGAGCGACCTGACGCCGTGGCTGGGCAAGCGCGCCTCGGTGGGACGCTTGCCGCCGGCCGGGTTCCCGCGGACGAACAAGTTCCTCTAACGTCTGGTCAACCCTGCGCGTTCATGGCAGCATTTCCCCCATAGGGTAGAGGGAGGAAACCCATGCAACGTCGTAAGTTCCTGACCACCGGCGGCCTTGGTCTGGCTGCCACCGCCGTCGCCGCGCCGGCCATCGCCCAGGCGCTGCCCGAGGTCAAATGGCGGATGGCCTCAAGCTTTCCCAAGAGTCTCGACACCATTTACGGCGGCGGCGACTATGTCGCCCGCCGGGTGGCCGAGATGACCGACGGCAAGTTCCAGATCCGCGTCTTCGCGGCCGGCGAGATCGTTCCGGCTCTGCAAGTATTGGATGCGGTGCAGGCCGGCACCGTCGAGTGCGGGCACACGGTGTCCTATTACTATGTCGGCAAGGACAAGACGTTCGCCTTCGAAGGGGCGCTGCCCTTCGGCCTCAACACCCGCCAGAACCTGGCCTGGCTGTACCACGGTGGCGGCAACGAGTTGCTGCGCGAGTTCTACAAGGCCTACAACGTCATCAACTTTCCCTGCGGCAACACCGGCGCCCAGATGGGCGGCTGGTTCCGCAAGGAGATCAAGTCGCTGAAGGACCTGTCCGGCCTCAAGATGCGCATCGCCGGCATTGCCGGCGAGGTCATGGCCCGGCTCGGCGTGGTGCCGCAGCAACTGGGCGGTCCCGACATCTACCCGGCGCTGGAAAAGGGCACCATCGATGCCGCCGAGTGGGTCGGTCCCTACGACGACGAGAAGCTGGGCTTCTACAAGGTGGCCAAATATTACTACTACCCCGGCTTCTGGGAGGGCGGCCCGACCATCTCGGCCTTCGTCAACCAGCAGCAATGGGACGCGCTGCCCAAGCCCTACAAGGCGGCGTTCGAGGCCGCCTGCGCCGAGGCGACGCTGGACATGATCGCCAAGTACGACGTCCAGAACATCATGGGCCTCAAGCGGCTCCAGGCCGGCGGCGCCATCCTCAGGCCCTTCCCCAAGGAGGTGCTGGTGGCGGCGCAGACCCAGGCGTTCCAGCTCTATGCCGAAATCGCCGCCAGCAACCCGCGCTTCGCCAAGATCTACGCCCCGTGGCTGACCTTCCGCGACCAGATCCACAGCTGGTGGAAGGTGGCGGAATCGAACTTCGACAACTTCGTGCTCTACAACCCGCCGAAGTAGTGCTAAGGGCGCCTTATGCGAATAAGGCGCCCAACTCCATTCCAGGGACGGCAATGGGCAAAAAGAGGTTCTTCGACGGCTCAAGTGGATTTGAAGAGATCGCCGAGCGGAGCTGCGATCAGATAGATCATTGTCGCGAAGGTTGTGGTGTTGCGGTATCCCCTGGCGCGAGCGCGGGCGGCCTGGAACAGGCCGTTGAAGCCCTC
>JACRFY010000077.1 GCA_016212565.1 Magnetospirillum sp. | reverse complement strand
CTCCACCGGCAACGCATACCGCGCCATCCTGATTTCTTCGTCGCCGGCACTGTCCAGCGTCACCTCCAGCACCTGATTGACCAAGTCCGGCTCGCCATCGAGGTCGTCCAAGGCCGCCTCGAACAGCTCCACCTGCATGTCGAGGTCCATGCCGACGGGGCCATTGAGGCAGACCAGCCCGGCATGCAGGTCAGCAGCGGCGTACTCGCCCGCGCTGCCCGGCGCGTCGGGCGGCCCACGGAAATCCCAAGAGTTCTTGGTGACGAAGGTCCAGTCGCCGGCGAGGATGACCGGCATCAGTTCCCAGTCCTTGGCGCCGCTCTTGCCGATCCAGCGGACATGCGAGGCTTCCGCATGGCCGCGATCGCGGGCGAGCTTGGTCAGTTCCTCGCTCAGGCATTCGTCGATCAGCAGCCTCATTTCGTGCGCCGCCGCACCGTGCGCTCGGAGGTGACGGTGGCGCCGGCTGGCAGGGCGGCGAACCGGCGGGGACGGCCGCGCACCGGGTTGGCCTCGGCATAGAGGACGGCAAGGTCCACCATGGTGTCGTCCAGCCGCGGATAGGCGGCCAGGATGCGCTCGCGCGAAAGTCCCGCCGTCACCGAGGCCACCACGTCGTAGACCGGGATGCGGGTGTCGCGGATGACCGGCGTGCCGCCGAGGATGGCGGGATCCTCCACCACCATGTCCTGCGCCGCCGTCAGCCGGGCGGCGCGGTCGTCGGCATCGGCCACGAAATCCTTGAGGTCCACCGTCAGGAAGCCGTCCTTGACCGTCCAGTCGGCCGATCGCCAGCCGGACAGGGGACGCTCCGCCAGCCGGTTGGCCATGCGCTCGGAAAAGCGCCCGATCAAGCGCAAGCGCTCCTCGGCGGTGAGCGCACCAGCGGCGCGGAAATAGAACCCCACCAGCGGGCAGGCAGCCAGTCGCACCCGGCGGCCATCCGCCACGGTGTAGAACTCCTCGGGCAGGATCTTTTCGTCGATCGCCCGGTTCACGTCGCGCACGCTGACGCTGGCGACGACGGCGGCCTCGGCGGGAGTCAGCATCTCGACATTCATGGCGTCACCTAAAAGCTTCCGATGCATCGGAAATATAATCGCCGGGCAGCCTTCCCGCAAGCGGGTCGGGGGCCGGGCAGGCATGTTTACGCCCAACCATCCCCCGATACGCCCACCTCAGGGCGGCCGGAAATGAGCGTAACATAGCGTAATTAAACGCGATTTTCGATTCCCGAGTTCGGTGATCCCCTGAGTCCCGTGACGCGGCATGGTGCCGCAACTGTCGCGGAGCCGGGCCATGACCCCGACCAAGATCCTGATCGGCCAGATCGCCGTCGTCTTCGCCATCGTCATCGGGTCCTTGTGGGCCGCCACCCAGTGGGCGGCGGCCATGTTGGGATACCAGGCGCGGCTGGGGGCGCCGTGGTTCGAGCTGTTGGGCTGGCCGGTCTACCTGCCGTGGCGGCTGTTCGAGTGGTGGTACGCCTTCGACGCCTATGCGCCGTGGGTGTTCGAGAAGGCCGGGACGCTGGCCGCGTCGGGCGGGTTGGTTGGCAGCCTGGTGGCGGTGATCGGCTCGCTGTGGCGGGCGCGCCAGACCAGGCTGGTCACCACCTACGGCTCGTCGCGCTGGGCCACCAGAGCCGAGGTCGAGCAGGGCGGGCTGTTCAAGTCGGCGGGCGTGTTCCTCGGCCGCCTCGGTGGCCGCTACCTCCGCCACGACGGCCCCGAGCATGTCATGGCCTTCGCGCCGACCCGCTCGGGCAAGGGTGTCGGCCTAGTCATTCCGACGCTGCTGTCCTGGACCGGCTCGGCGGTGATCCACGACATCAAGGGCGAGAACTGGCAGCTCACCGCCGGCTGGCGGCGGAAGTTCTCGCACTGCCTGCTGTTCAACCCCACCGACCCGCGCTCGGCCCGCTACAACCCGTTGCTGGAGGTGCGCAAGGGGCCCCACGAGGTCCGCGACGTCCAGAACATCGCCGACATCCTGGTCGACCCGGAAGGGGCGCTGGAGCGGCGCAGCCACTGGGAGAAGACCAGCCATTCGCTGCTGGTCGGCGTCATCCTCCACGTCCTCTATGCCGAGGAGGAGAAGACGCTGGCCCGGGTCGCCGGGGTGCTGTCCGACCCCCGCCGCTCTTTCGAGCACACGCTGCGCGCCATGATGGCCACCAACCATCTCGGCACGGCGGAGAATCCCCAGGTCCATCCGGTGGTGGCCTCGGCCGCCCGTGAAGTGCTCAACAAGTCCGACAACGAGCGCTCCGGCGTGCTGTCCACCGCCATGTCCTTCCTCGGCCTCTACCGCGATCCGGTGGTGGCCGAGACGACGGCGGCCTGCGACTGGCGCATCGCCGACCTGGTCGATGCCGAACGCCCGGTGTCGCTCTACCTGGTGATCCCGCCCTCGGACATCTCGCGCACCAAGCCGCTGGTCCGCCTGGTGCTGAACCAGATCGGCCGCCGCCTGACCGAGACTCTGGAGGGCGACCCGGCCAAGCGCCGCCGCCACCAGTTGCTGATGATGCTGGACGAGTTCCCGGCGCTGGGACGGCTCGACTTCTTCGAGACGGCGCTCGCGTTCATGGCCGGCTACGGCATCCGCGCGTATCTCATCGCCCAGTCGCTCAACCAGATCTCCAAGGCGTACGGCGACAACAACGCCATCCTCGACAACTGCCACGTCCGCATCGCGTTCTCCAGCAACGACGAGCGCACCGCCAAGCGCATCTCCGACGCGCTCGGCACCGCCACCGAGTTGCGTGCCCAGCGCAACTATGCCGGCCACCGGCTGGCGCCCTGGCTCAGCCACGTCATGGTCAGCCGCCAGGAAACCGCCCGGCCGCTCTTGACCCCCGGCGAGGTGATGCAGTTGCCGCCCACCGACGAACTGGTGCTGGTCTCCGGTCTCGCTCCCATCCGCGCCCGCAAACTCCGCTACTACCAGGACCGCAACTTCACCACCCGCGTGCTGCCGGCGCCGACGTTGGCCACCGACGGCCACGGCTACCGCGATCGTCCCGCGCCTCGTCGTGACCACTGGAGCGGCCAGGTGCGCAGCGCCGATGCCCGGCTGGCCCAGCAACTGGAGCTCGATTTCGGCGGTGGTGCCGAGGAGGAGGGCGGGCTGCTGCGCCATCCCGGCCTGCCCGAGGAGGAAATTGTCCGCGCCCAGGATGACGGCCCGGCCGACGACGTCCGGCTGCTCGACGACGACCTCGACAACCCCGCCCAGAGCCGCGCCCCAGGCATCGATCCGCTCAGATCCGCCATCACCCGCGCCCACGCCATGAACGAAGGCGAGGGCCGCACCAACGATCCCCACGACTTGCTCCCCGACTTCTGAAGGAGGCCGCCATGAAGCCCCGTCATCACCTCTATCTGGACAAGGCTCTGTCGGCCCGTCTCGACGAGCTGGCGGCCAAGCCGGGGAGCTCGAAATCGGCCATCGTCGCCGACGCGCTCAGGGCCTGGCTCGACCGCCAGGCGGCCGGCGAGCTCGACACCATGCTGCAGGTGCGGCTCGACCGCCTGTCGCGTCATCTCGAGCGCATCGAGCGCGACCAGGAGATCCTGCTGGAAAGCCTGGCGCTGTTCATCCGCTTCCAGTTCACGGTGATCCCGTCGCTGCCCGAGGCCGAGCAGAAGGCGGCGCGCGTGCTCGGCCAGGACCGCTTCGAGAGCTTCATCGAGCAGGTGGCGCGCCGCTTCGCCGAGGGCAAACGGCTGTCGCGTCAGGTCCACGACCGGCTGGCCGTCAAGCCGGAGGGCCAGGCATGACCGCCCACCCGGAATCAATGGAGCGCCGCCGCGCCATGCTGCGCACCGCCTTCGGCCCGGCCATCGCCGCCGCGCTGGCCGATCCGGCGGTGATCGAGATCATGGTCAATCCGGACGGCAGCCTCCGCCTCGACCGGCTGGGCGAGGGCCGGATCGACACCGGCCAGCGCCTCGCTGCCGCCGAGGTCGAGCGCATAGTCCGCTTGGTGGCGTCGAACGCTCGCGCCGAGGTGCATGCCGAGTCCCCCATCGTCAGCGCCGAACTGCCGGTGGGCGAGGACGGCAGCGGCGGCGAGCGCTTCGAGGGCCTGCTGCCGCCGGTCGTCCCCGGCCCCTGCTTCGCCATCCGCAAGCCGGCGGGAAGGGTCTTCACCCTCGACGACTACCGGGATGCCGGCATCGTCACCCCGCTGCAGGCGGCCACCCTGCGCCGTGCCGTCGCCGAGCGCCGCAACATCCTGGTGGCCGGCGGCACCAGCTCCGGCAAGACCACGCTGGCCAACGCCCTGCTGGCCGAGGTGGCCGGCCGCGACGAGCGGGTGATCCTGATCGAGGATACCCGCGAGCTGCAATGCGCCGCTCCCGATTGCGTCAGCTTGCGCACCCGCCCCGGCGTGGTCGGCCTCGCCGACCTGGTCCGCTCGACGCTCCGCCTGCGCCCCGACCGCATCATCGTCGGCGAGGTGCGCGGGCCGGAGGCGCTCGACCTGTTGAAGGCGTGGAACACCGGCCATCCCGGTGGCATCGCCACCCTGCACGCCAATTCCGCCCGTGCCGCGCTCACCCGCCTGGAACAGCTGATCCAGGAAGCGGTGGTGGGCGTGCCCCGGCGCCTGATCGCCGAGACCGTCGACCTGGTGGTGTTCATCCAGGGCCGCGGGCTCGTGCGCCGCGTCGAGACCATCGCCCGCGTGGCCGGCCTCGACGCAAACGGCGATTACGCCATCGCCGAATACCTCCCCCACCAACCTCACTCCTAGGAGAACCGTCATGCGTGCCATCGCCTGCGTCCGCACCACCTCCCTCCGCCTGCTGGCCTCCGCCACCAGCCTGATGCTCGCCGCCCCGGCCTATGCCGCCGGCTCCAACATGCCGTGGGAGGGGCCGCTGCAGCAGATCCTCGATTCGGTCCAGGGGCCGGTCGCCAAGATCATCGCGGTGATCGTCATCATCACCACCGGCCTGTCGCTGGCCTTCGGTGACACCAGCGGAGGCTTCCGCCGGCTGCTGCAGATCGTCTTCGGCATCTCGGTGGCCTTCGCCGCGTCCAGCTTCTTCCTCTCCTTCTTCTCCTTCGGCGGCGGGGCGCTGGCAGGATGACCGGATCCTCGTCCATCGAGGGTTTCGAGGTCCCGCTGCACCGGGCGCTGACCGAGCCGATTCTGCTCGGCGGCGCCCCCCGCGCGGTGGCCATCGTCAATGGGACGGTGGCCGCCGCCTTGGGCCTCGGCCTTCAGCTCTGGCCGGCCGGGCTCGCTTTGTGGGCCCTCGGCCAGACCCTCGCGGCCCTGGCCGCCAAGCGCGACCCGCACTTCGCCGAAGTGCTGGCCCGCCACCTTCGACACAAGGGGCGTCTCACATGCTGAATCTCGCCGAATACCGCCCGCATCCCGACCGCCTCGTCGATTACCTGCCGTGGGCGGCGCTGGTGGCACCGGGCGTGGTCTTGAACAAGGACGGCAGCTTCCAGCGGACCGTCCGCTTCCGCGGCCCCGACCTGGATTCCGCCACCGAGGCTGAGCTGGTGGCGGTATGCGCCCGCCTCAACAATGTGCTCAAGCGCTTCGGCTCCGGCTGGGCGCTGTTCTTCGAGGCCGAGCGCTTTGCCGTGCCCGGCTATCCGGAGAGCGCCTTCCCCGATCCGGCCTCCTGGCTGGTCGACCGCGAGCGCCGCGCTGCCTTCGAGGATTCCGAGGAACCGTCGCCCCGGTGGGGCGGCGTAAGGATCTACGCCAAAACAACCGCACGATCCGGCTTTCGGGGTGAGATGGTGTAGTTCCACTCTGGATGGAAGTCGCAGCCGTTGATGGCGATTGCGTCCATCTCGGCGTCGGTGACCTTGAGGCCCTTGGGATAGT
>JACRFY010000011.1 GCA_016212565.1 Magnetospirillum sp. | reverse complement strand
CGACTTCCTGCTGCGCCAGGGCGATCTTTCCGGGGCCCTCGCCGCCTATCGCGCCGGCCTCGTCATCCGCGAGCGGCTTGGCGCGGGCGATCCCGGCGATGCCCAGGCGCAGCGCGACCTGTCGGTCAGCCACGACAGGGTCGGCGATGTCCTGCTGCGCCAAGGCGATCTTTCCGGGGCCCTCGCCGCCTATCGCGCCGGCCTCGTCATCCGCGAGCGGCTTGCCGCGGGCGATCCCGGCGACGCCCAGGCGCAGCGCGACCTGTCGGTCAGCCACAACAAGGTCGGCGACGTCCTGCGGCGCCGGGGCGATCTTTCCGGGGCTCTCGCCGCCTATCGCGCCGACCTCGTCATCGCCGAGCGGCTTGCCGCGGGCGATCCCGGCGATGCCGAGGCGGCCCTCGATCTCGTCGTGTCCCATTCCAAGATGGTGAAGATGACCGGCGACGGCGGCCACGCCGCGGCGATGGCCGCCATCCTCGATCGGCTGGAGCAGCAGGGGGTGCAGGATCCGCGGGTGGGGGAATTCCGCGCGTGGCTGGCGGGGGCGATGGGGGCCGGAACGACCCCATAGGCGCCGGCTGCACCACCATGGATCCCCGCCGTCGCGCATTGGCGCCGACCTGAGCACAATACGGTTCAGTTAAGCAGAGAACCGTTATGTATCAAATAGGGATCGTCATGGCCGTGCTTGTCACGGCCATCCACGCGGTGTCATTCCAGTAACGGTGGACATTGGGGATCGGCGTGGATGCCCGGAACAAGTCCGGGCATGACGTGAACTTGTTGGAATGAATGCATTGACCTCTTAACGGAACCGTATTGGATTGAAGCCTGTTCTTCGCCACCAAGACACCAAGGACACCAAGGACACCAAGAGATCGGGGGAGATCGAGGTGGTTCGGTGTCGGGTCGCACCTTTCATCTTGGTGCCTTGGTGGCGAATCGTTCCCCCTCCGTCCGCCCATGCGTCGTCGCGGGAAAGACGGCAAGTCCCTACCGCCCCCCGGCCAGCAATCCCCGCGCCACCACCTGGGCCTGGATCTCCGCCGCGCCCTCGAAGATGTTGAGGATGCGGGCGTCGCAGAGGATGCGGCTGATCTGGTATTCCGCGGCATAACCGTTGCCGCCATGGACCTGGAGCGCGTTGTCGGCGTTCGACCAGGCGACGCGGGCGGCGAGCAGCTTGGCCATGCCGGCCTCGATGTCGCAACGGCGGTCGGAATCCTTCTCCCGCGCCGCCGAATAGGTCAGCTGGCGGGCGACCATGGTCTCGACCGCCATCCAGGCGATCTTGCCGCCGACGCGGGGGAAGGCGTAGATCGGCTTGCCGAACTGGATGCGCTCGCGGGCGTATTTCAGCCCCTCCTCCATCGCCCGCTGGGCGACGCCGACGGCGCGGGCGGCGGTCTGGATGCGGGCGCTTTCGAAGGTGGCCATCAACTGCTTGAAGCCCTGGCCCTCGACGCCGCCAAGCAGGTTGGCGACCGGCACCGAGAAGCCGTCGAAGCCCAGCTCGTATTCCTTCATGCCGCGATAGCCGAGCACCTTGATCTCGCCGCCGCTCATGCCGGGGGCGGGAAAGGGATGGTCCTCGCTGCCGCGCGGCTTCTCCGCCAGCAGCATCGACAGGCCCTTCCAGTCCTTGGTGGCCGGATCGGTGCGCACCAACAGGGTCATCAGGTCCGAGCGGGCGGCGTGGGTGATCCAGGTCTTGTTGCCGGTGATGGTGTAGCTGGCCCCCTCCTTGACCGCGCGGGTGCGCAACGACCCGAGGTCGGAGCCGGTATTGGGCTCGGTGAACACCGCGGTGGGCAGAATCTCGCCGGTGGCGATCTTCGGCAGCCAGGTTTCCTTCTGCTCCCGGGTGCCGCCGAGGCGGATCAGCTCGCCGGCAATCTCCGAGCGGGTGCCGAGGCTGCCGACGCCGATATAGCCGCGCGACAATTCCTCGGTGACCACGCACATCGCCGTCTTGCCCAGGCCGAGGCCGCCGAACTCCTCCGGCAGGGTGAGGCCGAACACGCCCATTTCGGCGACGGCGTCGACCACTTCGATGGGGATCAACTCGTCCTTGAGGTGCCAGTCATGGGCATAGGGAACCACTTCCTCTTCGGTGAAGCGGCGGAACTGGTCCTGGATCAGCGCCAGGGTCTCGTCGCCCAGGCCCAGCTCGCCGAAGTGATGGCCGTCCTCGATCAGGGCGGCGATGCGCATCCGCACCGCGCTCGTATTGCCCCGGCGGCGCAGCAGCGCCGTCTCGGCCGATGAGAAGCTGTGGCACATCCTGGCGTCGAGGCCGAGATCGCTGGGACGGACGATCTCGCCCTGGCTGATGGGAATGCCGCCCTGGATCTGGGCGACGTATTCGCCGAAGGCCGCCTGGAGAATCAACTGTTCCAGCTCGCCGAACTTGCCCTCGGCGCCGATGCGCCCGGCCCAGTCGAGCATGTGCTCCAGCGCCGCCACATAGGTGGTCAGCCAGGCATAGCCGTGGGCGGCGATCTGGTGTTCTTCGAGCAGCGCCGAATCGAGCTTGCCGTCGCGGCTGACCAGGGCGAGGACGGACTCCTTGGCCGCCGCCTGGAGAGTCTTGACGGTGGCGAGCGCCGCGGCGCAGGTGGGCAGGAGATCGGGAAGCAGAGTCATCGGACGGTCCTCGTCTGGAGCCCCTCGCCCGCTTTCCGGATCGTCGCGATCCGCTTGCTCTCGTCATCCCCGCGCAAGCGGGGATCCATGGTGGGAGCAAGCGGGCCGCCAGGGACCATATGTCATGCCTGGGGATCCGTGGATCCCCGCTTTCGCGGGGATGACGGCACCACTGTGGAAGGCCTCAGCCCTCCATGCAATCCTCGATGCTGTAGCGGCCGGGTTTCAGCGCCTGGACCAGCACCGCCATGTTGCCCGGCTTGTGCTGGTTCTTCAGCATCTTCATGTGGGCGGCGGGGATGTCGTCCCACGCGAAGCACTCGGACATGCACGGGTCGAGGCGGCGCTCGATCACCAGCTGGTTGGCCTGGGACGCCTGGAGCAGGTTGGCGAAGTGGCTGCCCTGGATGCGCTTCTGGCGCATCCACACGAAGCGGGCGTCGAAGGTCAGGTTGTAGCCGGTGGTGCCGGCGCAGAACACCACCATGCCGCCGCGCTTGACCACGTTGCACGACACCGGGAAGGTGGCCTCGCCGGGATGCTCGAAGACGAAGTCGACGTCGTTGCCCTTGCCGGTGACGTCCCAGATCGCCTTGCCGAATTCGCGGACCTTCTTCATGTAGTCCTTGAAGGCGTTCTGGTCGCCGTCGATGTCCGGCAGCTGGCCCCAACAGTCGAAGTTCTTGCGGTTGATCACCCCCTTGGCGCCCAGGCCGAGGACGAACTCGCGCTTGTCTTCTTCCGAGATGACGCCGATGGCGTTGGCACCGGCCACGGCGATCAACTGGATGGCCATCGAGCCCAGGCCGCCGGCGGCCCCCCACACCAGCACGTTGTGGCCGGGGCGCAGGATGTGCGGGCGATGGCCGAACAGCATGCGATAGGCGGTGGCCAGGGTCAGGGTGTAGCAGGCGCTCTCTTCCCAGGTCAGGTGCTTGGGACGATGCATCAGCTGCTGGGCCTGGACGCGGGCGAACTGGGCGAACGAGCCGTCGGGCGTCTCGTAGCCCCAGATGCGCTGGCTGGGCGAGAACATCGGATCGCCGCCGTTGCACTCCTCGTCGTCGCCGTCGTCCTGGTTGCAGTGGACCACCACCTCGTCGCCGACCTTCCAGCGGGTGACCTTGGCGCCGACCTTCCACACCACGCCCGCGGCATCCGAGCCGGCGATGTGATAGGCGGCCTTGTGGTAGTCGAACGGCGAGATCGGCCGGCCCAGGGCCGCCCACACGCCGTTGTAGTTGACGCCGGCCGCCATCACCATGATCAGCACTTCATGGGGATCGATCTCGGGGGTCTCGACCACCTCGACCAGCATCGCCGTGTCGGGGTCGCCGTGGCGCTCGCGGCGGATGGCCCAGGCGTACATGGTGGCCGGCACGTGTCCGAGCGGCGGGATTTCTCCGATCTCGTAGAGGTCCTTGACCACCGGCCCCAGCCGGGTGTCGGTAATCTTCGCCGCCTCGCTCATGCCGTCCGCTCCTTCGCTTCTGACGCCACCCCAGGAAAGTGGGGGGGCCACCATCGGGTGGCTACCCTGGCTCGGGTTGTATCCACATGTCTCTTTTTTTGCAATGCACAAAATGATAGTTTGTTTCGTGAGCCTTGGATGTCTAGAAATTTTCCGTCGTAGCCGCCGCCGATCCGAGGCCCTCATTTTGCGGTGCGTCATGGACGGAAGGCGAGAGTCGAGGACCATGGACCCTACCCGCGACAAGCCCTGGCTGTTCCGCACCTATTCCGGCCATTCCTCGGCCGCCGAGAGCAATCGGCTCTACCGCTCCAATTTGGCCAAGGGCCAGACCGGGCTGTCGATCGCCTTCGATCTGCCCACCCAGACCGGCTACGATTCGGACCATCCCCTGGCGCGCGGCGAAGTGGGCAAGGTCGGGGTTCCGGTCTGCCATATCGGCGATATGAGCACGCTGTTCGACGGCATTCCGCTCGACCGGATGAACACCTCGATGACCATCAACGCCCCGGCCGCCTGGATGCTGGCGCTGTACATCGCCGCCGCCGAACGCCAGGGTGCGGCGCGGTCGTCGCTGTCGGGCACCACCCAGAACGACGTGATCAAGGAATACCTGTCGCGCGGCACCTACATCTTCGGCCCCGAGCCGTCGCTGCGCCTGACCGGCGATGTGATCGCCTTTACCGTCCGCGAGGTTCCCAAGTGGAACCCGATCAACGTCTGCTCCTACCACCTGCAGGAGGCCGGCGCGACGCCGGAGCAGGAACTGGCCTACGCCCTGGCCACCGCCATCGCCGTGCTCGACACCGTGCGGGCCGGCGGCCAGGTGCCGGCGGCCGCCTTCGCCGAGGTGGTCGGCCGCATCAGCTTCTTCGTCAATGCCGGGATCCGCTTCGTCACCGAGCTGTGCAAGATGCGCGCCTTCACCGAGCTGTGGGACGAGCTGACGCTCGACCGCTACGGCGTTGCCGACGAGAAGTTGCGGCGCTTCCGCTATGGGGTGCAGGTCAACTCGCTGGGCCTGACCGAGCAGCAGCCCGAAAACAACGTGCCGCGCATCCTGCTGGAGATGCTGGCGGTGGTGCTGTCCAAGGACGCCCGGGCCCGCGCCGTCCAGCTTCCCGCCTGGAACGAGGCCCTGGGCCTGCCGCGGCCGTGGGACCAGCAATGGTCGCTGCGCACCCAGCAGATCGTCGCCTACGAGAGCGACCTGCTCGAATACGGCGACATCTTCGCCGGCAGCACGGCGATCGCCGCCAAGGTCGCGGAGCTGAAGGCCGGCGCGCTCGACGAACTGGCGCGCATCGAGGCGATGGGCGGCGCGGTGGCGGCGGTCGAGTCGAGCTACATGAAGCAGAAGCTGGTCGAGGCCAACGCCCGCCGCCTCGCCGCCATCGAATCCGGCCGCCAGGTGGTGGTCGGCGTCAACCGCTTCACCGAGACCGAGCCCAGCCTGCTGACCGCCGGCGACGGCGCCATCCTCACCGTCGATCCCCGGGCCGAGGCGGCGCAGATCGCCAGCCTTCAGGCCTTCAAGGCCCGGCGCGACGACACCGCCGTGGCCGCGGCGCTGGAATCCTTGCGCTCGGCCGCCGCCGAAGGCCGCAACGTCATGGAGCCCTCCATCGCCTGCGCCCATGCCGGGGTGACCACCGGCGAGTGGTCGGCGACGCTGCGCACCGTGTTCGGCGAATACCGCGCCCCCACCGGCGTCGCCCGGGCCGCGGTTCCCGCCGGCAGCGAGGCCATCGCCGCCGTGCGCGCCCGCGTCGAGGCGGTGTCGGCCACGCTGGGGCGGCGGATCAAGATCCTGGTCGGCAAGCCCGGCCTCGACGGCCATTCCAACGGCGCCGAGCAGATCGCCGTCCGTGCCCGCGATGCCGGCATGGAGGTGGTCTACGAAGGCATTCGCCTCACCCCGGCACAGATCGTCAACGCGGCGCTGGAGGAAGGGGTGCACGTGGTCGGGCTGTCGATCCTCTCCGGCAGCCACCTGCCGCTGGTCACCGAGGTCCTGGACCGGATGAGGGCGGCGGGCCTGGAGGGGATTCCGGTGGTGGCCGGCGGCATCATTCCGCCCGCCGACGCCGCAACGCTGCTGGCCGCCGGCTGCGCCCGCATCTACACCCCCAAGGACTACGACATCACCGCCATCATGGGCGACATCGTCGCCCTGGTGGAGGCGGCGGGGACCTAATCATCCCGCCGTCAGGGCCTTGAGGACGAACACCCGGATCGCCGAGGACAGATTGCCGTCCGGCGACCGGGAGCCGTCGATCTCCGCCACCAGCGCCGCCACCGAGGTTCCGCGCGCCTCGGCCATGCCGCGCAGGGCCTCCCAGAACTCCGCCTCCAGCGACACGCTGGTGGCGTGGCCGGAAATCATCAGCGAGCGTTTGCGGATCGAGGCCACCGAATCCCCCGTGTTGCCCCTTCGCCTTACACCATCCGCTCGGCGCGCACCACCCGCTCGAAGTCCTCCTCCGACACCGCGCCCAGCGCCAGCGCCGCCTGCTTCAGGGTCAATCCCTCGGCGTGGGCCTTGTGGGCGACGGCGGCGGCGCGGTCGTAGCCGATCAGCGGCACCAGCGCGGTGACCAGCATCAGCGAGCGCTCGGACAGGTCCTTCAGCCGCGTGCGGTCGGCCTCGAGGCCGTCGATGCAGCGCAGGCGGAAGCTGTCGGCGGCGTCGGCCAGCAGGCGCAGCGACGACAGCACGTTGACGATCATCACCGGCTTCATGGCGTTGAGCTGCAGCTGCCCCTGCGACCCGGCCAGGCTTACCGCCACCGCGTTGCCGATCACCTGGCAGCAGACCATCGCCAGCGCCTCGGCCTGGGTGGGGTTGACCTTGCCGGGCATGATCGACGACCCGGGTTCGTTGGCCGGCAGGATCAGTTCGGCGAGGCCGCAACGCGGGCCCGAGGCCAGCAGGCGGACGTCGCCGGCCACCTTCATCAACGCGGCGGCGGCGGTATTCAGCGCCCCGGCCATCGCCACCAGGGCGTCATGGGCGGCGATGGCGGCATACTTGTCGCGGGCGGGATGGAAGGGCAGCCCGGTCAGGCGCACCAGCTGGTCGCAGAAGGCGCGGTCGAAGCCGGGCGGGGCGTTGAGCCCGCTGCCCACCGCGGTACCGCCTTGGGCCAACGGGTGCAGCTCGGCCTGGACCTGACGGATGCGTGCCGCCGCCGCTTCGACCTGGCTCGCCCAGGCACCGATTTCGGCCCCCAGGGTCAGCGGGGTCGCATCCTGGAGGTGGGTGCGGCCGATCTTGACCACGGCGGCGAACCCGGCCGCCTTGGCCCGCAGCGAATCGGCCAGACGGTCGAGCGCCGGCAGCAGGCGGGCCTGACTCTCGGTGAGGGCGGCAACATGCATGGCGGTGGGGAAGGCGTCGTTGGACGACTGGCTCTTGTTGACGTCGTCGTTGGGGTGGACCGCCACGCCCAACTGCCGGGCGGCCAGATGGGCCAGCACCTCGTTGAGGTTCATGTTGGTCTGGGTTCCCGAGCCGGTCTGCCACGGCACCAGCGGGAACTGGTCGTCGAGCCCGCCGGCCAGCACCGCATCGGCGGCGGCGGCGATGGCGGCGGCGCGGCCGGGGTCGAGCGCGCCCAATTCGCCGTTGGCCAGGGCGGCTGCCTTCTTGACCAGAGCCAGGGCATGGATCAGCGCCGCCGGCATGCGCTGGTCGCCGATGGGGAAGTTCTCCAGGCTGCGCTGGGTTTGCGCCCCCCACAGGCGGTCGGCGGCCACCGCGATCGGCCCCAGGGCATCGTGTTCCAGCCGGGTTTCGCTCATCCTCGCCCTCCGCCTTGCCTTGCCATGCGTGGGTAACACACCGACGGTCACCGTCCATGGCGACATTGGGCGGAGGGACCGATGCAAACGATGGAGGCGCGCGTAGTTCGTCCGTGATATTGCCGGGAAATCCACGGCGCGGTTAAAGTCATGATCATCATATGGCACTCGGGATATATCCGTCGGTACAAGAATCGGGCGATCATCGCCACGGAATCGGTCTTGGTGCGTACTTCTTTAGAATTATCTAATGGAGGAAAGCATGTCCGTTGCTATTCCCGTTCGTCTGACCTTGGCCGAAAGCGGGGCGGTGGCGTTGGCCGAAGCGGCGCGCCGTCTGAACAATGCCGACAATACGTCCAAGTTTCTCTCGGCGCTGGACGACAACCATCGGCTGTGGATGACCTTGGCCGAGGTGGCGCGAACCGCCGCCTGGGCGGTTCCCGACCGGCGGTTGGCCCATTACGTGATGGCGACCTCGTGCAAGGCCGGCTGCGGGGTCCACGACGGGGACGTCGAGGCCCTGATCGACATCAACCGGGATGTTTCGGCCCGCCTGGTCCGCGGTCGCAGCATCGACTCGATCCGCCGGCGGGCGGAGTTGGCGTGGCGCGAAAGCGGCAGGACCGGCGCGACCCTGGAGCGGTGGCTGATCCAGGAGATCGCCCGCAAAGCCCATCTGCACTAAGGCCCGCAGACCGACCCGGTTCGGGAAGGGATTGCTTTTCGCCCGCGTCGGCGCTAATTTCCCGGCCTTCCTGGGGATCAGGCGATCCCCGCACGGTCTGGTATCGCCGGCGTAGCTCAGTTGGTAGAGCAGGGCTTTCGTAAAGCCAAGGTCGGGAGTTCGAGTCTCTCCGCCGGCACCATTTACTATCAATAAAAACAAGCAGCTAGCCTAAACCCAATACGGTTCACTTAACGACAGCGATGACGGCTGTGATGTCGAAGGCGGGGAGAGGCGGGTCGCCTTTTTTCCGCAGATTGTAACCGCTCATCTTGCGCTTGACGCCGCGCGGGTTTCGCCGGTTGCGGCTTGAGGAT
>JACRFY010000075.1 GCA_016212565.1 Magnetospirillum sp. | reverse complement strand
GTGGGCGCCGGCGTACTCGGGCACCGACTTCAGGTGCTTGGGGAACGGCAGTTCGCCCAGCATGCGGATGGTCTGGACCATGTGTTCGTTGATCTTGAAGCGATCCTCGGCGGTCAGGGTGCCGCGGGCGATCGACAGATTGTGCATCTCGCCGCGATCGTACTTGGCCTCGCAGGGCATCAGGGTGATGCCCTCGGCCTGATAGCGCGCCGGGTCGACGGGATGGTCGTGGGGAATGACATGCCACGGCTTGTCGGCCAGCAGCTTCTCTTCCACCGGCGGCTTGGGCTCGTAGGGATCGCGGACCTTGGTTTCCTCGTGCGACAGGCCCAGCGAATCGTCCAGCGTGCGGATCCAGGTGACGTCGGCGATGGCCTTCAGGCGCTCGATCTTGTCGGGGGCCATGAACTCGCCGCCGACATTGCATTCGGCGACGAAGGCGAAATCGTCGTCGAGCCGGGCCAGCCGCTCGTCGAGGCGGGCCTTGAGCACTTCGGCGCTCTCCTCCCCGGCGACGATCGCTTCCAGGTAGGCGATCACCGCGTCGCGCTTGACCACCTCGAAGCGCATGCGGATTTCGTGGATGCGGTTGTAGATGGTTTCGAGCTTGGTCGCCTTGTCGACGACGAATTCCGGCGTCGTCACCTTGCCGCAATCGTGCAGGCCGCCGGCGATTTCCAGCTCGTACCATTCCTCGGTGGTGAGCTTGAAGTCCTTGTACGGCCCGTCCCGGTCGTCGCAGGCGGCCTTGGCCAGCATCTGGGTCAGCACCGGGACGCGATTGCAGTGGCCGCCGGTATAGGGACTCTTGGCGTCGATGGCGTTCGCCATCACCTGGATGAAGGCCTTGAACAAGTCCTTCTGCGCCTGGATCAGCCGGGCATTGTCCAGCGCCACCGCCGCCTGGCTGGCCAAGGCCTCGATCAGCAGGGTCAGGTCGGGCCCGAAGGCGATCACCCGGCCGCGACGGTCGCGGGCATTGATCAGCTGCAGGACGCCGGTGACCTCGCCCTCATGGTTCTTGAGCGGCACGGTGAGGAACGATTTCGAGCGATAGCCGACCTTGCTGTCGAAGGCCTTGGTGCCCGAAAAGTCGAAGTTCTCGGCGTCGTAGGCGTCGGGAATGTTGACCGTGGCGCTCGACAGCGCGCAATAGCTGGCGACGTTCTTGTGGTTGGGAACCCCCTGGTCGTCGTGCAGGCGCAGCGGCGGAAAGGGGATCGCCCGGCCGGTGGTGCCGCCCATGGCGATGCTGAGGGTGTCGTTGAGCATGATCTCGAACTTCAACCCGGCGGCGCCGTCCAACATCAGGTACAGCGTACCGCCATCGGCGTTCGACATCGACTTGGCGCCGTGGAGAATCGTCTCCATCAAGCGGTTGTGATCGCGCTCGGCGGACAGGGCGATGCCCAGATCGATCAAGGTGCGGTAGCGCTGCTCCTGGGTCGCGGCCGCGCTCATGCCTTGCTCCTCATATCCCCCACCAATGTCGGCCCTCCCTCGACGTCGTCAGCCTACCTCCAAACGGCGGCGAGTCCAAGGCGGGGATTCGCGGGGTGTGCGTTTATCACCACCCCGCTTGACGGACGGCCCCGGGTGGCATTCCCTGACGTCTTCGGTCTGCTGCGACGAGGTGCCCCTTGCCCTACGATTCCCTTCGCGACTTCATCCGCCGGCTGGAGGAGAGCGGCCGGCTGGTGCGCGTGTCGGCGCCGGTGTCGCCGCACCTGGAGATGACCGAGATCCACACCCGCCTGTTGGCCGAAGGCGGCCCGGCGGTGCTGTTCGAGCACGTGCTGCGCCCCGACGGCAGCCGCTCGCCGATCCCGGTATTGACCAACCTGTTCGGCACCGTCGAGCGGGTCGCCTGGGGCATGGACCGCGAGCCGCACCAACTGCGCGAGGTCGGCGAGACCCTGGCCTTCCTCAAGCAGCCCGAGCCGCCCGGCGGCTGGCGCGAGGCCCTCGACATGCTGCCGCTCTTGAAGACGGTGATGGCGATGAGCCCGAAGACGGTCGGCTCGGCGCCGTGCCAGCAGGTGGTGCTGGAGGGCGACGCCGTCGATCTCGGCCTGCTGCCGATCCAGGGCTGCTGGCCGGGCGAGCCGGCACCGCTGATCACCTGGCCGCTGGTGGTGACGCAGGGGCCCAACCCCAAGGACGACCGCCGCGACGGCTTCAACCTCGGCATCTACCGCATGCAGGTCACCGGGCGCAACACCGCCCTGATGCGCTGGCTCAAGCATCGCGGCGGCGCCCAGCACTTCCAGCGCTGGGCGGCGGACAAGAAGACGCCGATGCCGGCGGCGGTGGTGCTGGGCGCCGATCCCGCCACCATCATCGCCGCCGTCACCCCGGTGCCCGAGACCCTGTCCGAGTACCAGTTCGCCGGCCTGCTGCGCGGGCGCAAGGTCGAGTTGGTGGAGTGCCGCACCGTGCCGCTGAAGGTGCCGGCGACGGCCGAAATCGTCCTCGAAGGCCATGTGATGCTCGACGAAACCGGACCCGAGGGGCCCTACGGCGACCACACCGGCTATTACAACGCCGTCGAGGACTTCCCGGTGTTCCGCATCTCGGCGATCACCATGCGCAAGGACGCGCTGTATCTCTCGACCTTCACCGGCCGCCCGCCGGACGAGCCCTCGGTGCTCGGCGAGGCGCTCAACGAGGTGTTCATCCCCCTGCTCACCCAGCAATTCCCCGAGATCGTCGATTTCTGGCTGCCGCCCGAGGCGTGCAGCTACCGCGTCGCCGTGGTGTCGATGAAGAAGGCCTATCCCGGCCACGCCAAGCGGGTGATGTTCGGGGTGTGGTCGTTCCTCAAGCAGTTCATGTACACCAAGTTCGTCATCGTCGTCGACGACGACATCGATGCGCGGAATTGGAAGGATGTGGTGTGGGCGATGTCGACCCGCATGGATCCGGCCCGCGACATCACCGTGGTCACGGACACGCCCATCGACTACCTCGACTTCGCCAGCCCCGAATCGGGCCTGGGCGGCAAGCTGGGCATGGACGCCACCAACAAGTGGCCGCCCGAGACCCATCGCGAGTGGGGAACCAAGATCGCCATGGAGCAGGCGGTGGTCGACAAGGTCTCCGCCCGCTGGGCCGAATACGGCCTGCCGGGCTCGGGGAAACCGATCTGGCGGTGAGGAGGCGGCGTGCCCCTCTCCTTTTGCCAAGGACGAGGACGGTCCCGGACGCGCCTGACGCCCGTCAGGCCTGTCGGGCGTCGATGATGGCGCGGCGGATGGCGCGGGTTTCGGAGAACTTCTTCTCCAGCGCCTCGCCTTCGCCCCAGCGGATGGCGCGTTGCAGGGCGGTCAGGTCCTCGGTGAAGCGCTGGATCACCTCCAGCACCGCTTCGCGGTTGTTGAGGAAGATGTCGCGCCACATGATCGGGTCCGAAGCGGCGATGCGGGTGAAATCGCGGAAGCCGGAGGCGGAGAACTTGATCACTTCCTGCTTCAGGTGCCCCTCCAGATCGTCGGCGGTGCCGACGATGGTGTAGGCGATCAGGTGCGGCAGGTGCGAGGTGACGGCCAGCACCTGGTCGTGGTGATGGGGATCCATCACCTCGACCATCGAGCCGACCCGCCGCCACGCCTCGGCCACCTTGTCGACCGCCTGGGGATCGGTGCCGGTCTGCGGGGTGAGGATGCACCAGCGGCCTTCGAACAGTTCGGCGAACCCGGCCCGCGGGCCGGAGTGCTCGGTGCCGGCGATGGGATGGCCGGGCACGAAGGCCACGCCCTCGGGCAGCGACGGGGTCAAGTCGCGGATCACCGCCATCTTCACCGAGCCGACATCGGTGACCACCGTTCCCGGCTTGAGGTGGGGGCCGATGGCGCGGCCGATCTCCAGCACCGCGCCGACCGGCGTGCCGATCACCACCAGATCGGCCTCGGCGACCGTCGCCCAATCGCTGCCCGCAGCGTCGACGATGCCCAGTTCGAGCGCCGCGGCGCAGGATTCCGCGGCGATGTCGACGGCCACCAGCCGCCGCACCAGACCGGTCTTGCGCATGGCCCGGGCCAGCGAGCCGTTGATCAGGCCGATGCCGATGAAGCAGACGGTGTCGAACAGGGGCGTGGTCATGGGCTCATCCAATTTTCTTGCCTGTCATCCCCGCTTTCGAGCCTGTGAAGGAATCGCGCGGACACCTCCCCAGTCGTCATCCCCGCGAAAGCGGGGATCCACGGCAACACAGCTTTGCCTTGAAACATCAGGCATTTTTGTTGATGCATGG
>JACRFY010000074.1 GCA_016212565.1 Magnetospirillum sp. | reverse complement strand
CGGCGCGGCGCTGGGCTATGCCGCGGCAACCGTCGACGTCGCCTATTTCGAGCGCTTTTACCGTGCCCTCGATGTCGGCCCCAATCCGGCCATGGGCGTCTACATGCTCGACGGCTCGGTGCTGGTGCGCCAGCCGCTGAAGCCCGAGGATGTCGGCGCCAATCTGGCCGCCAACCCCATCTACGGCCATCTCGCCACCGCCCCCTACGGCACCTATCGCGGCCGCTCGGGCTACGACGGAACGACGCGGGTGGTGTCGTACCGCTCCGACGAGACCCGTCGCCTGCTGGTGTGGGTCGGCATCGGCGCCGACGAGGCGTTGGGGCAGTGGCGGGCACGGGCGTTGCGGACCGCCGCCCTGGCGGTCGCCGGGCTGGCGGCGATGGCGGTGCTGCTGACCCTGCTGGCGCGCGAGTTCGCCGGCCAGCGTTGCGCCCGCGGCCAGTTGGAGGCGGTCAACCGGCGGTTGGCGCGTTCGAACGCGGATCTCGAACAGTTCGCCTACATCGCCTCCCACGACCTCAAGGAGCCGCTGCGCAGCATCGGCAGCTATGTGCAGTTGCTGCAAAAGCGCTATCAGGGCCGCCTCGACGCCGATGCCGACGCCTTCATCGGCTATGCCGTCGACGGGGTGCGGCGCATGCAGGCGATCATCGCCGAACTGCTGGCCTATTCGCGGGTCGGCATCGGCGACCTGACCTTGGCCCCGGTGCAGAGCGGAGCGGCGGTGTCGGCGGCGCTGGGCAATCTGAAGGTGGCGATCGCCGAGGCCCAGGCGACGGTGAGCGTCGAACGGCCGCTGCCGATGGTCATCGGCGATCAGGTGCTGTTGATCAGCCTGTTCCAGAACCTGATCGGCAACGGGATCAAATACCGGCGCCCGGACATCCGCGCCGCGATCACCGTCGGCTGCCAGGATCGCGGCACCGAGTGGGCGTTCTACGTCGCCGACAACGGCATCGGCATCGAGCCCGAGTACCATCGCCAGGTGTTCGAGGTGTTCAAGCGCCTCCATCCCAGCGACCGCTATCCCGGCACCGGGGTGGGGCTGGCGATCTGCCAGCGGGTGGTCGAGCGCCACGGCGGCCGCATCTGGGTCGAGAGCACGCCGGGCAAGGGGGCGACCCTGTGGTTTACCCTGGCCAAGCAGCCGTGAGCGGATGGCGCAACCGCCCCTGACTCTTTCTCTTGACGAGGGGGGGGCGGATAAATAGGATGCGGGCCTCCTCGGGAGACCGGTGATCGGGTCGCCTGCAATCCGCGTTGTCCCGGGGAAGCCGAAACATTTTCTTTTCAACGCCGAACGGGTCGGCGACCGGCACCCGAAGGAGCCCCGGAGGCACCGCCTCCGGTGGGTTTTTTTCTTGGGTGCAGTACCGACTCGTGCGAAGGGAACGCTACTCGTATGCCGACGATCAACCAATTGATCCGTAAGCCGCGCCAGCCCGTGGCAGCGCGCAACAAGGTGCCCGCCATGGAGGCGTGCCCCCAGAAGCGTGGTGTTTGCACCCGCGTCTACACCACCACCCCGAAGAAGCCCAACTCGGCCCTTCGTAAGGTCGCGCGCGTGCGCCTGACCAACGGCTTCGAGGTCACGTCGTACATCCCCGGCGAAGGCCACAACCTGCAGGAACACTCGGTGGTGATGATCCGCGGCGGCCGCGTCAAGGACTTGCCCGGCGTTCGCTACCACATCATCCGCGGCACGCTGGACACCCAGGGTGTGAAGGACCGCCGCCAGCGCCGGTCCAAGTACGGCGCCAAGCGTCCGAAGTGAGGAGCTGAAGTATGTCCCGTCGTCACGCCGCCGAGAAGCGCGAGATCAATCCCGACGCCAAGTATGGCGATATCGTCGTTGCCAAGTTCATGAACTGCCTGATGCTGGACGGCAAGAAGTCCGCCGCCGAGGCCATCGTCTACGGCGCCCTGGACAAGATCCAGGCCCGCAGCGGCCAGGACCCGCTGAAGGTGTTCCACGACGCCCTCGACAACGTCAAGCCGGCCGTCGAGGTCCGCTCGCGGCGCGTCGGCGGCGCCACCTACCAGGTGCCGGTCGAGGTTCGTACCGACCGCCGCCAGGCGCTGGCCATCCGCTGGCTGATCGACTATTCGCGCAAGCGCTCCGAGACCACCATGGTCGACCGTGTGTCGGCCGAGCTTCTCGATGCCGCCAACAACCGCGGCGCCGCGGTGAAGAAGCGTGAGGACACCCACCGTATGGCGGACGCCAATAAGGCGTTTTCGCACTACCGCTGGTAACATCGAGCCCGAGAGTCATCATGGCCCGCACCACGCCCCTCGATCGCTACCGCAATATCGGCATCATGGCCCACATCGATGCCGGCAAGACGACCACGACCGAACGCATCCTCTACTACACCGGCAAGTCCTATAAGATCGGCGAAGTGCACGAAGGCACCGCCACCATGGACTGGATGGAGCAGGAGCAGGAGCGCGGCATCACCATCACCTCGGCCGCGACCACCGCGTTCTGGCGCGATCACCGCGTCAACATCATCGACACCCCCGGCCACGTCGACTTCACCATCGAAGTCGAGCGCAGCCTGCGCGTGCTCGACGGTGCGGTGACGGTGTTCGACTCGGTGGCCGGCGTCGAGCCGCAGTCCGAGACGGTGTGGCGTCAGGCCGACAAGTACGGCGTGCCGCGCATCTGCTTCGTCAACAAGATGGACCGCATCGGCGCCAACTTCTATCGCTGCGTCGACATGATCAAGGATCGCCTGGGCGCGCGCCCGCTGGTCCTGCATCTGCCGATCGGCGAGGAATCGGGCTATGTCGGCCTGGTCGACCTGCTGCGCAATTGCGCGGTGATCTGGAAGGACGAGAGCCTGGGGGCCGAATTCGAGGATCAGCCGATTCCGGCCGATCTGGTCGAAAAGGCCGCCGAGTACCGTCACCAGTTGATCGAGACCGCGGTCGAGATGGACGACGACGCGATGGAGATGTACCTGGGTGGCGAGGAGCCCTCGTTCGAGGTGCTGCAGTCGTGCATCCGCAAGGGCACCATCGCCATGACCTTCGTGCCGGTGCTGTGCGGCTCGGCGTTCAAGAACAAGGGCGTGCAGCCCCTGCTCGACGCGGTGATCGACTACCTGCCGGCCCCCATCGACATCCCGGCCATCAAGGGTGTCAAGGCCGGGACCGACGAGGAAATCGCCAAGCACGCCACCGACGACGAGCCCTTCGCCGGGCTGGCGTTCAAGATCATGAACGACCCCTTCGTCGGCTCGCTGACCTTCGTGCGCGTCTATTCCGGCGTCGTCGAATGCGGCTCGTACATCCAGAACACGGTCAAGGAAAAGCGCGAGCGCGTCGGCCGCATGCTGCTGATGCACGCCAATTCCCGCGAAGAGATCAAGGAAGCCCGCGCCGGCGACATCGTCGCCTTCGCCGGCCTCAAGGACACCACCACCGGTGACACCCTGTGCGATCCGACCACCGCCAATCTGGTGGTGCTCGAGCGCATGGAGTTCCCCGAGCCGGTGATCGAGGTCGCCGTCGAGCCGAAGTCGAAGGCCGACCAGGAGAAGATGGGCATGGCCCTGGCTCGCCTGGCCGCCGAGGACCCGTCGTTCCGCGTCGCCACCGACCAGGAATCGGGGCAGACGGTGATCAAGGGCATGGGCGAGCTCCACCTGGAGATCCTCGTCGACCGCATGAAGCGCGAGTTCAAGGTCGAGGCCAATGTCGGTGCGCCGCAGGTGGCCTACCGCGAGACCATCTCCAAGGCCTACGACTGCGACTACACCCACAAGAAGCAGACCGGCGGTTCGGGCCAGTTCGCCCGCGTCAAGATCCGCTTCGAGCCGGCCGAGAAGGGCGCGGGCTTCGTGTTCGAGAACAAGGTCGTCGGCGGTGCGGTTCCCAAGGAATACGTGCCCGGCGTCGAGAAGGGCATCAAGTCGGCGATGAACAACGGCGTGCTCGCCGGGTTCCCGCTGATCGACTTCAAGGCCACGCTGACCGACGGCGCCTACCACGACGTCGACTCGTCGGTGCTGGCGTTCGAAATCGCCTCGCGCGCCGCCTTCCGCGAAGGCATCGCCAAGGCGGGTCCGAAGCTGCTCGAGCCGATGATGCGGGTCGAGGTGGTGACCCCCGACGACTACATGGGCGACGTGATCGGCGACTTGAACAGCCGCCGCGGCCAGGTGACCGGCATGGATCAGCGCGGCAACGCCCGCGTGGTCTCGGCCATGGTGCCGCTGGCCAACATGTTCGGCTACGTCAACACCTTGCGCTCGATGTCGCAGGGGCGTGCCCAGTACACCATGCACTTCGACCACTACAGCGAAGTGCCCCAGAACGTCTCGGACGAGATCCGCGCCAAGTTGGCCGGCTGACAATAGAGAGGACGGAGTAGAAGACCATGGCGAAGGCGAAATTCGAGCGCAACAAGCCGCATTGCAACGTCGGCACGATCGGTCACGTCGACCACGGCAAGACCTCGCTGACGGCGGCGATCACCAAGATTCTG